>DASROF010000173.1:0-88982 GCA_035647075.1 Vicinamibacterales bacterium | reverse complement strand
CTCCTGTAGCTTCTCGCGGTCGTAGTCCGAGGTCGTGTCCTCGACCTGAGCGCGCAGCTGCTTCACGCGGCCCTCGATAGCGGAGGACGTGCCGCCGCCCTCGACAATGGTGGTGTTGTCCTTGTCGATGGTGACCTTTTTTGCAGTCCCGAGGTCTTCGATCTTGATTGATTCGAGCTTGATCCCCAAGTCCTCCGTGATCGCGCGGCCGTTCGTGAGGATCGCGATGTCTTCGAGCATCGCCTTGCGGCGGTCGCCGAAGCCGGGCGCCTTCACCGCCGCCACCTGCAGCGTGCCGCGCAGCTTGTTGACCACCAGGGTCGCGAGCGCCTCACCCTCGATGTCCTCCGCGATGATGAGCAGCGGACGGCCGAGACGTGCGACCTGCTCGAGCACCGGCAGCAGATCCTTCATCGAGCTGATCTTCTTCTCGTGGATCAGGATGACCGGGTTCTCGAGCACCACTTCCATGCGCTCGGCATCGGTCACGAAGTACGCCGAGAGATACCCGCGATCGAACTGCATGCCCTCGACGACATCGAGAGAGGTTTCGAGCGTCTTCGCCTCTTCAACGGTGATGACCCCGTCCTTGCCGACCTTGTCCATCGCTTCGGCGATGATCTTGCCGATGGTGGCGTCGCTGTTAGCGGAGATGGTGCCGACCTGCGCCACCATGTTGCCCGACACCGGCCGCGACATCTTCTTCACTTCCTCGACGATCGCTTCGACCGCCCGCTCGATGCCGCGCTTGAGTTCCATCGGGTTCGCACCGGCGACGACGTTCTTCGCACCTTCGCGGTAGATCGCCTGCGCCAGCACCGTGGCCGTGGTCGTACCGTCACCAGCCGTGTCCGAGGTCTTGCTCGCGACTTCGCGCACCATCTGCGCGCCCATGTTCTCGAGCGGGTCCTTGAGGTCGATTTCCTTGGCGACGGTTACGCCGTCCTTGGTGATGGTGGGGGAGCCGAATTTCCGATCCAGGACCACGTTGCGGCCTTTGGGGCCGAGAGTGACTTTCACCGCGTCGGCCAGCTGGTTGACACCGCGCAGGATGGCCTGGCGGGACTGCTCGCCGTAAATGATCTGCTTTGCCATTGTTCCTTGACTCCGCTTATTTGCTGTCGAGCACGGCGAGGACTTCGTCCTCCCGCATGATGAGGTATTCCTCGCCGTCGATCTTGATTTCCTGACCCGAGTACTTCCCGAACAGGATGGTGTCGCCGTCCTTGACGTCGAGCGGCTGACGCTTGCCGTCGTCCTTGACCTTGCCTGCTCCGACGGCAAAGACCTTGCCCTGCTGCGGTTTTTCCTTGGCAGTGTCGGGGATGATGATTCCGCCGATCTTCTGCTCGCCTTCGTCGAGGCGCTGGACGATGATGCGGTCGTGTAGCGGTCTGACTTTCATGTCTCTTCGGCTCCGAACTTTTCGGTTGGTGTGGAAGCGTTGGCGGGTCCACCTGCGTTCAGGCTCCGGCGGGCACCCGTCCGACCGGCGACTTTCAATCGCGCGGGGCCGCACTGAGTGCTAGCACTCAGTAGGCACAACTGCTAATTGTAGTGATTCGGAAAAAGGCGTGTCAATGGCTTCTAGGCGCTTCGCTTCAGCCGGTATTCCGTCATTTTGCGGGTCAGGGTGTTGCGGTGAATTCCCAGGACCTCGGCCGCCTTGCCGAGGTTGCCGTCGGACTGAGAGAGGACGTGGGAGATGAACTTCTTCTCGAACTCCCGCTGGGCGTCCGTGTATTTCACGCCCTTCGTCACCATCGCGTCGATCAGTCCTTCAAGTTGCTCTTTGAGCGGCATCAGGCGAGTTCCTTCCCGGTCAGACGACGATAGGCCTCGATATATTTCTCGCGGGTGAGCAGAACCACCTCATCAGGCAGCGACGGCACTGGCGGCTGCTTGTTCCACCGGATCTCTTCGAGGTAATCGCGCACGTATTGCTTGTCGAAACTGGGCTGGGGCCCCCCGGGCGCGTACTGGTCTTTTGGCCAGTAGCGCGACGAATCGGGGGTGAGCACTTCGTCGATGAGGATGATCTCGTTCGTTCCAGTGAGACCAAACTCAAACTTCGTATCGGCAAGGATGATGCCGCATGATTCCGCGTGGGCGGCACCGAACGCGTACAGTTTCAGTGTCAGCTCGCGCACGCGACGGATCAGCGACTCGCCGACGAGCCGCGCCGCGTCGGCTTCGCTCACGTTTACGTCATGGCCGGTCGTGGCCTTGGTTGCGGGCGTGAAGATCGGTTCCGGGAGGCGGTCAGACTCACGCAGCCCCGCCGGCAATGCGACTCCGCATACAGCGCCGGTCGCCTTGTATTCCTTCCAGCCAGAGCCCGACAGGTACCCACGCGCGACGCACTCGATCGGCACCGGATTCGTCTTCCTGACGAGCATCGACCGACCCGCGAGCACGTTGGCGTGCGACCGCATCTCCTCGGGATATTCGCGGACATCGGTTGTGAGCAGGTGGTTGGGGACAATGTCGGCGGTCTTTTCGAACCAGAACGCCGATAGTTGTGTGAGGACCTTGCCCTTGTCGGGAATGCCGGAGCCGAGCACGTAGTCGAATGCCGAGATTCGATCGGTCGCGACCATCAGCAATGAATCGCCAAGGTCGAAGATGTCGCGGACCTTGCCCTGCTGATGCGGAGCAGCGCCGCTTAATCGTGTTTCAAGAAGGGGAGCTGAGAGAGACACGCGTTCCTGGGAGACCGCGCATCTTACAGGGACGCTTTCGAGGTGGCAACCGTACGCAAGAGGAACGGGCGTCGTCTGTGATCAGCCTGATATATTGTGTGAGCTTCCCTGGACCCATGTTTTGACGGCCCGAATTCGCACAGCTGCCGTGTCCCTTCTGGCGATCGCCCTGCTTGGGTGGTTCCTTCGCGGCGCCAACCTTGCCGATGTGTGGCGTCACGTCCGTACGGCGCACGTCAGCCTCCTGGTCGCTGCGTTGGCGTTTGTGTCCACGACCTTCTGGATCCGTGCGTTCCGATGGCAGCAGCTGCTTGGTCCCATCGGTCCGACGCGCTTCCGGACGGTCTTTCGATCGGGCGTAATCGGCTTTGCGGCCTTGTCGATCCTTCCGGCGCGCGTCGGCGATCTCTTGAGGCCGTACCTCGTGGCGCGACAGGATGGCCTGCCGTTTACCTCCGCGTTCGCCACGATTGTCATGGAGCGGGTCCTCGATCTGATCGCGGTGCTGTCCCTGATGGCGATCTATGTGTGGGGTTTCGCGGACACCTCAACGTGGAACCCTCGCTTCCTCATACCGATTCAATGGTCGGCGGCCATTGGGGGGCTCGTGTCCCTGGCGCTTCTCTGGGCGATGTGGGTCCTGGCGTCGCATCCGGAAAAGATCGAACGGCTGGTCCACTCGACCGACCGGGTACTGCCGCGCCGGGTCGCCCTTCGCCTTGGCGAGCTGGCCCGCACGTTCAGTTCCGGATTCGCCGTCGCCAGGGAACCGCGCGCGTTCCTGTTCGCGTTGTTGTGGTCGTTTCCGCTGTGGATCATGATCGCCTCTGAAACGTGGGCGGTTACGCGGGCCTTCGATATCGCCCTGCCGTTTACCGGCACCTTTCTCCTGCAGTTGTTCCTGGTGGTCGGCGTCGCGGTGCCAACACCCGGAGGCATCGGCAGCTACCACGAGGCCTATCGTTTTGGCGTGACGTCCTTTTTCGGCGCGCCAAACGATCAGGCAGTGGCCGCTGCCATCGTCGTCCACGCGATCGCGTTCTTTCCCGTGCTTCTGCTCGGCCTGGTGTTCATGGCGCAGGATGGTCTGAGCATTGGCCGGCTCAAGACGCTCGCCGGGACCGCTCGTGACGAGGAACAGGAAGTGATGAAGTCCGATGAAGTGCCCATTCTGCGGTCATCTCGGCGATAAGGTCGTCGACTCGCGCGAAAGCAAGGAGGGCGAAGTGATTCGTCGCCGCCGCGAATGTCTCGACTGCGGGCGTCGCTTCACCAGCTACGAGCGGATCGACGAAATCCCGTACATGGTGATCAAGAAGGACGGAACGCGCGAGCGGTTCGAGCGGCAGAAGCTCGTCGCCGGGCTGCTCAAGGCGTGCGAGAAGCGGCCCGTCAGCATCGCTGCGATCGAATCGGTGGCCGACAAGATCGAGGCGCGGCTCCAGGACCGTCCGGAAAAGGAAATGGGCACCGAAGAAGTCGGGGCGATTGTGATGGAGGAGCTGAAGCGCCTCGACAAGGTCGCCTACGTGCGCTTTGCGTCGGTGTATCGCTCGTTCCGCGACGTGGGCGAGTTCATGAGCGAGCTCAAGGACCTCCTCAGCGCCAAGGATTGAGTTCGTGGCTGGGCGCAAGCCGTTCCTCGACAACACCAAGCTGATTCTCGCGGGGATCGTCGCGCTGATTGCGGCCCTGGCCGGGCTGCTGTCGCTCGCGAGCCGTTCGTCCGACGTTGCGCCCGACGTGCTTGCCGAGTTCGTTCTCTACGCGCTGTCGGCGACGAACCTGACGATCCTGCTGGCGCTGCTCTTCGTGCTGGCGCGCAACATCATCAAGCTGGTCGTCGAGCAGCGGCGCGCCATCCCGTTTGCCCGGTTCCGGACGCGGCTCGTGATCGCGCTGCTCGGCATGACGCTGATTCCGGCGGTGCTCGTGCTGATTGTCGGCAGCGAGCTCATTCGTAACAACATCGATCAGTTCTTCAACGCGCCGATGGCGAACATTCTCTCGTCGGCGCGTGACATTGCCAGCGACTACTACCGTGAGCATCAGCGGATGGTGACGTCGGTCGCGCAGCGTCTGGCCAAGCGAGTGGCGACGGTCGACCTGGCCGATGAGCCGGGAACGGCGCGCGACATCGTGGCTCCAGATGTCACGCAGGAACGGATCGATGTCATCGAAATCTATAGGGTCGGGCCCGGAGGTCAGCTGCAGACGCCATCGATCGTGGATGTTGCAGCGTCCGTTGTACCGCGCAGCTATTCGAAGGCCGGCGCGGAACAGCTGGCGCGGCAGGTCGCACAGACAGGCCGCGCGTCCGACATCGTCGAGCGGTTAGGCGGACAGAACGGCGGCGACCTGGTTCGCACGGCGATACCGCTGCGTTCCTCGCCGAACGGACCCATCCGCGGCGTTCTGATCGCGAGCGACTACCTCACCGGCGAGTTCGCCTCGCGCGCACGGAGCCTGACCGGCGCCTACGTGGACTACCGTCAGCTCGAAGTCCTGAAGCCCGCGCTCTCGAGCGTCTATCTCTCGTTCTTCCTGATGCTCACGCTGATGATTCTGGTGGCCGCGACATGGATGGGACTGTATCTGGCGAAGCGCATTACGCGCCCCGTGCAGGTGTTGGCCACGGCGGCGGACGAAATCGGTGCCGGACATCTCGATCATCGCGTTGAGGTGGAGGCAGGCGACGAGTTCGCATCGCTGATTGACGCCTTCAATCGCATGGCCGGCGATCTCGCGGCCAGCCGTCGCCGGCTCGAGCGATCAGCGGTCGAGTTGGAGAAGAAGCATGAGGACGTCGAAGGCCGCCGGCAGTACGTAGAGACCGTGCTCGACCGGATCGCGACGGGCGTCATCTCAGTGGATAACGACGGGCGCATTCGCACCTGGAACTCCGCTGCGACCCGGCTGCTGGGGATCGACTCCCGTGTTGACGGATTGCGCGTCGGCGCCGTGTTCGGCTCTCGCGAGCTGGAGCCGCTGGCGCGGCTGATCACGGAGCGCAGCTCTCGCCGCGACGACACGATGCCGAAGGAGGTCGCCATCTCGCGCGATGGCCGAGAGCTGCACCTGCTGGTGATGATCACGCCGTTCAGGCGGGCCGAAGGTCGGGCCGACGGCCTGGTCATCGTGTTCGACGATGTGTCGCCGCTGATCCGGGCGCAGCGCGTGGCCGCATGGCGGGAGGTGGCGCGCCGGCTCGCCCATGAGATCAAGAACCCTCTCACACCGATTCAGCTGTCTGCTGAACGGCTGCAGCGCCATTTTGCCGGCGCACCCGAGGCGACGCGGGCGCTGGTGGACGAGTGTGCGATTGCGATCGTGACAGAAGTGGAATCGCTGAAGGGGCTGGTCGATGAGTTTTCGCAGTTCGCGCGGATGCCGGCGCCGCGGGCGACGCCGACTGACCTGCACGGGCTGCTCGATGAGGCGCTGGCGCTCTATCGCGGACTGTTCAGCGACGTGAAGATCCGGACGCGTTTCGCCGATTCGCTGCCGAAGGTCTCTGCCGACCCTGAACAGATCCGACGCGTCATCATCAACATCGTCGACAACGCCATCGAGGCTGTCGAACGGCGCGGCGCCATTGACATCGAAACGCAACACGACGCAGGGAATAGCCTCGTGCGGATTGTTGTCGCGGATGACGGGCCGGGGATTCCTGCGGCCGAACGCGACAGGCTGTTTCTGCCGTACTACTCAACCAAGCAGCGGGGGAGCGGACTTGGACTGGCGATCGTGCGCCGGATTGTCGCCGAGCACGGCGGCAGCATCGACGTGAGCGACAACATCCCCCGCGGGACACGGTTTGCGATCGAGTTACCCTGCTAGCCGGACTCAGAACACGAACACGGTCGTGAGAGCCGGGAAGCAGGAACGGTAGGATTTCTCTGGATGCCCTCGATTCTGATTGTTGACGACGAGCCGGGCGTGCGCAGCGCGCTTGGCGGCGTGTTGCGCGATGAGGGGTACAACGTCGATGCCGTCGACAGCGGCGAGGCGTGCCTCGAGCGCCTGAGCCGTCGCGCCTTCGACGTCGTCGTTCTCGACATCTGGCTGCCCGGCATGGACGGACTGGCGACGCTGGCGCGCATGCGCGAGCGTCAGGTGGACGCGCAGGTCGTGATTATCTCGGGTCACGGCAACGTCGAATCGGCCGTGCGGGCCATCAAGATGGGGGCCTTCGACTTTGTCGAGAAGCCGCTGTCGCTCGAGAAGACCGTGCTGGTCGTGCGGAATGCCTTCCGCCAGCGACATCTGGAAGCCGAGAACCTTGCGCTGCGCGCCCGCGTGGACGCCCACCACACCATGGTGGGGGAGAGCCCTGGGATGGCGCGGTTGCGCGAGCAGGTCGCGATGGCCGCGCCCACCAACGGGCGCGTGCTCGTGTTCGGTGAAAACGGGACCGGCAAGGAACTGGTGGCTCGCAACATTCACGCGCTCAGCCTTCGGCGCACGGGACCGTTCGTCGAGGTCAATTGCGCGGCCATCCCCGAGGAGCTGATCGAAAGCGAGCTCTTCGGTCATGTGCGGGGCGCGTTCACCGGTGCGGTTGCCGACCGCCGCGGCAAGTTTGAGCTGGCGCATGGTGGAACGATCTTCCTCGACGAGATCGGCGACATGAGCCTGAAGACACAGGCGAAAGTGCTGCGGGTCCTGCAGGAGCAGGTCATGGAGGCGGTTGGCGGGTCAACGCGCATCCGGGTCGACGCGCGCGTGGTGGCCGCAACCAACAAGGATCTGCGCGCCGAAATCAAAGCGGGCCGATTCCGCGAGGATCTGTTCTTTCGGTTGAATGTGGTCCCAATCTCGGTGCCGCCGCTGCGAGAGCGGCGCGAAGACATTGCACTGCTCGCCGATCACTTCATGGCGATGCTCGCGCGTGAATATGGTCGCCGTGCCAAGCGGTTCGAAACAGACGCGGTCGAGGCGCTGCAACGGTATCCGTGGCCCGGCAACGTTCGTGAGCTGCGCAATGTCATCGAGCGGCTGATGATCATGGTGCCCGGCGAGCGCGTCACTGCGCGTGATCTTCTGTTCCTCGATCAGAGCGCGGGGTCAGTGGCCGTCGAGGACACGTCCCCGGCGTCGATCATGCCGCTGCACGATGCACGCGACGACTTCGAGCGCCAGTACATCCTGCGCGCGCTGGCGGCGCAGCAGGGAAACATCTCACGGACGGCCGACGTGCTGGGCGTCGAGAGAAGTAATCTCTATCGGAAGATGCGTTCGTTCGGCATCGCCCCGAGACGGGCGGAGGATGATGCGGAGACGTAAGGGAAAGTGGAAAAGTGGAAGAAGTGGAAGAAGTGGAAAAGTAGGCGTGAAGCACGACTAGCTGTGTGGGACGTTCTTCAACCGCCGACTGTTCTTCCGCGCCGTTGCCACCGAGGCTGCGAAGATCTTGGCGAGTTCTTCTCCTTCTTGAACTAACGCCGGCTCGTGACGCATGCCTGTGTCGCGAAAATAGCGAAGCCAATCCGCCGCTTCGTCGGCTTCCTCGAACACGACCCCGAGCTTTGCTTTGAATTCCGCGTGAGACCGCCCGCGCCGTGCTGCCCGGTAGTTCATGCGAACTCCGTTCGCTGCCCGTCGCAGTTGGTCGGCTGGTTCCTGCGCTTCTCTTGTCTTAGGAAGCTTGCGACAAAAATTGAATACAGCGATGGAGAACTGCTCGGTTCGCTCGAAGAGGTTGCGCAGTGCCATACGACGTCGCAGAGCAGGGCACGTGCCTAAGCCGATACATGCGGTTTCTGGCCCAATCCCGAATGCTGCGCAGTGGCTCGTTGTACTTTCTCCGTACTTTTCCACCCTTCCACTTTTCAACTTCTTCCACTTATTCCACTTCTTCCACTTTCCTCCCTCTCCATCGCCTTCCATCGCTCTTCCAGCACCTGTTCCTTGCTGAATCTGGCAAGCTGCAGTGTCTGGATGGGCGCCGGAGGCAGCGCCGCCTCGGGGACGAGTCCGACGATTTCACTCTCCACCACAAGGGCGCCACGGCGTTCGGCCTCCTCGCGAACGGTCCCGAACGCTCGCACGATGGACGTTCGTTCGAAGTTCGTCAGGTTCATCGACACCTGGACAATGCCGCGGTCGGGCAGAGCAATGCCGAGCGCCTTTACGAAGGGCAAGCCACCGCTGCTCTCCCGGACCGCGGCGGCCACCGCTTTCGCGGTCTCGATTCGATCGGTGGCGAGGTTGACGTTGAACGCAATCAACGGCCGGCGGGCGCCGATCACAGTGGCGCCGGCGGTTGGATGCGGACGTGACGGGCCGTAGTCGGGCGCCCAGTCGGACGACGCCAGCTTTGTGACGAGCCCTTCGAATTCGCCGCGCCTGATATCTGCCAGATTGCGCCGCGCGGGTGTCGAGGCGGCTTCCTCGTACAGAAAGACGGGCACGTCAAAGCGCGCGGCCACCGCCGCGCCGGTCTGCTTCGCCAGCTCAACGCATGCGGCCATGGTCGTGGCACCGAGCGGGACGAAGGGCACGACGTCCACCGCCCCGAGGCGCGGATGGGCGCCAGTGTGGCGGCGCAGATCGATGCGCCCGACGGCCGCCTCGAACAGCGCCATGACTGCCTGGTGGACCGCTGAAGCATCCCCGGCGAAGGTCAGCACAGAGCGGTTGTGATCCGAGTCGGAGGATCGATCGAGCAGCCGGACGCCGTCGACGCTCGAAACGGCTCCGGCGAGTGTGTCCACTACGTCGAGCCGGCGGCCCTCGCTGACGTTCGGAACGCACTCAATCAGAGCCATAAGCGCTTATAATAGGCGTGCTTACCTTGCCATTGCCTGCTGCATGACCGAGCCGCTGCGCGCCGCGCCTGCCAGTGATGGGTCCGCCAACGCGGATCGCGATGCGCTGATCGAACGGCTCCTGCTTGCCGGCCTCGACCACTACTTTGACGGCCGCTACGAACAAGCGGTGAACGTCTGGACCCGGGTGGCGTTTCTCGAACGCGGCCATGGCCGGGCGCGCGCCTATATTGAGCGGGCTCGCGGGGCGCTTGCTGAGCGACAGCGCGAGACCGAGGAATCGCTTCACCGCGGCCTGGAGGCCTACCGCTCCGGTGATTTTGCGAGCGCCCGCGAGCTGCTGACGCGCGCGGTTGCAGATGGCGGCAGCGAGACGGCGCTGGTCTTTCTTCAGCGGCTCGGTATCGCGGAGGCAGGACATGCTGCGGTCGCGACGGCCCCGCTCACGGGCGTCGCAGCGATGGCCGGGCCGCCGCTGCGGCGATACACCGATAAGCTCCCGGCTCCCCGGTCGACAAACTGGGCGGCGACGATTGGTGTCTGCGTGATGATTGCCGCCTCGATCTTTCTGGCTGCGCAGCCGATCGCGTCATGGCTTGGAGAACAGCAGGTCACCACTCCCGTGGTCACTCCGCGGGTCAGTACCCCGGTGCCGGTGGTTCGGACATCTGAGATGCGTGTCGCCCGCGCAAAGGCTCTTTATGAGAGCGGCAGGTCCCACGAGGCGCTTCGGCTGCTCGATGCGATTGATCGCGGCGATCCGCTGCGCGCTGACGCCGACACGCTGACCGCTGCGATTCAGGCCGCCCTCCTCGTCACGCTGCCCACCTCACCAGCCGCAGAGGAGACCATCCGATGAAGTGCCCGAAATGCGAGTACCTCGGGTTCGAAACCGGCGATCGGTGCCGGAACTGCGGATACGACTTTTCTCTTGCTGTCACGGTGCCGACTGAGCCGGAGCTGCTGCTTCGTGAACCGGAGCCGGTGCGCCGTGATGCCGATCGCTGGCTGAATCAGCTGGAAGCGCGCCTTGACACGGTGCGACCTGTCGCCACATCGTCGCCGGTTGCGGACCCGCTGGCGTCGATGACGCTGGAACGACCAGTGTTGGCTCTGCCGGTGAGTCAGCCCATTCCGTCTGCTCCGGCTCCTGTGTCGAATGCGACCGCCGCCACGCAGCCGGGACCGCGCGTCCTCTCGCGTTCGACCCCGGCGTTGCCGCTGTTCCATCCGAGCGGAGCGGATGGGGATGAGCCGCTCATCAAGCTTCCGCCCGCGCCCAGAGCACCGCTGGCCGTGCGCCGCACGCCAGACAAGCCACGCCTGCGGCCTGTGCCGAAACCCGTGCGCAAGGTGCACGGCGACCCGGAGTCAGATCCAGTCCTCGCATTTGCTGAGGAGTCCACATCAATGGCGCCGTTGCCCGCGGCTGCGACGCCAGTTGTGGGCGCCCCCCGACCAGCCGCTGCACCCCAGCTCGACGTCAGCGGACCGATGCGGCGGATGATTGCGGCTGCCCTCGATCACCTGATCCTGTTGTCGATCGACGCGGTCGTGATCTATTTCACATTCCAGATCGCGGGCGTACCCCTCTCTTCGTGGCAGGCGATTCCCGTCCTTCCTCTCGCGTTGTTTCTGCTGATGGTGAAGGGCTCGTACTTCAGCGTCTTTACGGCGTTGGGCGGTCAGACGGTGGGTAAGATGGCCACCGGGATTCGCGTCGTCGCGGAAGACAACCGAGAGGTCGAGCCATCACGGGCCGTGCAGCGGACACTCGCCGCACTGGCTTCAGTGGCAACCGTGGGAATCGGCTTTGCGCCGGCGCTCTTCGCCGGTGATCGACGCACTCTCCACGATCGCGTCGCGGGTACTCGCGTCGTGGGTCCGCTTCACGAGTAATCACCCGTTGTCAGATAGCGGGCCGGAACCACGCGGCCACTCCCCGGTCGACCGCCTTGCTGTCTTCATCGCGACGTGCGCGTACGTCGGCTATGCTCCGACGGCTCCCGGTACGTTCGGGTCGGCTGCTGGCCTGGCGGCTTTCGTGGCCGTGCGTGCCACCGGTTCGTCTGCGATCGAGCTGGCCACCATCGTGACCCTGTTTGCGGTAGGAGTGTGGAGTGCCGGCCTGGCAGAACGGTACTTCGGCGGTACCGATCCTGGTCCGATCGTGATGGACGAAGTCGCCGGCATGCTGATCACGCTTGCGTTCCTGCCGGTCACCGTCACCGGCGCACTGGTCGGATTCCTGGTGTTTCGCGTCCTCGATGTCGTCAAGCCGTGGCCGTCGGGCCGCTTCGAAAAACTGCCGGGCGGCTGGGGCGTGATGGCGGACGACGGAATGGCGGCGATTTACGGCAACGTCGTCATGCGCCTGTTGATCTGGGTGACGCCGCTCGGGTGGCTCGTGTGAAACCACTGACCCGCGCGGCGATTATTGCCGTCGGCAGCGAGCTGCTGACGCCGCTTCGTATGGACACGAATTCACTGTTCATCACCGAGAAGCTGAACGCGCTCGGCATCGAGGTCGTGATGAAAGGCGTCGCGGGCGACGATCGCGAAGAGCTGGCTCACCTGTTTGGCTCGGCACGCGAGCGCACCGATCTGGTGGTGTTCAGCGGCGGGCTTGGCCCCACAGACGACGATGTCACGCGTGAGGTGGTGGCGGCAACGCTGGGGCGAACGCTCGCCGAGGACGTTGCGATGACCGAGCGGATGCGTGTGCGTTTTGCGGCCCGCGGGTACCAAGGGCCGATGCCCGAGATCAACCGGCGACAGGCCATGGTTCCCGACGGCGCGGTGGTCATTGAGAACTCGCGTGGCAGCGCGCCGGGGCTGTGGCTGGACGACGGTGATGCGGTCGTTCTTCTGTTGCCCGGCCCGCCGCGGGAGCTTCGGCCGATGCTCGAGACGCTCGTGGACGGACCGCTGGGTGCGCGTGCCGCCGGCGCGCCGCTCATTCGACGCGTGCTGAAGATCGCGGGTCGGATCGAGTCGCAGACGGATGAGGCTCTGCAGCCGCTGTATCGGGAATGGGAGCAGGCGACGCCGCGCATCAGCGCAACCATCCTGGCAGCGCTGGGCCAAATCGAGCTGCACGTCTCGGCGAGATCATCATCCGCTGACGCCGCGAGGTCAGTTCTCGAAACAGCGGTGCAGCGGGTATGCGCCGTGCTCGGTGAGGACGTCTTCAGCACTGACGGAAAGTCGATGGAGGCGGTGGTTGGTGAAATGCTCGCTGCTCGTCGGTATCGGATTGCACTTGGGGAATCGTGCACCGGTGGGCTGGTGAGTTCACGGCTGACCGATGTGGCGGGCAGCTCGCGATACGTGGAACGGGCCGTTGTCGCCTATGCGAACGAGGCCAAGACGGAATTGCTCGGTGTGTCGCAACTCCTGATTGAGGAACACGGGGCGGTGAGCGAACCGGTGGCGATCGCGATGGCGGAAGGTGCGCGTGCGTCCGCCGGTGTCGATGTTGCTCTTGGCGTCACGGGGATTGCCGGGCCTGGCGGCGGTTCTGCTGAGAAGCCGGTCGGCACTGTGGCGATCGCTGCGGTGGTCGGATCGACGACACGCGTTCGGACGTTCCGGTTTCACGGCGAACGCGAGCAGGTGAAGTTTCAGGCGTCGCAGGCCGCGCTCGATATGGTGCGCCGCTTGCTGTTGTCCAGCTCCTGAAGCGACGGGGCGTACGCATGCGCTTGTTTGTGGCGCTCGAGATCTCAGGCACGGTCGCGACGACCATCCTCGATCTGATTTCACGCCTGAGGGCGACGGCCGCGCGGCTGGCGCCGCAATCTCGCATCACCTGGGTAACCGCGGAGCGCCTCCACATCACCATTCGATTCATCGGACACGTTGAGGAGTCGAAGGCGGACGCTGTTCGCACGATGTTGTCAGAGCCGCTCGGCGAGCGGTTTGACCTGACCATCGCTGGCGTCGGCACGTTTCCGCGTACGGGCGGCCCGCGTGTGATCTGGGCGGGGCTGACGGCGGGACGTCCCCGACTCATGGCGCTCGAGACGCTTGTCAACGATCGGCTGGCCGTGGCCGGTGTGCCCCCGGAAGAACGGCCATTCAACCCGCATCTCACGCTGGCGCGGGTGCGCGACGCAGCAGGATTGCGGTCGCCGGCCCTCGTCGGGCCGCTGAACGATCTCGCGCTCGGGACCACGCCCGTAGACGCGATTACACTGTTCGAGAGCCGGCTGTCGCCGAAAGGTCCGACGTATGTGGCGCTGCAACGTACGGCGCTGCGGGCTGGTCCCTCGACATGAATGCGTTCATCGTCATCTGTGCGGCTACTTCATCGGGTCGCTTCCGTTTGCGTTTCTGCTGGCGCGGCGTGACGGCCTCCCGTGTCGCGGTGCCCTGGCCCGCGACGTCGACCTCCGCTGGCGATGATGCTCGATGGTTTCAGGGGCGCGGTGTCGGTGCTGCTCGCCGAGCGCATCGCCGCTGTCTCTCTTGCGCCGGTGGCGGTGGCGATTATCCTGGTTCGCCATCGCGGCAACATCGCACGGATTGTGGCCGGGACGGAACGACGCGTGGGAGGCGTCTGATATCGATCGCGTAGCTGTACTCGGCGCGGGCGGGTGGGGAACCACACTGGCCATCCATCTCGCTCGACGTGGACACGAGGCGTGGCTGTGGGGGCGCGATCCGGTACTCGTCGCGGACATGCGCGAGCGGCGGGCCAACGCTGTCTATCTGGCCGACGTGAGTTTTCCCGATGGGCTGCGGATCACAGACAGCCTGGAAGAGGCGCTGACCGGGACCGAGATTATCGTGTCGGCTGCGCCGACCCACGGCACGCGCAGCATTCTCAAGCGCGCCGCGCCGCACATCCAGCGCGGATCGATCATCGTCAGCGCCACAAAGGGACTCGAGCAGGGAACCTTGTTTCGGGTCTCCGAGATCGTCGCGCAGGAACTCGGGCCTGACGTGCACGTTGCGGTACTGTCCGGCCCCAGCTTCGCTGCGGAAGTTGCGCGCGAGCTGCCGACGGCCTTGTCCGTAGCGTCGACGGAATCGGCGGCGGTCCAGCGGGTTCAAACGGAATTCCGCTCGCCGTATCTACGGCTGTACGGTACCGATGACGTGGTCGGCGTGGAAATTGGCGGGGCGGTGAAGAACGTGATTGCGATCGCCGCCGGGGTGGTGGAGGGCCTTGGCCTCGGGAACAATGCACGGGCCGGCCTGATCACACGCGGCCTGGCGGAGATCTCGCGCCTGGCGTGTGCCGCCGGTGCCCGGCGCGACACACTCGCCGGGCTGGCCGGGCTCGGCGATCTCGTGCTCACCTGTAACGGCACGCTCAGCCGCAACCGTCACGTCGGCGTTGAGTTGGCCCACGGCCGTGCCTTGCATGACGTCCTGGCGGGCATGAAGATGGTGGCTGAGGGTGTGCGCACGACGGAGGCCGCGCTGGCATTGGCGGCGCGTGTCGGCGTCGAGCTGCCGATCACCGCGCAGGTCGAGGAGGTGCTTGCAGGACGCAAGGACGCGCGTACCGCACTGGAAGACTTGATGCTTCGGCCACAGCGAGCCGAACTGGGGTAGCCATCAATTGGGATTCTTCGATCGCCTCAAGGAAGGACTCAGCCGCACCAAGGAACAGATCCTCGGGCGTTTCGATGAGATCGTCCAGCACGCAGATACGGCGGAACAACGAACGAGGCCGGTCGATGTCGACACCATCGAGGCGTTGGAGGAACTGCTCGTCTCCGCGGACGTTGGCATTGCGGCCACTGAACGGATCGTCGGCGCGGTGAAAGCACGCAGCCGCCGCGGTGAGAGCCTCCGCGATCTGGTGAAGGACGAAATCCGGCAGGTGTTCGACGCCGTGGAATCACCACCGTCGAATGGCCACACACCGCACGTCACGCTGATTGTTGGCGTCAACGGGACGGGGAAGACCACCACCGTCGGCAAGCTCGCAAATCTGCTGAAGAGCGAAGGCCACCAGCCGCTGATTTGTGCGGCGGACACGTTCCGGGCCGCTGCCGTCGAGCAGCTCGAAATCTGGGCCAAGCGAGCCGACGTCGACATCATCCGCGCGAAAGACGGGTCGGATCCGGCCGCAGTCGTATTCGATGCCATTCAGTCCGGCAAGGCGCGGAATCGCAATCCGATCCTGATCGATACGGCAGGCCGCCTGCACAACCGCGTCAACCTCATGAACGAGCTGGACAAGATCAGGCGGGTGGCGGCGCGAGCCGCGGATGGCGCGCCGCACGAAGTGTTGCTCGTGCTCGACGCCACGGTTGGTCAGAATGGGGTTCAGCAGGCCCGCGAGTTCACGAGTGTGGCTGGCGTGACCGGGATCGTGCTGACGAAACTTGACGGCACCGCCAAAGGCGGCGTGGCAGTCGCCATTGCACACGACCTCAAGCTGCCAATCAAGTATGTCGGCGTCGGCGAGGGTCTCGACGATCTCATTCCGTTTTCGGCTCAGGAATACGTCGACGCGCTGTTCCAGGAAAAGTGGTAGCGACGTGGTAGCGACGACCGCCACTGACATGTGCTGGATGAATCGCGCGCTGGAGTGCGCACGCCGCGGTCTCGGACGCACCACGCCGAACCCGATGGTCGGTGCGTGCGTCGTCTCTGACGAGGGCGTCGTCGTCGGCCAGGGATCGCACGAGCGGGCGGGTGAGCCGCACGCGGAAGTGCACGCGCTCGACGAAGCCGGCGACGCCGCTCGAGGCGCCACGTTGTACTGCACGCTGGAGCCATGCTCCCATCAGGGGCGGACCGGCCCGTGCACCGAGCGGATCATTGCTGCCGGCATTCGCCGGGTCGTCGCGGCGATGGAGGATCCGTTTCCGGAGGTCAATGGCCGCGGGCTGGCGCGACTGCGCGAGCGCGGCATCGAGGTCGTCGTCGGCGTCGGACGTGCTGCCGCGGCGCGTTTGAATCAGCCCTTCCTCACATCTGTCCGCGACGGGCGACCGTTCGTGATTATCAAGGCGGCCGTCAGCATCGACGGGCGCATCAGCGCGAGCGCGGGAGCACGAACGCAGATTACGTCGGCGGCCGCAGTCAGGCGCGCACAGTATGACCGGGCGTGGGTCGACGCCGACGGCGTCGGGTCGGAAACGATTCTCGTTGATGATCCACGCCTGACGGCTCGCGAGGTGTATCGCGAGCGGCCGCTGACGCGGGTCGTCTTTGACCGCCGGTTGCGAACACCGCCGACCGCGCGCATCTTCTCCACACTCTCTGCCGGGCCGATCCTCGTCGTGACGACGGCGATGATGCTTCGTGAGTCCGGCGCCCGCGCCGCAGCGCTCGAGCGTGCAGGTGCCGCGATTGTGGCCCCTGATTCGGCTGAGATAGAGGTGGCCCTGCGCGAGTTGCTTCGCCGAGACGTGCAGAGCATCGTGATTGAAGGAGGGTCGGCGCTCCATGCGGCCGTCTGGGACGCGCGGCTTGTCGACTACGTCCAACTCCTTGTGGCGCCGGTCACCCTTGGCGAGCAGGGTATCGCGCTCGAGAGCCGCGCGTTTTCCACGTTTGCGCTGTTCGATCGACGGGTCGAGGTGCTGGGTCCAGATGTCATGATCGAAGGGTATGTTCACCGGCCTCATTGAAGCCGTCGGCGAGGTTAGGCACGTGGGAGCGACCGACGCAGGGCTGCGCATCCGCATTCGGACTGCGATCGCTCCCGACCTCTCTCATGGTGAGAGCGTGTCGGTGAACGGTGTCTGCCTGACAGTGGCGCAACGGGACGCCTCGGAATTCGCGGCAGACATCGGCCCTGAGACCGCGCGCGTAACCACGCTTGCCGGCCTGCAACACGGCCAGGCGGTGAACCTTGAACGCGCGATGCGTGCCGACGGCCGGTTCGGTGGCCATTTTGTGCAGGGTCACGTCGACGGAATCGGCACCGTGCTCGAGGCGCGGGAAGACGATGACGCACACTGGCTGAAAGTCGGCTTTTCCCCGGCGTTGGCGGTGTATTTCGTGCCGAAGGGCTCTGTCGCCATGGATGGCGTCAGCCTGACTATCGCCAACCTCGCCGCCGACCATTTCGATGTCATGATCATTCCGTTCACCTGGGCGCACACCAGTCTGAGCTCGTTGCAGGCTGGTGCGACGGTGAACCTCGAATGCGATGTCGTGGGTAAGTACGTCGCGCGCGCGACGCAGCTATTCCGTACGTAGTGTCCGGTTTGAGGCGGAACGCTCCGTTGTAGTGTCCGGCTTTAGCCGGACCACCGAACAATGACGAAACACTCGAAGATTCGAATCGCCAAAGGCGCGCGAAAAAGGAGCCCCTTCTCGTCGATCGACGACGCGATTGCCGAAATCCGCGCCGGCCGGATGATCATCGTCGTTGACGACGAGGATCGGGAGAACGAAGGCGATCTGACAATCGCAGCCGGGAAGGTCACGCCCGCTGCCATCAACTTCATGGCGAAGTTCGGCCGCGGACAGATTTGCCTGTCGATGACTGGACAGCGGCTCGACGAGCTCGAGATTCCGCTCGCCGTCAACGCGAACACAACGCCGTTCGGCACGGCGTTCTGCGTGCCGATCGACGCCAAGCATCAGGTCACGACTGGAATCTCGGCGGCCGATCGCGCGGCCACCGTGATGGCGGCGATCGATCCGGAGACGACGCCGGCCGATCTTGCGAGACCCGGCCACATGTCGCCACTTCGCGCGCGCGATGGCGGAGTGCTCGTTCGCGCCGGGCAGACAGAAGCGGGCGTCGACCTTGCTCGTATGGCCGGACTGTATCCGGCCGGCGTCATCTGCGAAATCATGAACGAGGACGGCACGATGGCGCGCGTGCCGGAGCTCACGAAGTTCGCGAAGAAGCACGGGCTGCTGATCATTACGATTGCCGACCTTATTCAGTACCGGATGCAGACCGAACGGCTGGTGAAGCGCGTCGCCAGCGCCGAACTGCCGACTGAGCACGGAGCCTTCCGAATCTTTGCGTATGCCAGCCAGCTGGACAGCGAAACACACGTGGCGCTCGTTCGCGGCGAGATCGGTGATGGCAAGGACGTGCTGGTTCGTGTGCACTCGAAGTGCTTGACCGGCGACGTGTTTCACTCGGCGCGGTGCGACTGTGGCGCGCAGCTCGAGACGGCGATGGCCCGCATCGCCAAAGAAGGCCGGGGCGTTCTGCTGTATCTCAATCAGGAAGGCCGCGGCATCGGGCTGGCCAACAAGATTCGCGCGTACGAGCTCCAAGATGAGGGGCTCGACACCGTCGAGGCGAACGAGCGGCTCGGGTTCAAAGCCGACCAGCGCGACTACGGCATCGGCGCGCAGGTCCTGAGCGACCTGGGCGTCAAGACGATGCGGCTGTTGACCAACAATCCGCGGAAGTTCGTGGGGCTGCAGGGCTATGGCCTTGCCGTGTCCGAAGCGGTTCCGCTCGAAATTCCCGCCAGCGATTCGACCCGTCGATACCTGAAGACCAAGAAGGACAAGCTCGGACACAAGCTCTCGTCTGTGTAGGCCCCAACGACGAACTGAACCGACTCCGTTCCGACGGCGTCTAGCCCGGTGAAGCGACATGCATGACCGCGCCGAGGTGGCTGCACAACTTCATCCGTGGGATCGCGCCCTGACTGTGGATCAGGAGCTGGCCCGGGAGTTCGAAGCGCGGCTGGTGGAGTCCTCGACGCTGGCCGTGCGCGTGGCCTACAGCGTGCTCCGCAACCGCGAAGACGCAGAGGACGTGGCGCAAGAGGCGTTCGCGAAGGCGTATCGCAGTTTCACTCAGCTTCGGGATCGCGATCGGTTCAGGGCCTGGCTCGTGCGCATGACATGGCGTATGGCGCTCGATCGACAGCGGTCGAACCGGCGCCGCACGGTGCGCGAAGATCACGCGGATACGTGGCTTCCGGCTTCAGGCAGAAGCCGCCCGGGAGAAGCCGACCTGCAGGTCGGCCTGGAAGCGCGTGAACGCGCGGAACACTTGTGGCGCGCAATCGATGGCCTCTCCGAGAAGCTCCGTGTCGTCATCGTGCTGTCCGGAATCGAGGAGCACGACATCAGAGAAGTCGCGACGTTGCTGGAACTGCCGGAGGGCACCGTCAAGTCGCGATTGTTCGCGGCGCGACAACAGTTGAAGGACGCATTGTCATGGATGACACAGGACCGCAGCACCCGTTGAGCGATGCGCAGCTCGATCGCGAGCTGGAGTCGGCACTCGGTATCGAGCCGTCGCCGGAGTTCCTGGTTCGCGTGCGGACGCGCATTGCCGCTGAACCCGAACAGTCGCTGTGGCGTCAGGCGGTGTGGGGGCAGGGCGTGCAGCCTCTCGTCGTCGCGGCAATCGTCGGGGTTGTGTTGGCGGTCGTTGTGCCGCGGTTCATGCGCGGAGGAGTCGTCGTCGCGCCCAGTGTCCACAGGACGCCCGTGACACAAGTCGCAGTGGAGGCAACCCCGGTGTCGCCGCCGTCGTCGGCGAATGACCTCCGTCCGATCCGGCGGCGGCTCGGGGTGCCGGATCGGGTCGAGTCGCCGCGGACGGTGCCGTTGCAATTGAGCCCGGTGCTGTTTGCGGAAGAGGATCGAGTCGCGTTCGGGATGTTTGTCACAGCGGTGGCGAACGGCCGTATTCCGGAGACGGTGGTTCAGGCGCTCGGCGAGGCGGACAGGGCACCTCTTGTGATTGCGCCGCTCGAGATTGACCCGCTGCCGCTGTTGACGGCTCGGGCCCAGACAGAAGGAGAAACCAAGTGGTGATGAGACGCTATACGGCGGCCCTGGCGGTCCTGGCGATTGCGTTCAGTGTGTCGGCGGCCGCGCAGCAGAAGCCCTTGACAGCTGCAGAGAAGGCAGCGGCGGAGAAGGCAGCGGCGGAGCAACAGGCCGGGGTCGAAGCCATGGCAAAGATGGCAGCGCAGCAGGCGGAGGCCGTGGCGCGTGCGCAGCAGAAGGTCGCCGAGGAGTCGCAGCGTCGTGCCCTGGAGGCGGCCCGCGCCGACGCGGAGAAGATGAACGTCGTTGTTCCGCTCGACCTGGAAGTCGTGATTTCGCGCTACCAGGGAGATAAGAAGACGAGCAGCCTGCCATATGCGCTCACCGTCAATGCCAAGTACGTGGGCGACGTGGAGGGCGCGCCAACGACATCACTGCGTATGGGTGGGGAGGTGCCGCTGCCAACGATGTCGTTGACGCTCGATGGCAAGCCCATTCCGGGTATCCCGACCGGCGGTCCGGTCCTGTACAAGGCCGTGGGGACGAACATCGATGCCAGGGCGCGGATTCTCGACGGCGGACGCTTCGAAATCTGGGTATCGGTGCAGGACGACGCAATCGCGACGCCGCAGAGCGTCGGCGCAGGGACCACGACAAACGGCTTGCCCGTCATCCGGTCGTTCCGCGCCAGCAACAACGTTGTGCTCCGCGATGGTCAGGCGCGTCAGTTCACCGCCGCCGCCGATCGTATTACCGGCGAAACGGTAAAAGTCGATGTGTCGCTGAAGGTTGCCAAGTGAAACGTCTGACCGCGCTCGCCATCGCCGCGACGGTGGCAAGTGCGCCGGTGCTCGCGCAGCAGCAACAAGGAAGCATCGGATCAGCGCCCGGTCGCCTCGTTGATATCGGTGGGCGAAAGCTCCACTTCATCTGCAGCGGTTCTGGGACTCCAACCGTCGTCCTCGAGGCTGGCGCGGGCGCATTCGCCATCGATTGGTCGCTCGTGCAGCCGGCCGTGGCACAGTCGCACCGCGTCTGCTCGTACGATCGTGCCGGCGCCGGATGGAGTGATCCACGCGACGCAGTCGACACGCCGGCGCGGATCATTCGCGATCTCCATTCGGGACTGGCCGCGGCCGGCGAAAAGACACCCGTAGTCCTCGTCGGTCACTCGATGGGCGGTGTCTACGCCCGGCTGTATCAGCTGGAGTATCCCGGCGATGTCGTGGGTCTGGTCCTCGTCGATCCTTCCAGCGAGGACGGGCTCTTCACTCTGTATCAAGGGAAAGGTGTCGCGATTGCGTCGCTCAGCAGCGAACAGTTGCAGACGACGATGCCGACTGCACCAGTGAACGTAGCGCGACGGTCGCCGCAGACCGGGTCGCCATTCAATCTGCTTCCGCCAGTGTTGTACGAATTGCGCGTACAGCTGGAACAGCGGGTCATCGAAGCGATTCCGCTGTCGGTTCCGGCGGAGGTCGTTCGCGAGTTTCAAGCGGGAGAACATGCGGCGCTGTCGCGGCTGCTGCAGAGCCAGAAACAGGCCGACGCACCAATCGCGCGGGTCCCAGTTGTCGTGCTGACTCGCGGCGACGGAAACAGGACGGCTCACGCCATCCTGGCGAAGCTATCGCCGAACAGCCGCCACACGATCGTCCCGGGTGCCGCACATGAGATCCAGCTAACGCACCCGCGAGTGGTGATACAGGCGATCGAGGATGTGGCTGCTGCGGCGCGAGAGCGGAAACCGCTTCCACCGCGGCCCTGATACGTCCTGTTAATCGAGGCCGAAGGCGAGCAGCACGTTGCCTGCGGTGGCCCCGTCGGTGATGGCGTAGCCGGAGCCAACGAAGACCATTCCGTCGACGACTACTGCGCCCGATGAAGCGATCGCGCCGCCGTGCGCCATCACATCGTTCACCGTCTTGAACTCCTGTCGGGTATTGAACTGCCAGAGAAGTTTGCCAGTCGTTGACGACACGGCGAAGAGTCGGCCGTCGCCGGCGCCTTCAAAGACGACCCCGGGAATCAGCGTTGGTGCCGCGCCAAGACCGACGCCGCGAGCTCCCGCCGTCAGCGGCGGACCCGTAAACGACCAGGCAACCTCGCCTGCCTCTGGTGTCAGCGCGACGAGCCCGGCGGCGCCGGCACCGTAGTAGATGCGTTGGCCGTCCGTCGCGCCGCCCCACACGATCGATCCTCGCGCGGCGCGGCCTGTGACGTTGATCGGTCCGCCCGCCGCATTCACGCGATAAAGCAGGGTCCCCTGGTTGTCAGGGTCGAGCGCAAACACGTCGGCGCTCTTTGTCCCACCCAGCAGGGCGCGCTTGCCGCCTGGCAGCGTCACGAGGATGGGCGAGTTGCCGATGTCCATGTCGGGTCCCATCGGCGTCGGACACGCCTCGCTACGCTCGGCGCCCGTGCACCCGCCCATGAAGACATCGCCGGCGGTTGCCTGATAGGACCAGAGCAGTTTGCCGGTGTCGATATCGACCGCCATGACGCCATCGGTGGTCTTGGGCGACGGTGAAGTCGTCGCGTCGCCCGTACCGAAGTAAATTGCGTTGCGGACGGGGTCGACCGTCGGCGAATTCCACACTGCGCCGCCCGCCGGCCTGTAGAGCGCCACGCCGTTCGCCATCGTCTTATACGGACGCGGTTCATCGGGAATCACCCAGGCCTTCCAGAGCTGCTTGCCGGTGTTGGCGTCGAGAGCGACGACGCTGCCACGGGCCGTGCAACAGGAGTAACCCGGGTTGCCGCTGTTGAATTCCTCGGAAGACGACACCGGCACGAACAACTTGCCGTTGTAGTACTTCGTGCCCGCGGTAACACGGGCAACGAAATGGGAATCGACACGTGTCTTCCAGAGCAGCTTGCCGCTCTGCGCATCGAGTGCGTAGACGTTCGCATGCCCGTCGCCAAAGAAGACCGCATACCGCTGCGGAGGCGGAGCGGGGGCTTGCGATCGTCGACCAGGGAGCTGCGGACCCTGAGCTGCGGGCGGGACGTCCTGGCTGACAACGGGAGCCACGGTCGGTGCATTGCGAACAATCGAGCCGTTCTCGAACGACCAGTAGACGCATCCCGTCCTGGCATCGAGCGAGTAGAAGTAGCCGTTGTCGCTGCCGACGAATACGCGTCCAGCCACGATGGCAGGTTGTGCATTAGCAGAGGCTCCAGACGGGTACCCGAACGCCCACTTCAACTTCAACTGTGGGACCTGTGCCGCCGTCAGGCGCGCCGCCGCAGCGGGCTGAAACCGAGAATTGGCGAGGTCGTTTCCCCAGCCGTTCCATTGCGGTGCCTTTGCGGGCTCCAACAATGGAGGGTTCGTCTTGCACTTGTTCGGCATCGCGGCCGCATCGCCCGCTCGCGCGCTGCCCATGGGACGGCTGCTCATGAACTCCGCCAGCTTCACCTTGGCAATGTCCGTGAGGTCTTTCGCCTGCTCGCTCATCGAGCCGGTCGTGAGCGCCTGATAGATGCGCTCCGGCGACATCTGGCGTAGGACGTCCGTCGTGGGAGCGCGTTCGGCGCCGCGCACGCCAGTGCGTTCGCCGACTGAGTTCGCGTGGCACATCGTGCAGCGGGTTTGAAACGTCGCCAGACCGCTTTCAGTGCCTGGAGCGGGGGCAGGCGGCTGTGCCTGTGCCGCTGGCGACTTCGCGCTGAAGGAGAGGGCCGCAGTCAGGGAGCACCCGGCAATGAGCCAGGCGATGCTCCTCCTCACCGGCACTCCTCAGCGACCTCACCGAGTGGATGCGAAGTGATGAGCAGATCCTCGACGATCCTGCCGCCGATGAGATGCTCCTGAATGATTCGTTCGAGCGCGGGCGGATCGCATTCGCGGTACCAGGCACCCTCCGGATAGACCACGGCAATCGGCCCGCCTTCGCAGATACGCAGGCAGTTGACCTTCGTTCGCAGGATGCCGCCCTGGTTGGCGAGACCAAGCTCGCCAAGGCGGCGTTTCAGGAAGTCCCACGCGGCAACGCCGCGTTCCAGGTCGCAGCATTTCGGCTTCGTCTGTTCTGCGCACAGGAATATGTGCCGCCGTGCAACCGGCACGCCGATGGTTTTCGCGATCTCGAGAAGTGAATCAGCCATCTACTTCTTGCCGAGCACTGGGTTGCGGAGCGGTTCGGAGCCCGGCACGGTCCAGGGCTTGATTCGGCCCTCGAGCAACGATCGGTTGTTCTCCTGACACGAGTACTCGATCAGTTCTCCCGTCGTCAGCGTAAACGTGCGCTCGTTCGTCCATGGTTTCGTGTAATAGACGGGATCGTCGACCGTGACGGCATAGACGATGTGCCCAGCGTCGGAACGACGAAACGTCTCGACCACGTGGAGCTTGTCGCTGTGCGGATGGCCGCGCGTGTCGAGCCGGCTCCAGCCGTTGAATCCGACCGTGTCGACGATCAGCGTGTCGCCGTCCCATTTCGCAATCGACTCTCCGAACCACGTCGGGTTGGGATCCGCGGAATGGGCATCCTTGAACGGCGCCACGTGGAACCACGTGCCCATCTCAAAGAGAAACGCCACGTGCTTATCCGTCTGCATAATCTGAATCGGGAACGGTCCGTTGAAGGATCGGGTCAGCCCGTAGGGCATGCACATGCCGGTGTAATCGCCATCCTTCTCCGGGTCGTAGCTCTTGATGTTCTCGATCCCGCGTGGCGTGAGCGGCAGGGGTCCCGGAGCCTTCTGCTGAGTCGTGTTCTTGGCCGAGAGACTCATGTCCGGCACATAGGCGTGATCCCAGACGCCGTTGAAGTCCGGGCGTCCGTTCGGCAGTCGGGGAGCGGGGCCGCTTGGGGCGTTGCGACTACCCGGCGTAGACGCTTCACCCGGCACGCCCGAGCCAACAGTACCAAGCGTCGAGCCGACCGGTACGCTCGTCTGCTGGGCTCGGATCGGGGCCGCAAGCAGCACGGCCAGGACCGCAGTTCCGGTCACAATCCGTCGAGCAGTTGTCATAGTGACTCGATTATACGGGGCGTGGTGGTTGCTCGTCCCTGTCAAACTGGCCTAAGATAAGGGTTTGCGCCCGCAGGGGTGGGTGCGCTCAGGGTAGCCCGGCCTCTGCTCGAGGTCCGGCTAAAGCCGGACACTACAGCCGATGTTCGAATCGCTCAGCACCCGCATTCAGGACGCGTTTCAGTCGCTGCGCGGTGAAGTACGGCTGACCGAGGAGAACGTCGAAGCGGCGCTGCGAGAGATCCGCCTGGCGCTGCTCGAAGCGGACGTCAACTTCAAGGTCGTCAAGGCGTTCATCGACCGTGTCCGCGATCGGGCGATGGATCAGGCGGTACTGAAAAGCCTGACGCCGGACCAGCACGTCATCAAGATTGTCCGCGACGAGCTGCTCGCGCTCTTTGGTGATACCGAGGGAGGGCTGCGCAAGGACGCGCCGACGCCGCGGGTCGTGCTGCTCCTCGGGCTCCAGGGATCGGGCAAGACCACGACGTCGGGCAAGCTCGGACAGTGGCTGAAGCGGCAGGGTAAGCACCCGCTGATGGTCTCCACCGACGTGCGGCGTCCGGCGGCCATTCAGCAGCTGTCCGTGGTGGGCGAGCAGGCGGACGTGAAGGTGTTTGCGCCGGAGACGATGGATCCGGTGGCTCGGGCGACCGGCGCGCTCGCCGAGGCGCGTAACAAAGGTTTCGACACGGTCATCGTCGACACGGCCGGCCGGCTGCACATCGACGATGACCTGATGGACGAGCTGCAGGCCATCAAGGACGCCGTACAGCCGTCCGATTTGCTCTACGTCGCGGACGCGATGACAGGTCAGGACGCGATCAAGAGCGCGGGCGAATTTAATCACCGCGTCGGTGTGACCGGCGTGGTGCTGACGAAGCTGGACGGCGATGCGCGCGGCGGCGCGGCGCTGTCGGTGGTCTCGGTTGTCGGCGTCCCGATCGCCTTTGTCGGGAGTGGTGAGCGGCTCGAGGATCTCGAGCTCTTTCATCCCGACCGGATTGTGTCCCGCATGCTCGGCATGGGCGACGTGCTGTCGCTCATCGAGAAGGCGGAGCAGGCGATCGATCAGGACGAGGCCGAGCAGCTCGAAGAGAAGCTGCGGAAGAACGCGTTCACGCTGGACGACTTCCGCAAGCAGCTGAAAACGATCCGGAAGATGGGCCCGCTCGAGAGCGTCCTCGGCATGCTGCCGGGACTCGGCAATCTCAAGCAGGTGGCGGAGAACCGTCCGGACGAAAAGCAGATGGGCCGCATCGAGGCGATCATCGGTTCGATGACGCCGGCGGAACGGGAGAACGACAAGATCATCAACGGCAGCCGGCGGAAGCGCATCGCCGGCGGCAGCGGCACGTCGGTCGAAGACGTCAATCGCCTGTTGAAGCAGTTCAACGAGATGAAACGCGTGCTGCAGATGATCGGGCAGGGTGGCCTGCCGGCGATGAAGGGGATGAAAGGGATGAAGCTGCCGCCGATGCCACAGGGCGGCGGGTTCGCGGGTCCAGGCAAGAAACGGAAGAAGGGCGGCCCCTGGGGGCTCATAAAGACCCGATAAGTCCCAACTCCCGACTACCAACTCTCAAAACGGTTTTGGGAGCACGGTTGGGTGTTGGAAGTTGGAAATTGGGAGTTGAGTAGATGTTATCGATTCGAATGACGCGGATGGGCTCGAAGAAGAAGCCGTACTTCCGCCTGGTGGTCACGGAGGGCCGATCGGCGCTGCAGAGCAGCTTCGTGGAGAACCTCGGTACTTACAATCCGCGCTCGAAGCCCGCGAAGGTCGAGATCAATCGCGAGCGCGTGCAGTACTGGATCGGGAAGGGTGCGAAGCCATCGGATTCGGTGCGCACGCTGCTGGCCAGGCACTTGACGCGGGATCTGGCGGCGCCTGTCGAGCCGGTGGCCGCGCAGTAATGACCACCGAGGAAGCCGCCCCCGTGAACCCGCTGCGTGCGGTGGTCGAAACGGTGGTCCGGGCACTGGTCGATAAGCCCGACTCCGTTCGCGTGATCGAAAGCGAGCGGCGCGGAATGACCGTGCTGGAATTGACGACGGCGCCGAACGATATGGGCAAGATCATCGGACGGCAAGGCAGGACGGCTGCCGCACTCCGGACCCTGGTCGCGCTGACGGCGGAAAAGCACGGGAAGCGCGCGCAGCTGGATATCCGGGACTGACGCAATGGGGACCGGGGATGGGGGACCGGAGACCGGGAAAGTCGATCCCGGATCCCGGATTCCTGATCCCCGATCCCGTTCGTGGGATTCGATGGTCCTGGTTGGCCGCATCGCGCGACCGCATGGCTTGCGCGGCCAGGTGATCGTCAATCCCGAGACAGACTTCGTCGAGGACCGGTTCGTCGGCGGTGCCACCATGTGGACGCGATCGGACAGGGGAGACGAAGCACTGACGATCACCGCGGCGCGCGTGCAAAACGGCCGCCCGGTAATTGCGTTCGAAGGATTCTCGAGCATCGAGGACGTCGAGCGGCTGGCGGGCCTGGAGCTGCGAGTACCCGAAGAGATGCTGCAGTCGCTCGGCGAGGGCGTGTATTACCAGCACCAGCTGGTCGGCTGCGAGGTGGAGACGGTGACTGGCGCGCGAATCGGCGAGGTCAGTCGCGTGGACGGTGGCGTCGGTGGAAGTCTTCTGACGGTGAAGGGCGTGCGCGGAGAGGTGCTGATTCCGTTCGCGCAGCACATCTGCGTCGAGATCGATGTGTCCGCCCGGCGCATCACGATCGACCCGCCGGACGGGCTGCTGGAATTGAACGAGAAGGCGTGAAGTTCGACGTCGTCACGATCTTCCCGCGCATGGTGACCGCGGGTCTGGCGGAAGGGGTCGTCAGCCGGGGAATCGCGCGCGGCTTGATCGACGTCGCGGTGCACGACCTGCGCGATCACACCGACGATCGTCACCGCACTGTGGACGACGTGCCATACGGCGGCGGACCGGGGATGGTCATGAAACCCGAGCCGCTCGCGCGTGCGGTTGACGAGATTCGGACGCGGCGCGGACCGCCGGACGCGGTGGTACTGTTGACGCCGCAGGGCAGGCCGTTCCGGCAGGCCGAGGCGGCGCGCATGAGCCATCTGTCGCATGTCGTGCTGCTGTGCGGCCGATATGAGGGGATGGACGAACGCGTCCGGGAACTGGTCGCCACCGACGAAGTGTCGATCGGTGATTACGTGTTGAGCGGTGGGGAGCTTCCGGCGCTGGTCATCATCGACGCGATCAGCCGGCTCGTCCCCGGCGTGGTCGGCGATGAGCAGTCGGTCGAGCAGGATTCGTTCTCGGACGGCGTGCTCGACTACCCGCACTACACGCGGCCGGCGGAGTTCAGCGGTCGGAGGGTGCCGGACGTGCTGCTGTCTGGCCATCACGGCGATGTGCGGCGATGGCGACGGAAGACGGCGTTGGCGCGAACGCTGGAGCGGCGGCCGGAGTTGTTGGACGATGCGGTGCTCGACGACGAAGACCGGGCGCTGCTGGCAGAGATCAAACGCGAAAGTGGCAAGTGACAGAGTTGCAAGTGACGAGTGGAGTGTCGAAGATGAGTGCCATTGACCTGGTCGAGAAGTCGCAGCTGACCGAACGGCCCCAGATGAAGTCGGGGGACACGGTGCGTGTCCACGTGAAGGTGCGCGAGGGCGACAAGGAGCGCATCCAGATCTTCGAGGGGATCGTGATTGGCATGCACCGCGGCGGCGCGCGGGCGTCGTTTACCGTCCGCAAGGTGTCGTTCGGCCAGGGCGTGGAGCGCATCTTCCCGCTGCATTCGCCGACGATCGCGAAGGTCGACCTCGTGCGGTCAGCGCGCGTCCGACGCGCGAAGCTGTACTTCCTGCGCGAGCTGAAAGGGAAGGCCGCGCGGATGAAAGAGACGAAGAAGACCTAGTTCCCAGCGGGATTTCAGCATGGTTCGCGTTCGCGCGATGAGGACCCTCGAGAACGCCATGCGGCGCTGGGGGTTCTATCGCGTTGCCGGCTGTGACGAAGTCGGCCGGGGCTGTCTCGCCGGCCCGGTCGTCGCTGGTGTCGTCATCCTCGACCCTGCGCGCTACATTCCTCATCTGGCCGACTCGAAGACCATCACGGCGCTCGAACGGGAACGTCTCTACGATGTCATTACCCGGAAAGCGCTCGCCTGGTCGGTGGCGGCCGTGCAGCCAGCCGAAATCGACGCGCTGAACATCCACCGCGCGTCTCTGGAGGCGATGCGTCGCGCAGTGATGGCCATCGCCCCGCTTCCAGACATGATCATCGTGGACGCGTTCCGCATTCCGGACCTGGCGATCGCGCAGCGCGGGGTCCCGAAGGGCGACCGGAAGTGCTCCGCAATCGCGGCGGCGTCGATCGTCGCCAAGGTGACGCGGGACCGGGAGATGCTCGTGCACCACGCCAGCGATCCGCGATACGGTTACGCACATCACAAGGGTTACGCCACCGCCGAGCACCTCGCCGCAGTCGCCCGCTACGGTTACTCGTCGTTTCATCGGCGATCGTTCAAGCCGCAAAGCGGACTGTTTGATACGATCGAATCCTCACTCCCAGCGGAATACGATAGTTGAAGGCACCACAGACGGGGCGCGAGTCGTGAAGGACGCACATCGTGCCACTTGATCGCGAGGCGACGCTCCGCCAGGCGGAGCGCCTGAAGGGTCAGGGCCGGCTCGATCTCGCGATCGCGGAGTACGTCCGGCTTGTCGAAGAGCAGCCGCGCGACTGGAACGCTGTTAACGCGCTCGGTGATCTCTACCTGCGGGCGGGCGATGCGGATCAGGCCGTCGTCCAGTTTGTCCAGATCGCCGACCATCTCTTCGCCGAAGGATTCTTCCCGAAAGCCGCAGCACTCTACAAGAAGGCGCTGAAGACGCGGCCGGATCACGAGCACACGCTGCTGCGACTGGCGGAGATCGCCGCCGCTCAGGAGCTGTTGGCGGACGCGCGTGCCTACCTGCGCCGGCTCTGGGAACTGCGCAGTGAGCACGGTGACGATGGAGGAGCAGCCGAGTGTCTGGTCCGGCTGGCCGAGCTGCCGGAGGCGGATGCCGAGACATTGCTGACCGGAGCACGGGCCTCGAAGGTGCTCGGCGAGACTGCGCGTGCGGTGACGTTGTTCCGGACTGCCGCGGAGCAATTGCAGAAGGCCGGTCGATCCGCGGCGGCGCTCGACGCACTGTCGCAGGTAGTGGCCCTCGAACCGCAGGATGTCGCGCTGCGGGGGCAGCTCGCGCGCCAGTATTTTGCCGCCGGCCAGATCGAGGATGCGGGCCGTCTGCTGGATGCGGAGACCGCCGGTACGGATCCGGACCTGCTGCTGTCGCTCGCATCGATCGAATCAGCGCGAAAGGACGATGCGGCGGCGCGTTCCACGTTGACCCGGTTTATTGCCGTCGCTCCAGATCGCGCCATGGATGTGCTGCGCCTTGCCGGAGAGGCCGGCCGTGCCGGAGAGCCCGATCGTGCGTTCAGCTATACCGGAATCGTTGTCGACGATGCGGTGCTTCGCGGCGAGTGGGATCGTGCGATCGATGTGCTGCAGTCGTTTCTCGTCCACGGGCGTCACCTGGCTGCATTGCTCAAGCTCGTACAGATCGCAGCGGACGCCGGTCAGGACGACATCGTTCTCGAGGCGCGCGAGCAGCTGGCCGACGCGTATCTCGAGGCTGGACTGGCGGCCGAAGCGCAGAGCGTCGCCGAAGCGCTGCTGGCGGGGGCCCCGGACTCAACCGTCCACGCCGACCGGCTGCGCCGGGCTCTCGAATTGGCCGGCTCCGATGATCCTGATGCAGGCGTGCGACTGGTTCAGCAACGGTTCACGGTGCAGCCGACGGCGATCGCTGAACATGTTGCTGTGGACGTGAGCACGCCGCGGCCCATGGATCCGGACGTGTCGCTGCACTTGGAGTCCGACTTGTCGATGGACATGGACATGAACATGGACATGGGCGTGTCGATGGACGTGAACGAGATCGTATCGATGCCCGTGGATGAGAACGTCGCCGGCTTCGAAGTGATTCCTGGAATTCCGTCAGATGGTGACGCGGAAGATGAGTTGGAGCTGCCGACGGAGCCGACGCCAGCGTCCCGGTTGGCCGAGGATGGCCCGAGGGAGATCGACCTGAGCGAGGCCATCAGCGCCATCGGGTCGTCTGCGCGGGCGCCCTCATCAGCCGCCGCGCCAGGGGGAGCGCTCAGCGTCTCGGATGCGGCGGTGTTGTTCGAGCGCGGTCAGCAGCGTTTGGAGAAGGGCCAGGCTTTTGAGGGGATGGCGGATCTCGAAGAGGCGGCGCGGGTGCCGGCATTCCGGTTTCAGGCGGCCTCGCGGCTGGGTCGCGAGTACCTGACGCGAGGGCATGCCCATGCCGCCGTCGAGTGGCTGGAACGGGCCGCGGACGTAGCGGCACCGTCGCGCGACGCCAACCTGGCGGTGCTCTACGAGCTGGGCGTGGCGCTGCAGCGTGTCGGTGAGAGCGCACGGGCACTGGCCGTGTTCATGGAACTCGAGTCGGAGGAGCCTGGATTCCGTGACGTCGGCTCGCGGCTGACAGTGCTCGCGCGGGTGGAGGATGAGTCACGAAGATGATCCGGCTGCTGACGATCGTCTTCTTCCTCGAGGTTGGTCTCGTGCTGGCGGTGGTGCCGTGGTCAACGTATTGGGAACGCAACTATTTCGCGGACGTCGTGCCTCTCCTGCACGTCGTGATCACGAATTACTTCTTCCGCGGTGCGGTGTCCGGACTCGGCCTGATCAACCTGGCCGCGGCGATAGCGGAGGTGCGGTCGCTGCTCGGCGGCCGGCGCCTTCAGGGCTCGATGTTGCCTCTCCGCGATTCCTCTGCCGTCGAGGAGTAGAGAGCCGATGCGGCCGGTGATCTGCATGATCACCGATGGCCGGCTGGGGGCCCGACGCACCGTCGCTGATCTGGTTGCCGGCGTCCGGGCGGCCGCTGAGGCGGGAGTTCACCTGATACAGATTCGCGAACGCCGGCTCGACGATCGGGATCTGCTCGCGGTGACGCGACTGTGTATCGACGCCGCTCGCGGCACCCGCGCACGCATCCTCGTCAATGACCGTCTCGACGTTGCGCTCGCGGCGGGCGCGCATGGGGTTCACTTGAGAAGCGACTCGTTCCCGGCGACGCGTACGCGGTCGGCCGTGGCGCCCGGATTCCTGATCGGCCGCTCGGTGCAGAGCGTGGAGGATGCGAAACGCGCGGCGGCGGAAGGGGCGGTCGACTATCTGGTGTTCGGAACAGTGTTTGCGACCACATCGAAGCCTGGACGTCAGCCCGCCGGCGTGACCAGCCTGGCTGACGTCGTGCGCGCCACGACCGTTCCGGTCCTTGCCGTTGGCGGCGTGACGGCGGAGAACGCGTCACGGGTGGCACAGACTGGTGCCGCCGGCATCTCAGCAATCGGGCTGTTCGCGGAAAACGCGCCGAATGGGATCGCCACCAACGTGCAACATGTCACCCGCGCGTTTGACACACCTGACACCGGGTCCTAACATGGCGATCTCTGGAGGCTCAGCGCGACTTTGGCGAGCGGATAAAGCGGCTACGTGAGCAACGTGGCATCACCCTCCGCGAGATCGCCGACACGACGAAACTTTCCATGCGTGCGCTCGAAGCGCTCGAGCGCAACGATATTTCACGTCTCCCGGGCGGCATTTATTCACGCGGTCTGGTGCGCGCCTACGCCGAACAGATCGGCCTCGACCCCGAGGCCACGGTTCAGGAATTCATCACCCGGTTTCCGGAGGCCTCCCTTACCGACGGAAGCCAGCACGTCCGGGCGGAAGAGGTCAATACCGATCCGCCGTCGATGGTCGCGCGCCGATTAATGATGGCCGCCGCTATTCTGGTTCCCATTGCGCTCATTATCGGGTTGTCGATGCTGGTGCGCCTGGCAGGTTGGTAGCTGATGGAGAATGCGTTCAAGACGCCGTTGCTCGACGTGTTCCGCCGGGGCGAGGCGCCGGTCGATCTGCGCCTCCTGGCGGCTCAGGGCGTACTCGCGCCACGCGCGCACGAGCAGATGGAACTTCTGATATTGCTCGTCAAGGACGCTGATCCTGGCGTAGCGGCGGCGGCAGAGGCAACGCTGCAGTCGATTCCGGCGGAGACGCTCTCTGCGTTCCTGGCGCGCAGTGATGTTCCCGCGGACGTAGCGGCGTTTTTCGAGGCCCGCGGCGTATCGCGCGCTGCGACGGCCGCGCCGGATGGCGACGCGCCGCTGGTTGACACGGCACCAGAGCCGCAGACACAGGAGAACGAGGACCAGAAGTCGACCCTCCAGCGCATCGCGGGGTTGACCGTGGCGCAGAGAGTCGGTCTGGCCATGAAAGGGTCGCGCGAGGAGCGCGCGATCCTGATTCGCGATCCGAACAAGCTCGTGTCGGTGGCGGTGTTGAGCAGCCCGAAGATGACGGAGCCCGAGATCGAGAGCATCGCCAAGATGGGAAGCATCGCGGAGGAGATTCTCCGCATGATTGCCACTACGCGGGCCTGGATGAAGCGTTACGGCATCGTCGTCGCACTGGCGCGCAATCCGAAGACGCCGGTGGCGATCTCGATGAACCTGCTAGCCAGGCTGACGGATAAGGATCTGCGGGCGATCTCGACCGATCGGAACGTGCCGGAGGTGCTCCGGGTCACCGCGCGACAGAAGATCGTGCTGAACAAATAGTCAGCGCTTCGGCCGCCGCCTCGCGCCTTTATCACTTCCACTGGTCTTCCCCCATTCACGTGCCATCTCGGCCAGCCCTTCCATGTAAACGTGCGCCTTTGAGCGCGTCGCCTCGTCCGGAAGCGATTTCACGAGCGCGATGGCATGGGCGAGGTCGTTGTCGATCGTGCGCTTCGTCGTCTTGAAGTAGATCTGGCGGATCTCTGCCAGCGCCGTGGCGGGATCCGGTCTGCCGGCGGTGACGGACTTCAGAGAGACGAAGCCGGATGGTTTGTCGGCGTCAGCCACGGTGTTACGCGCTCCCACCGGCGTGCCGAGTTCTCCGCAGTGCGTCACGCAGGGAGGGCAGGCTGCGCGTGTTGAGCACATCGTCCGGTGAGGCCCACGCCCGGCGTGCGACAGTGACGCCCCATTGGAGGTTGTTCAAGGCGTTCACCGAGTGCGCGTCGGTCGAGATCACAAGCCGCACACCGCGCTCTCGCGCCAGCCGTGCGTGCGAGTCGCAGAGGTCGAGTCGCGCGTCCTGCGCGTTGATCTCGAGCGCGACGCCCAGACCGGCAGCCGCGGTCGTGAGGACGTCCATGTTGACGCGTGCAGGCTCGCGTTTCAGCAGGAGGCGGCCGGTTGGATGGCCGAGTACATCCACCCAGGGACACTCAATCGCGCGCATCAGCCGATCGGTCATCTGCGTTTCTTCCTGACCGAAATGAGAATGCACGGATGCGACCACCCAGTCCAACTGGGCCAGGCAGTCGTGCGCGAGGTCAAGGGTACCGTCGGCGAGGATGTCGCATTCCACACCCGCAAGCAAGGTGAGCCCCTCGTAACGGCCGTTCAGCGCACGGACACGGGCCGCATGCTCCAGCACACGACGCTCATCCAGTCCGTTCGACATCGCCATCGCCTTGCTGTGATCGGTGATCGCAATGTACTCGTGGCCTCGTGTCTGCGCCGCCGCGGCCATGGTCTCGAGATCGTCGCGGCCATCGGTCGCGGTCGTGTGCATGTGGAGGTCGCCGCGCAGGTCGGCGAGCGTCACCAGGCGGGGAAGGCGACGCTGACGGGCCGCTTCGATTTCGCCGTGATTTTCGCGCAGTTCCGGCTCGATCCAGGCGAGATCGAGCGCTTCGTAAACCCCTTCTTCCGACTCGCCTGCGATGAGGCGGTCGCCATCCAGGTCGAAGAGTCCGTACTCGTTGAGCTTGAGACCACGTTGAACCGCGCGGTCGCGAATGACGATGTTATGAGCCTTGGAGCCGGTGAAGTACTGCATGGCGGCGCCGCGGCTCTCGACCGGCACGAGACGCAGGTCGGCCTGATAACCGCCTTGCAGCCGAATACTGGATTTCGTCTCACCGTGGCCGAGGACGCGCTCGACGCCCGGATGCTGCAGGAGCAGGTCCATCACGGTCGGGTCGCCACCGACGGCGAGAATGTCGATATCGCCGCAGGTATCGCATCCACGGCGGACGCTGCCAACAGGAATGAATTCAACCGTGGGCGCTCGCTCGTGCAGATACTCGACGAGCGCTGCGGATACCGTGGCTGTGTCAGCGAGCCGATGACGGCCGGCATCCTTCTCACGTTCCTCGATCGCTTTCAGGATCAGTGCTTCCTTTTTCGGGCCCATGCCTTTCAGCGACCGGAGTCTGCCGTCACGGGCTGCAGCTGCCAGAGCGTCAACCGAGCTGATGTTCAGCGCCGAGTAGAGAAGGGCAACTGTCTTCGGCCCGACACCCTGCAGTCGGAGAAGGTCGAGGATTGTCTGCGGGAACTGCTCGAGGAGCTCTCGATGGTAGGCGGATGTGCCTGTCTCCGCGAGCTCGCGGACGCGGGCGGCGAGATCCTTGCCGATACCAGGAATGTCGCGAAGCTGTTTGTCGTCGAGGCGGGCAATCGCGTCCGGGTAGGCGGCGATTGTCTCACTCGCTGATCGATATGCCCGGATCTTGAAGCCGTTCTCGTTCTTGATTTCCAGCAGATCGGCGATCTCACCGAGTACCTGAGCGATGGCCCGGTTATCCACGCAGCAGCCCGTGCTGCTCGAACGAGTAATCCAGGATCGTGGCGCCGCCGGCGCCAAGCGCCTCAGCGATGTCGGCCCGACGGTCGGGAGGGCCATAGCAGAACAGACAGCCGCCGCCCCCGGCGCCGCATACTTTTGCCGCCGTCGCGCCAGCCTGAGCCGCGCGGGTGATCAGCCGCTCGATGCCCGGGGTGGTCACCCCCGGCGACAGTCTCTTTCTGTTTTCCCACTCGTCGGCGATAGCGGTTCCCACGCCATCCCAGTCGTCACGCGTCAGCGCCGTCCGCATTGTCGCAGCCGTGTCCCGGATGCGCTCGAAGCAGTCGAAGATGTGAGGGTCGCCGTCGATGTGCTTCTTCGTGATGTCCCAATTGTTTGTTCCGGAATTCCGTGGCTCACCCGTGTAGCAGAGAACGATCCGGCGTTGGAGTTCCTTCAGGTCAACGTCAAGGGGCACCCGCCGTACGCCGTCCACTTCGAGCTCGAGGGCCGCAATCCCACCATAGAGGGCCGGCCGGTAGTCCTGCAGTCCAGTCGGCACATTGATCGCCTGGGCCTCGACGTTCATGGCGATTTGCAGCAGCGCCTCCGGCTCGTAATGGATTCGCCGCCAATCTGCCAGTGCCGCGCAGACGGCGACGTTCATTGCTGAGGATCCTGCGATGCCCGCCCCCGCCGGCGATGCGCTGTTGGTCGTCAGCGTGATGCCGTGTCCTTCGAAGAAGTACACGAGCAGGGAGAGCAGCCGGAGCTTGCGCTCAGACCGGAGGTCCTGCCAGCGTCCCGCCTCGACCGTGGTGGACGTATCCTCCGACTGGATGACGATCAGGTCGTCTGATCGGGTGGAAAGGCGCACCGTCGCGCGAAGACTGATCGCCGCATTGAGGGTCTGGGCCCCAGGGTGGAAAAGGTAGAGAGGCCAGATGTCGATCGTGCCCCCCGCGAGATCGATCCGTGTCGGGGCAGAGGTCGCGATAGTCACGGGGACGCATTATAGAACCCCGCTGTTCGGCCGAACCAGGAACCCCGAAACCCCGAACCCCGAACACCAACCAGGAGCACGAACCCGGAACTGAGAACCCGGAAGACTGAACAGCGGTTCTCTATAATGTCTTCGTGCCTTCGGCCATCCGCCACGAGATCGGTCAACTGCTGATCGGAAGTCTCGCTGGTCCCGTTCTCTCACCCGAAATTCGTTCGCTCGCACGCGAGTTCTCACTCGGCGGCGTGACCATCTTCGCGCGCAATATCGAGGCCCCTGACCAGGTAGCCGAGCTCTCGATCGACCTCCAGGCGCTCGCGGCGGAGCTGCCACTGTGGGTGGGCGTAGACCAGGAAGGAGGCCGCGTTGCCCGGCTGCGAAAGCCGTTTACCGAATGGCCGCCGATGGCGGTGCTGGGACGAAGTGGGAGCGTCGAGCTGGCCTCGCGCTTCGCCGCCGCGCTCGCTGCGGAATTGCGGGCAGTGGGCATCACGCTCGACTACGCCCCGGTCCTCGACATCCACACCAATCCCAAGAATCCAGTCATTGGCGATCGTGCGCTCGCGGACACTGCGGACCTTGTCGGACGCCTTGGCGTGGCCATCGTCCGCGGCCTGCAGGAACACGGTGTGGCGGCATGCGGCAAGCATTTCCCCGGGCATGGCGACACCTCGGTGGATTCACATCTGGAGTTGCCGCTCGTTGAGCATCCACCCGACCGCATTCGGCGGGTTGAGTGCGTTCCGTTCCGCGACGCCATCAAAGCGGACGTGGCGTTCATCATGACCGCGCACGTGCTCGTTCCGTCCCTGGACGAAGAGAGGCCCGCCACGCTGTCACCGAAGATCGTGCAGGGCATCTTGCGGGACGAGCTCGGCTACGCGGGGGTGATCCTGAGCGACGATCTCGAGATGAAGGCGATCGCGGCGTCGTACTCCGTTCCAGAAGCGGCGGTTCAGGCCATCGGCGCCGGCTGTGATGCCTTACTGATTTGCAGCGGCGATGTAGAAGTGCAAGCAGTGACGCTCGAAGCGTTGGTCCATGCCGTCGAGCAGGGCCGCATCCCGTACAAGCGGATCGAAGACGCGCTGAAGCGTCTGCGGCAGGCGAAAGAACGGTTTCTCGCCGCGCCGGTCGGAACGGGGCGCGCGCCGCGGCTGCAGCACGTGCTGGGCTGCGATGCGCATCAGCGCATCGCGGAGGAGATGTCCCGCTTCCTGTGAGCCGCCGTCTCCCACCCGCCCTGAAACGCGGCGACCGGATCGCCGTCGTGTCGCCGGCAAGCGCTTTCGCTCGAGAGGAGTTCGACGCTGGTGTTGCGGAGCTGCGCCGGCTCGGGTTTGTTCCCGTCTACGACGAGACCGTATTTGCGCGTGAGGCCGGGTATCTGGCAGGCACCGCTGAATCGCGCGCCGGTGCTTTCCTGCGCTACTGGCGCGATCCGGATGTCCGCGCGCTGATTGCGACGCGGGGAGGGTACGGCAGCGTCCACGTGGTGCCGTTCCTGGATCGGGACGTGATCTGCGCCACACCCAAGCTGTTCATCGGCTACAGCGATAACACGTCGATCCTGTCGTGGTTGACCTGTCAGTGTGCGATTACCGCCCTCCATGGTCCGATGCTGGATCGACGGCTCTCACGTGGGTCGGCGGGGTACGACGAAGCCTCGTTCATGGCACTGGCCAGCGGCGGAGCAGGGATCAGCCTGGCCCCCGACGGTCTTGTGGTTCTTCAATCCGGCGAGACAGTTGGACCTCTGCATGGTGGGACCCTGACAACCCTGGTGTCGTCGCTGGGCACGCCGTACGCCTTCGACCCTCCAGCGCGGTCGATTCTCTTCATCGAGGACGTGGGCGAGCGACCGTATCGCATCGACCGCATGCTGACCCAGCTGCGCCTGAGCGGGGTGCTCGAGCGCGCCTCAGGCCTGGTGTTCGGGGAAATGCGATCGTGCGACGAGCCCGGTGGTGCAGTGACGGCACGCGCCGTGATTCAGCGGCTCACGAAGGGCTTTCACGGTCCGGTTGTTTACGGATTCCCCTCAGGGCACACCTCCGGACCATGCTGGACCCTGCCGCTCGGCGTCGCCGTGCGCCTGACGACACATCCGCGTCCATCGCTTCTTGTCGAGGAAGCCGCCGTTGGCTGATCGTCAGCGGATCTATCTGATCGGCGTGTGTGGAACCGCCATGGCGACGCTGGCGGCGCTGTTGAAGAGCCGCGGTCATGACGTTCGCGGATCGGATCAGAACGTCTATCCGCCGATGAGCGACTTCCTGGCGGCCGAGCACATTCATACGTTCAGCGGCTATGACGCCGCACACATTACGGCCGATCTGGACCTGGTGGTTGTCGGCAACGCGATCTCGCGCGGGAATCCTGAGCTCGAAGCGGTGCTGGAACGGAAGATTCGGTACTGCTCGCTGCCCGAAGTCATTCGCGACCAGTTTCTGTGGGGCGCCGAGTCGGTCGTTGTAGCCGGAACGCACGGCAAGACGACCACGACGTCGCTCACCGCCTGGCTGTTGACACACGGCAAGCTCGATCCGACCGTGCTCGTCGGCGGCATCGCATTGAACTTTGGTGCTGGCGGATCGAGCTATCGCGTCGGGTCGGGGCGACATTTCGTCATCGAGGGCGACGAGTACGACAGCGCGTTCTTCGACAAGACGGCGAAGTTCCTCAAGTACCTGCCCGATATCGCGATCATCAACAACATCGAGTTCGACCACGCGGATATCTACGCCAATCTCGACGAGGTCCGCCTTGCCTTCCGGCGGCTGGCCAATCTCGTCCCGCGTACGGGATTGCTGCTGCTTGGTGCGGACAGCCCTGATGCCGCAGCGCTGGAAGCCACAGCCGTCAGCCCGGTCGAAACGTTCGGGTTGGCTGATGGCGTCACCTGGCAGGCGCACGATCTCCGCACGCGCGATGGCCAGACGCGATTCGACGTTCGGCGTCACGGCGAACCGTATGGTACCTTCGAGTCACCTCTGCTCGGCGTCCACAACGTTCGCAATGCGCTGGCTGCGATCGCGGTTGGCGCGAGGGCAGGCATGGGGCCGGACCAGCTTGCCGACGGCCTGCGCCTGTTCCAGGGCATCAAGCGTCGCCTCGAAATCGTGGGAGTGGCGCGCGGAGTTACGATCCTTGACGACTTCGCGCATCACCCGACGGCGGTCTATGAGACGCTCTCGGCGCTGAGGAACGGATATCCGGATCGACGCATCTGGGCCGTCTTCGAGCCACGCTCCGCGTCGTCGTGCCGCCGTGTGTTCCAGGATGCTTTTGCGGCGGCGTTTGCTGCCGCGGACGAAGTGATTCTTGCCGCAGTGTTCCGGTCGTCTCTGCCGGAAGCTGATCGTCTGGATAGCGATCGGCTCGTATCGGATCTGCGAGCGCAGGGGAAGCGGGCGCGCCACCTTCCGAATAACGAGGACATCGTCTCGACCATCGTGCGCGAGCATCGCGATGGGGATGTCGTCGTGCTCATGTCCAACGGTGGGTTCGGCGGCATTCATCGGACGCTGCTCCGGGCGCTCCAGGACCGTGTCGGCGATTAAGGAAGCCGGCGACTCGGCGGTGTTGCTGGAACTTGAGCCGGTCATCGACGATCAGGTCAATGCCCGCGCTATTGCCATCGCCGCCGCGGTGCGCGACGACGTGATACCGGGTGTCCGCGACGTTGTCTCGACGTACCGGTCTGTCGCGATCTATTTCGATCCACTCGTGACAGATATTCGCGACGTGCACGCGAGCCTCGAGCGCGCCTCTGCAGCGACTATCTCGCCGGTCGAAGGACGATCAATCGAGATTCCGGTCGAGTACGGAGGACAGTGGGGACCGGACCTGCCTGAGGTTGCTGCGTTCGGCGGGTTGAGCAGCGAGGACGTGATCAATCGACATGGCGATCGCTCGTACCGGGTATTCATGCTCGGCTTCCTTCCTGGCTTTGCCTATCTTGGAACCGTGGATCCATCGATCGCGGCGCCGAGGAAGGCGTCTCCCCGTCAACGGGTTCGCGCCGGATCGGTTGGCATCGCTGGGGGCCAGACGGCGGTGTACCCCTCCGATTCTCCCGGCGGATGGCAGATCATCGGCCACACGAGCACGCGGATGTTCGACGCGACACAATGGCCCGCCGCTTTACTCGCGCCTGGTGATTCCGTGCGATTCCGCGCGGAGCCGCACGGGGTAGGCCCCGACATCGCCAGCGTGCGGCCCGGGGCGCAGTCGGTAACGGCCGCGCGGTCGATCAGCATCATCGACCCGGGACTGTTGACAACCGTGCAGGACAGCGGTCGCTGGGGCCATCAGTCGAGCGGCGTGCCAGTGTGCGGCGCGATGGATTGGGTCGCGTACCGGACTGCGAACGCGCTCGTCGGCAATGCGCCTGGCGCGGCGGTCCTCGAAGCCACGCTGGCCGGGCCGAAACTGCGCTTTGAACAGCGAACCACATTCGCCGTTGCCGGTGCCGATCTGGGCGCCACTCTTGACGGCGCACGCGTGCCGCACTGCGCAGCGGTGGCCTGCCCGGCGGGAGGCGTGCTTCGTTTCGCGAACCGTGTGTTCGGGGCCAGGGCCTATGTGGCGATGGACGGTGGGATCGACGTGCCTCGTGTGCTCGAAAGCCGGTCCACCCATGTGCTGACGCGGATGGGTGGATGGAATGGTCGTGCGCTCATGCAGGGCGATCGACTTGGCCTTGGCGGTTCGGGACCGGTCGTTGGGCGACGTCGGCCAACACCAGAGGCGACCGCGTACGTTCGTGGCGGCGGGGCGCGAGTGCGTGTTATCCCCGGGCCGCAGATCGAGCACTTTCCGCCAGAGGCGCTGGATGCCCTCGAGCGAACTCGCTTCATCGTCTCGTCACAGTCGAGTCGGATGGGATACCGCCTGCAAGGCGGCCAGATTCCCCGCCTCGCAGATCACGAGATGATTTCCGACGCCGCGTTCGTGGGCGCCATTCAGGTGCCATCGTCGGGCGAGCCGATCCTCTTGATGGCCGACCGTCAGACGACGGGAGGTTATCCACAACTGGCCGTCGTGATCTCCGCCGATGTCCCGCTTGTTGCGCAGTTGGCACCCGGCGACTGGATTGAGTTTCGGGTATGTTCACGTGGCGAGGCGCTGTCGGCGCTTGTTGCACAGGAAGCCAGGCTCCTTGCATTCGAGTAATGTGCCCGCGGCTGTTCGTTCTGCAGTGCCGCTGGCCGCCTTTACCACTCTGCGAATCGGCGGCGCGGCCCGGTGGCTGCTGACAGCCAGGAGCGTCGACGATGTGCAGCGCGCCCATCGGTGGAGTGAGGACCGGGGTGTTTCGCTGTTCGTGCTGGGCGGCGGCAGCAATCTGGTGATTGCCGACACGGGATTCGATGGTCTGGTCCTGCATCTCGACATCGGTGGCCGGAGATACGTGACGGATGAAGATGACAGCCTCGTGACGGCCGGAGCGGGTGAGGTGTGGGATGCGACGGTCGCGGAATGCGTTGATCGTGGCCTGGCGGGCCTCGAGTGTCTGTCGGGGATTCCGGGCACCGTGGGTGGGACACCGATTCAAAACGTCGGCGCATACGGCCAGGAGGTGGCCGGGAGCATCCATCGACTGACGGTGTACGACCGCCAGACACGTGCGATGGACATCCTGACGGGTGCCGACTGCGGGTTTGCGTATCGGACGAGCCGCTTCAAGAAGTCCGACGCCGGCCGCTTCGTCGTCTGTGACGTGACGTTTCGATTGCGGGCCTCGGCGCCCACGACCACGTATCCGGACGTCGTGGACTATTTGTCTCGTCGAGGTGCGACGTCTCCGGGCGTGGCCGACGTACGCGACGCCGTGCTTGCGGTCCGCCGTCGGAAGGGCATGGTGCTGGACGAGAACGATCCGGATACGCGCAGCGTCGGATCGTTCTTCATGAACCCGATCGTCGACGGACACGAGCATGACCGAGTGGCCGCAGCCGCAGACGGCCCGCCGCCAGCGTTTCCGGTCGACTCCGGTCGAGTCAAGCTGCCGGCCGCATGGCTGATCGAGCGTTCGGGCTTTCGTCGCGGCGAAGTGGATGGAGCGGTCGGGATTTCGAGCAAACATACACTGGCGCTGATCAATCGTGGTGGCGCAACAGCACGTGATGTGCTGAGATTTGCAACGCGAATCAAGCGCGGCGTGCTGGATCGATTTGGCATCAGTCTCCGGCCCGAGCCGGTATTCGTCGGCTTTGGCCGCGACGATGATCTTGAGTTTCTGCAGTCGTAGAACCCCTAATACTGAACGTTGTAGCAAAACGAAGAACACGAACCCGGAAGCGAGAACCGGGACGTGTGTGAACGGACGGCGAAGGTGCGACGATGTCGAGTCTTCTGATCGAAGGCGGCCACCGGCTGGAAGGCCGCGTGTCCGTCGAGGGCAACAAGAACGCCGCGCTCCCGTTGCTCGCGGCGTGTCTGCTGACGGACCAGGAATGTGTCCTCACGAACGTCCCGCGAATCGGCGATGTCGAGGTGATGGCGCGCCTGCTGCTGGACATCGGCGCCGAGGTCGAAGGCATTGGCACCACGACGCTGCGTGTCCGGACGCCGTCTATTCGCACGCACGTGCCCGACCGCTCACTTGTCGGCCGTCTACGCGGCTCAGTGCTTCTGCTCGGCCCGCTGCTGGCGCGGACCGGCAGGGCTCACATCGCCCCGCCCGGCGGAGATTTTCCGGCACGCCGTACGATTTCCACACACATCGAGGCGTTGCTGGCGATGGGCGCGCACGACGACGGCGGGCCTGACCACGCTCTGCACGCTCCGGATGGCCTGAAATCGGCGTCGATGTACCTGGAAGAGGCGTCGGTGACCGGGACAGAGACCGTGCTGCTGGCGGCGGCGTCAGCGGTGGGGCTGACCGAAATCCGCAATGCGGCGACAGAGCCGCACGTGGTCGAACTGTGTGAGTTCCTCACGAAGATGGGCGCCGAAGTGTCGGGCATCGGCAGTTCCAGGCTGCGCGTCCAAGGGGTCGGCAAGCTCGCGGGCGCACAGCAATGCCTTGGTGGCGACTACATTGAAGCGGGCAGCTGGGCGGTCGTTGCGGCCATTACCGGCGGAGAGATCGCCATCGAAGGCGCCCGCGACGAGGACATCGAAGTCGTCGCGTCGGTGCTGAAGCGGATGAACGTCGAGTGCGGGATGCGCGATGGCGTGTTCACGGTGAAGCCGTCGAAGCCACGCGCGGTCCGTCGAATCACGACCGGGTTGTGGCCGGCCTTTCCGAGTGACCTCGTCAGCCTGGTGACGGTATTGGCCACGCAGTCAGTAGGCCGAACGCTCGTCCACGACTGGATGTACGAGCTGCGGCTTTTCGCACTCGAGCAGATGAGCGGCATGGGCGCTGATATGTTCCTTGCCGATGCCCATCGCATCATCGTCACAGGGCCGACGCGTCTGCGCGGAGGGCGAATCCTGGACAGTCGCGACCTGCGATCCGGGATGTCGTTGATTGCGGCCGGTCTTGCGGCGGAGGGCCAAACCCGCGTCGCGCCGCTCGAGACCGTCGAGCGCGGCTACAGCAACGTCGTGCAACGGCTGGTCTCGCTGGGCGCGCAGGTCGCCAAGGTCGAGTAGATCACACCGCCCGAACCTGCGTGGCCACACCATCGTCGGAAGCGACTTCGTAGCCCGGAATCGGCCTCGCCGGCGGCCATCCTGGCGGATTGTCCACGCACGCTTCGGCAATCGTCTCCGCGAGCAGCTCATTCGACCAGAACTGGACATGCGCCCAGAGGGGCGTGTCAGCTTGCGGATCCAATCGATTGTCGACTTGCGGATACAGATCCAGTCTGCCGCTGATGACGTCGTGCGGCGACCGCAGGTTGATCCAGTCAAACGTCGTCCGCGGCGACGGCCGGTAGATCAGGAGCGGCTGGACGCTGGCCGCCAGGCCTTCGCGAAACGGCGCCTTCACGGCGTCGATCGCACGGAAGATGAACGCCGTCTTGTCGAGGGGCGAACCGAACGTCACGAACCGTCGCGTGCGCTCGGTACCGTAGGTGCCGGACAGCGAATCGGCCAGCATCGCGCCGTTGAGCGCGTCGTACGCGATCAATGAGCCCAGGGAGTGCCCGACGATGATCACGCGTTCATATCGGCCCTGCTGATAGATCGCACAGACGACGTGACGAGTGAGGGCCTTGATGTCGTCGCGTACTTGATCGAACGTGCTGAGCGTGTGCGACGCGACATAAATGGCCACGTCGCCGACATACTCGACGAGGATTCGGCGGCCACGAACGGAGGCGTACAGGATCGCGCCCCAGACGAAGAGGGCGTGCGTCTGCAGCGCGCGCCACGGTCGTTCGTCGGCGGTCGTGCGCAGCACGCCTGCATCATTGATGCGTGTGAAGAGCTCTGCGATCGCTCGCTGGGCGACGTCCGCCGGCCAGCGGAGCAGAGCGTATTCGAGTGGCCCAGGTGTGTACGGCTGTGGACCCTGATGTGTCCAGTAGTGCGCGGGAATGACGAAGAGGCCTGTCGCCACACACGCCACCGCCACGAATCCCGCCACGGCCCACAGGGTCCAGCTCGCCACGTCCGGCAGGTGCCACGATGAGGAATGTTGGCGTGCCGCGCGTCGCCACGTGAGCACCGCGCGGAATGCGAGGAACGCCCCGAGAAGGATCAGCTCAAACGTCCATAAGTCTCCGGTCAGGGCCGCCAGCAGCGATCTCGTCACACCTCCGCTGTCCGTGAGCAGCCGGCGGACCTGCGCAACGGTAATGGCGAGGTTCATCGCCATCACAGAAAACAGGATCGGCAGGAGACCGAGGAGCCAGAGGACGGTGTGATACGGACGCGGGCGTTCGACGATCGGCGGATCGCCGACGCCGGAGACGCCGTCGTAGCGTGCGATGGTGCGGAACGAGTGCCGGATGCCTTTCAGTGCCGCGTCGATCAGGAACCTGATCGTCTGAATCAGTGTGATGCGCCCTTCGGTCAACGGCGCCCAGTAGGCTTCATAGATGTGGACGTCGCGGCTGGCGCCAGGCTGTCCGGGCATCTGCAGCGTGGCCTCCGCCCGCCCGAGGAAGAACGGCTCGCCGATCTCGCGCTCACCGCCGAGCGGCGCGTGCTCGGCGATGCTCTTGAACCGCACCTGCCGCACAGCGACTTCGGTATCCGGCTTGAGGACATGCGCGCGTGTCAGCGAGCTGACGAGCTCGCACAGCGTTTGCCACTTAATCTGCTGGCCCATTCCGTGGCAGACGATGACGGCGGCCCGGTTGCTGTTCGCAGGACCGTCTTCAACGATTGTCGTGGGATGCAGAACCTTGGCGATTCGTCTCGCAGAACTCGGCATGCGTCCTCGTGGCCGAAGCGAGACGAATATAGCGCAGCGGAGGCCGAGCGAATGGCCTGCTTGCGCAGGAAATCAGCGTGCCGCGTCGGTCACAACCGTGACGCCACCAGGGACCTTGAAGACGAAGTCGTTATCGGAGAGCCCGCGATTCTCCTTCATGTTGGTGAAAGTCAGCGTCGACTCTCCACCCTGATGATCGCGAGTGGTCAGAGCACGGATCTGCAACGTCGCGGGATCGAGTGCCAGCACCAGATATTCGTATTCAGGCTCAGAACGTCGCGGGACGAGTTTGAGCGCTAGCGTCCCCGGGATCGGCGGGTCGACGTAGGTCGCGGTGAAGTCACGGGCGATATCGCCGCGGCCGCTGAGAAAGAGGTCCGGCGTGGTGGCCTGCGTCGTGGCGTCTCGCACGATCACCTGCTTGTCGTCGGGGACGTACCAGTACATCCGCCGGCCGTCGGACACGAGTTCCTTGCGTTCGGGCTTCGCATACGTCCACCGCATCTTGCCCGGCTTCTTCACCGACACTCTGCCGCTCTCCCGGGTCTGTGTCTTCAGAACGCCGGCACGGTAGCTCTGAACGAAATCAGCGGAGAAGTCGCGGATCAACTGATACCGTGCCTGCAGGTCTTTCGCGAGCGCATCGGGTAATCGCTGTGTCTGCGCCAGGGGAAGCGCGGCGGAGACCGTGAGGGCGAGAAGAACGAGAAGGCTGCGAGTCATGGTCGACCAGTTAATGGCGTGCCTCGAGCAATGAGGGCGCTGTCTTGAGAATAGCACCCGAGCCGTCAGCCACCTGCTGAGGTATGAGAGCGGGAATGCGGAAACGGGCTCTGGGCGCATAGAGGCCGGCCGCGTACGCCACGGCCGGAGTGCCGTCGCGTTCGAATGACACGAGGCTGACGCCGCGTTCGACGGTCAGCACATGCTCGCGCCCGCGCAGGACATGTCCGAATCCTGCCCGACGAAAGGTCTCGAACGGGAGCCATGCCTCCATTCGAATCGAAAACGGATCGCCGAGTATCGCGAACGCCTTCCTGAACGGCCGATCCGATTGCTCATACGTCGCATTGCGCTCTCCGGCAAGACCAGCCCAGAACTGAAATTGCGCCCGGGTTCGTGCGTGGGCAGTCGGTCCGGCGAGCGTTGTCACGGCTGTGTCGAAGTCATCTGCGTCGAGGTGTTCGTTGCCGGTCGGCGCGAGGAGGACCAGCACATACGGTGTGCCGCGTGGTATCGCTGCTGCGTGCGCGGCGATTCCGGCCGGAACGACATCAGGAATCAACGGGAAGAGAGGTCCGTACGCAGCGGTGACGCGCGCTGCGGCGTCTGCGGCGACCACCAGATCGCGCCCGATCATCTGGTTGTCGTGCACGAGAAACGGCAGGTGTGGCAGCACTTCTGCTGCACGGCGCCACGCGAGCTGCCGGCGCTCGTACCGCGCCGAGTACAGGAGCGCGTTTTCCGCCTGCCAGTCCATATCCGACACGAGCACGGCGTTGATATCGGTGACACCAGCAGCGACTCGTGCTACGAGCGCATCAGCCCGGCGATCGGCGTGACGGTCCGCGCTCGGCCACATGTCCCACCCGCACCACGAGGCATACGCCAAGAGGACGACCGTCGCGGCGATCGATAGCGGTCTCGACAGCCCTTTGTGGCTCGCAAAGAGCGACGCGACAGCCAATGCCGTCAGGACATGGCCAGGAAGGAAGAATACGTGCGGGTCGCCCACGTTGTAGGTGATGGCGAATAACGTGTTGATCGCATACGCGCTGACGAGGAGGAGCGCCCACGGTCGCGACACAGTCCACAACCGCAGTGCGCCGATTGCGGCCAGCAGCACGCCGCCAATGCCGAACTGCAGCCGGGCGTCCCACGCCCACATCGCGACGCGGTCGGCCAATTCACTGCGATCGACGCCCGCCATCATCGATGCGCGCCAATCCGCCTTCGTGACGTCGAACCAGAAGGTGGCTACACGGTCGCTCCAATTCGGCGGCGCATCGATGTTCGTCCATACGAATAGAAACTGAGGCGCATAGAGCAGTGTGCCGGCGCAGGCGATGCCGGCCGCCAATGCGATCGTGCGCGGCCGCAGCAGGTCGCGCGGTCGTGGGTGTACCGCAAAGAGGAAGAGCGTGAACGGGATCAGGAGCAGGACCATCGACAGGTGATTGCCGAAGGAGATCGCGTACACGGCAAAGAAGAGTGCCAGCCGGCGGTTGGAGGGGCGCGCCTTGAACGCGTAGAGCGCCAGCAGACAGCACGCGATGAGCGCGATGTGGAGCGCGTACACCTCGGCGATGATCGATTGCGTCCAGAACGTGTGTGAAAAGGCCAGGAACACTCCGGCGATCGCGCCGGCCGCGAGGCTCGTGGTCAGCAGAGCCGCGAAGTAGGTAATGAGGCCGACCGCCAGTGCGCCGCAGACGGCGGAGAAGAGATTCAATCCGCGCGCGGGATTGCCAGGGCTGACGGCCTGCACAAACGGCCGCGCGAGTCCGTAGTACAGAGGGTAGGCCTGACGGGCGCTGGTTTCGGGCCAGAGCACGGCGGCCTGAAACCCGCCGGTGTCGCCGAGGTCGACGCCAGGTAACAGCGTTCGGGCGTACACGGAGAAGGCGATCGTCGCGACCACGACGGCGACGAGCCCCTTATTTCCGCGCACGTTTCCTTGCGATGAACGAGCGCACTTCCTCGAGGCCGCGGGTGTTCAGGACGTGGGCCGGCTCGATCCATCCCCTCCTGGCCGTACCAACACCGAATCGCATCTGTCTGGCCAGCCCGTCGGAGCGATGGCAGTCGCTGTCAATCACCAGCGTCACACCAGCGGCAACCGCGCGTCGCGCGAGCGTTCCATCCAAATCGAGGTGCCCTGGAGCGCCGTCCACCTCCATGGCCGTGCCCGTTTCCGCCGCGGCCGCGAACAGCACGTCGAAGTTCACGTTGTAACCCTCGGACCGCGCGGGCGTGCGGTTGGCCGGATGCGTAATCACATTGACCAGCGGATGCCGAATCGCGCGCAGGTATCGTTCCGTGAGCATCGCCCCGTCGTGTCCGGCATGATCGTGCAGCGAGGCCAGAACGATGTCGAACCCGGCCAATTGTTCGTCATCGAAGTCGAGCGACCCGTCCGGCATGATATCGACCTCGATGCCGTGAAGAATTTCCAGCCGCTTCACTCGCGACTGCACCTTGCCGATGTCCGCGCGCTGGCGGGCGATGTCCTTCGCTGCCAGTTGCCGCGAAGCCAGCGACCGCTCTGAGTGGTCGGTAATTGCCACGTACTCGTACCCGAGTCGTAGGCTGGCGAAGGCCATCTGATCGATGGTGTCCCGCCCGTCGCTCCACGTGCTGTGCATGTGGAGATCGCCGCGGATGTCCGACGCGCTGACCAGGCCCGGCAGGTCGCCACGTTCTGCGGCCGCAATCTCGTCCATGCCCTCCCGTAGCTCTGGTGCGATGCCCGGCAAGCCGAGGTGCTCGTAGAAGCGCTCCTCGGTTTCGGTGATCATCGGCTGGCCATGGCGATCAAGGAGACGTCCGCTTTCAAACGCGAAGCCCATCCGCTGCGCACGCGCCTGCAGCTGGGTTGTGTGTGCAAGCGACCCGGTGTGCCACACCAGCGCGGATCCGGCCTCTTCAGGTACGGCCACGTGTAAGGTGATGGCTCCACGCTCATTGGCGATGGTCACGTGGGACAGTGAACGCGAGAGGATAGCCGCGACGGCGGGAAGCCGGGCGAACCGGGTCAGCAGTTCTGGATGGTCCGATGTCGGCGCCACCGCGAGGAGCGAGACATCACTGATCGCGGGCGCGTACCGGCGCAAGCCGCCGATTGGAGTGATTGAGCGCGCCGGAAGACCGACGCGCTCTGCTTCGCGCATGGCGCCCGACGCGAGCATATACGCGCGCCCGAGCGGGATACGGGTCGATATCGGCGGCACTGGAAGGGTGACCGTCAATGGAGACGGCCAGCCAACCAGCATTGTGTCTTGCCTGCCTGCCGCCGTCTACGGGGTCAAGGTCCGGCGATGCATCACCATCCGGTAGATGCCGAGTAGCACCACCGCGCCGACGAACGACATGATCCATCCGGCCGCCTCGCCCTCCCGATAGAAGCCGAGTACACGGCCGAGGAATCCGCCGAGCACGGCGCCGGCAATGCCGAGCAGCATGGTCACGATGATGCCGCCAGGATCACGGCCCGGCATGACGAGCTTGGCAAGCGCGCCAATGACGAGGCCGAACACGATCCATCCAAGAATGGCCATTTTCTTCCTCCAGCTGAAGCGCTCGAGCCGCGAGCGCTCCATCGGAGTGTGGTGCAATCATGCTGCCCACACCCGTCGAGCTTCCTTCCAGCGCAGGATTCGGTAGGATGTGTCGTCGTGTTCTTCGAGCTTCGCGACGCAATCGCACTTCCGAAACCACCAGGGAGCCGCCTCGGTGCAGACCTCGTCAGGACTGCCCGTCGTTCGAACTTCGTTGCGAGCATCACGGTCAGCCGCGAGGCGAACGAAGACGTCGGCTTCCGTGAGGTCTTTGTACAAGTCGACGGTAAGGACGTCGGCATGCTGCGCTACGGTGACACGATTTCGCACGAGTTGCCGGCCGGTCCGCATCGCATCCGCGCCCACAACACGCTCTTCTGGAAGACCCACGACGTCGTGCTGCAGCCGGGAGAGCATGCCCGTTTCATCGCGATCAATCGCGCCGGCTGGGGGACATTCGGCATGCTGATGTTCCTCGGGGCCGCGCCCGTGTACCTGACGTTCGAGCGCGCGCGTGAGTAGCCATGGCGGTCCACAGGTCAGGTGGCGTGGTAAACTCGATTTTGCGCGTGCGGCCGAGACGCTTGCCCGGCAGCCGCGCCCTCATTTCATTCCATTAGGGCCGCTAGCTCAGCTGGGAGAGCGCCGCGTTCGCAATGCGGAGGTCAAGAGTTCGATCCTCTTGCGGTCCACCAGCCTTCGCTCGCTGACTTCGCTTCCGGGCTTCGGCTGGGCAGGCCGGCGAGGAGAGGCTGTCGCGCCATGTCGGCGCCAGCCGCGAAGGCGGACTGCCGACCCGTCCAATCAGGCGACAATCTGAGAAGCCTCACGCGATGCCGACTATCAAGAAAATCGGCGTTCTCACCGGCGGCGGTGATGCGCCCGGTCTCAACGCAGTCATCCGCGCCGTCGTCAAGGCGGCGCACAACTCCAAGGTTCAAGTCGTGGGCCTGGAAGACAGCTTCGACGGGCTCATCTATCCCGAGAAGTCGCGCATCCTCACGCCGCGCGATGTCACCGGCATCCTGCGTCTGGGCGGAACGATCCTCGGCACCGTCAACCGCGGAGATCCGTTCGCCGAGCCGATCGCCACGCCGCAAGGCACCTTCGATTACGCCGATCGTGTTGTCGAGATGTTCCAGAAGATGGAACTGGATGCGCTCATCTGCATCGGTGGCGACGGTACGTTGGCGATCTCGTACGAGTTCTACAAGAAGGGGATTCCGCTCGTCTGCGTTCCCAAGACGATCGACAACGACATTGTGGGGACGACGAGCTGCTTCGGATTCGATACGGCGGTCGACTTCGCGACCTTGGCGATCGACAGACTGCATTCAACAGCCGAGGCGCACCGTCGAATCATGGTCGTGGAGGTCATGGGTCGCTACTCCGGCTGGATAGCCCTCCACGGCGGCGTGGCCGGTGGCGCCGACGTCATCCTGATCCCCGAGATCCCCTACGACCTGAATAAGGTGGCGGAATGTCTGCGCAACCGCGACGCCTGGGGCGCCCGTTTCAGCATCGTTGTCGTGGCCGAGGGTGCACATGCCAGGGACGAGAAGGCCGCGTTGATCGAAGAAGCGCACGACGGGCACGTCGAACGGCTGGGCGGGGAATGCGTGCGCGTCGCGAAAAGGCTCGAGCAGCTGACTGGAAAAGAGACGCGCTTTGTCGTACTTGGCCACCTCCAGCGTGGCGGCACGCCGACGGCCTTCGACCGCACCCTGGCGACGCGGTTCGGCGGGAAGGCCGTCGAGCTCGTCCTGAAGGGGCAGTTCGGGAAGATGGTGGCCAATCACCCGCCGGACCTGGTTCCGGTTCCGCTCGGGGGGGTGGTGGGGAAGTTCAAGACCGTGCCGCTCGACTACGACCTGCTGACAACTGCTCGCGCGATGGGAGTATCGTTCGGCGACTAGCCTTGCGGCCTTAGTGCCCTAACAGCTCCTGGTCCTTCTTCTTCTGCAGCTCGTCGATCGCCTTGACGTGGTCGTCAGTCATCTTCTGGACCTGCTCGAGGCCCTTCCGCTCGTCGTCTTCTGAGATCTTGTGCTCCTTGAGGAGCTTCTTCAGCCGTTCGTTGGCATCCCGGCGAACCTGACGGACGACATTGCGGCCCTCTTCGGCCTGCTTGTGTACGTGCCGCGACAGTTCCTTGCGACGTTCTTCGGTCAGCGAGGGGATCGGGATGCGAATGACCTTGCCGTCGTTCGCCGGATTCAGACCAAGGTCAGAGGAGCGGATGGCTTTTTCGATTGCGCCCATCAGCGACGGGTCGAACGGTTGTGCGACCATCATCGCCGGCTCGGGGATGGAGAGCGTGGCCACCTGATTGATCGGCATCTTCGAGCCGTACGCGTCCACGTGCACCGCGTCGAGCAGACCGACCGTTGCCCGGCCGGTCCTGACGTTGGCCATATCCCGACGAACGCGGTCGATGCCGGCGTCCATGCGCGCCTTGACTTCCGCAAACATGCCTTTCAGATCGCTGAATTCCATGGTTGCCTCTAATTGGAGACGGTCGTGCCAATCGGCTCGCCGAGTATCACCTGCCGGATGCTCCCGGCCTCCAGCAGATTGAATACGACGATCGGCAGCTTGTTATCCATGCACAACGAGATCGCGGTGGCATCCATCACCTTGAGCTGACGCTCGAGCACCTGCAAGTAGGAGATGGCCTGGTATTTGGTGGCTGTCGCGTCGAGCATTGGATCAGCGGTGTAAACGCCGTCCACTTTGGTGCCCTTGAGGATGACCTCGGCCTTGATCTCCATCGCTCTGAGGGCCGCGGCCGTATCCGTCGTGAAATACGGATTGCCGGTACCGGCTGCGAAGATGACAACCCGCCCCTTCTCGAGGTGGCGGATCGCGCGGCGCCGGATGAACGGTTCGGCGACAGCGCGCATCTCGATCGCCGTCACAACCCGAGTGATGACGTTTTGCTGTTCGAGGGCGTCCTGCAGCGCGAGGGCGTTGATGACCGTCGCCAGCATGCCCATGTAGTCGGCAGTGGCGCGATCCATTCCACGCGTGCTGGCCGCCAGCCCGCGGAAGATGTTGCCGCCGCCGATGACGATCGCTGTTTCCACGCCAAGCGCCTGAATCTCACCGACATCGTGGGCGATGCGAGTCGCCACGGCGGGGTCGACACCGAATTGCTGGTCGCCCATCAGGGCTTCGCCCGACAGTTTCAACAGGACGCGCTTGTAGGTAGGGGTTGGGGAGGAGTCCGCGGACATCGAAAGACGATTATTTCACGGAAGGCCCGGAGCCTTGGCGCCGGGCCTTCTTTTTCTGCTGATTCCGCAGGCGGAAGGTCGCTATTCTGCCCCTTCGCCGACGCGGAATCGGACGAACCGGCTGACCTGGATATTCTCGCCGGTCTTCGCGCTCGCCTGCGCCACCAGCTGGCCGACAGACATCTTGTCGTCGCGGATATAGGGCTGGTCGAGCAGCACGAACTGCGAGTAGAAGCTCCCAAGCTTGCCCTCGATGATCTTCTCCATCACATTGGCAGGCTTGCCTTCCTTCTCCATCTGCGCGCGATAGATCTGCTTTTCCTTGTCGACCTCGGACGGAGGAACCTCTTCACGGCGCAGCCACCGCGGGGACGCCGCGGCGATGTGCATGGCCACATCCTTGACGAGGTTGTTGAAGTCGTCGGTCCGGGCAACGAAGTCGGATTCGCAGTTCACTTCCACGAGGACGCCGATCTTGCCGCCCATGTGGATGTAGCTGCCGATGGCGCCCTGCGCCGTGGTCCGGCCGGCGCGCTTGGCTGCCTGCGCCAGTCCGCGCTTGCGCAGCAGGGTCATCGCCTCTTCCATGTTGCCGTTGGCTTCGGTGAGCGCGGCCTTGCACTCCATCATGCCGGCGCCCGTCTTGTCGCGAAGCTGTTTGACCTGTGTCGCCGAAATCTCCATCGTCGCCATGTTCGTGCCCTTCGATCCCTTCTTCGTGTGCTTCGATCTCTTCGTGACCTTCGTGTACAACAAAAGCGCCGGCTCGCAGGCCGGCGCGTGAACCTGCGGACGTTCTGCCTTACGCGCCAGCCGGCGAAGGCGTCTCGGTGCGTCGCTGCGGACGGACCGAGGTTCGGAGCCTGGCTGCCTGATCCGCGGCGGCGGCTTCTTCAGCTGCACGCGCATCGTCCTCGGCGATTCGCGACTCGCGCATCTGGCGGCCGCCGACGATCGCGTCGGCGATCTTCGATGCGAACAGCCGGATCGAACGCAGCGCATCATCGTTGCCCGGAATGACGTAATCGACTTCGTCCGGGTCACAGTTGGTATCGACGATGCCGATCACCGGAATCTTCAACTTGCGCGCCTCATCGACGGCGATCTTTTCCTTGCGCGTGTCCACGACGAAGATCGCGTCCGGCAGTTTGGTCATCGGACGGATGCCTTCGAGGTTCTTCAGCAGCTTCCGCTTTTCCTTTTCCGCTCGAGCAATCTCCTTCTTGGAGAGCGTCTCGAAGCGTCCGTCAGTGCCCGGTGTGACCATCGCTTCGAGGTCACGGAGCCGTCCCAGGCTGCGCTGGATCGTGGCGAAGTTGGTGAGAAGGCCGCCCAGCCAGCGCTGATTGATGAAGAACATACCGCAGCGCTGTGATTCCTCGGCGATGACGTCCTGTGCCTGTCGCTTCGTGCCGACGAAGAGCATGGTCTTGCCGTCGGCCGCCAGGTTGGTGACGAATTCCTCCGCGTCGCGGAACTTCTTGACCGTCTTGTTCAGGTCGAGGATGTAGATTCCGTTTCGCTCGCCGAAAATGAATTCCTTCATCTTCGGATTCCACCGCTTCGTCTGGTGGCCGAAGTGCACGCCGGCCTCCAGTAGATCCTTCATCGCAATCCCGGGCAAAGTTCCTCCGTTCCTTTTAGCGTTTACTGAACTGGAAGCGCTTGCGTGCGCCCGCCAGCCCGTACTTCTTGCGTTCCTTGATGCGCGAATCCGACGTCAACAGCCCATCCTTCTTCAGCAGTTTTCGCAGCTCCCCGTTGAATTCGACCAACGCGCGCGCGATGCCGAGGCGGACGGCACCCGCCTGACCATTCACTCCGCCGCCGGCGACGGTGGCGAGGATGTCGAACTTCTCACCGGTTTCGGTCACCAGGAGCGGCCGCTTCACCTGGACGCGCAGTGCGTCGGTGGGGAAGAAGTTCTCAAACTCTCGGTGGTTGATGGTGATGGCCCCGGTTCCGGGGCGAAGAAACACGCGGGCGGCTGACGTTTTCCGGCGGCCTGTTCCGTAGTACTCGGTGTTCGGCAAAGTTACGCGACCTCGATTTTGGCGGGTTGCTGGGCGGTGTGCGGATGCTCGGCGCCGGAATACACCTTCAGCTTTCGATACATCGCATCACCCATCTTGGTCTTCGGCAACATGCCGCGGACCGCTTCCTCCACGAGACGAACCGGCTGCCGCTTGCGGACGTCCACGGCGCGCTCTTCGCGCAGGCCGCCCTCGAAACCGCTATGCCGGCGATACAGCTTCTGAGATTCCTTCTGCCCGGTCAGCTTTACTGACGCGGCATTGACCACGACCACATGGTCCCCCGTGTCGATAAACGGGGTGTAGGTCGGCTTGTGCTTGCCTTGAAGTAGCCGGGCCGCCAGTGTCGCCACCCGGCCGAGCACCTGCCCCTTCGCATCGATGACATGCCACCGGCTGTCCGCGCTCTTCGCGCTGGCCACGAACGTACGCATCAAACGGATCCCTCTGGGTCTCTGGACGGACCTGTCCAAGAACCGCAAACCCCAATGATACGGAGGGTTGTCGGAATAGTCAACAAGACTGGACACCCCCAAGTCCGTCGTTTTCCGGGAGTTGCGGACCACCGAAGCCGATCCGTGATGTAGCGGATTAGAACAACCGATAACGGGGGATGGCTAACCCCCTCCCGGGGACTCCGAGGTAGACGGTGTTTCGCAAGAAGCAGAAGAGCGTTGTCGGACTGGACATTGGCTCCAGCGCAGTAAAGGCCGTCGAGCTGAAGCCTTCCAACAAGGACTACCGTGTGGCCGCATTTGGCATTGAGCCGGTGCCTGCCGATGCGATCGTCGACGGCGCCATTATCGACGCGACTGCGGTTGCGAACTCGATCAAACGCATCTTCGAGAAGAGCGGCTTCAAGAGCAAAGAGGTCTGCGCGTCGCTCTCAGGCAGTGCGGTGATCGTCAAGAAGATCACGTTGCCGGTCATGACGGAGTCGGAGCTCAGTGAGTCGATCTACTGGGAGGCCGAACAGTACATTCCGTTCGACATCCAGGACGTCAACCTCGACTATCAGATCCTCGATGCCGGTACTGGCCCCGATTCGCGCGGCAGCATGGAAGTGCTGCTCGTCGCAGCCAAGAAAGAGAAGATCGGCGACTACACCGGCGTGATCGCCCAGGCGGGGCGGACACCGGTCATCGTTGACGTCGACGCCTTCGCGCTGCAGAACGCGTTCGAGGTCAACTACGGCTTCGATCCGAAGCAGGTGGTCGTGCTGCTGAACGCCGGCGCCAGCGCGATCAACATCAACATTCTTCAGGGCGGACAGTCCGTGTTCGCCCGCGACGTCTCTCTGGGGGGTAATACCTACACAGAGGCGGTGCAGAAGGAACTGGACCTGCCGTTCGAGGCGGCGGAGCAGTTGAAGAAGGGCATTCCCGTCGACGGTGCCACCTTTGAAGAGGCGCAGCCAGTCCTGCGGGCGGTTACGGAAAACGTGCTCCTCGAAATTCAGAAGACATTCGATTTCTTCAAGGCAACGGCTGCGTCCGATCACATCGACCGGATCGTTCTCAGCGGCGGTGCGTCGCGCGTCGATGGATTCCGCGACATGCTCGAAGAGCGGTTCGGCACGCCAGTGGAGGAGTTCGATCCGTTCAAGGCGGTCGCCTGGGACCCAGCCAAGCTGGGCGCGCCATCTGCGGACCATGCCGCGACAGCCGCGGTCGCTGTCGGTCTCGCGCTCCGAAAGGTGGCCGACCGATGATTCGCATCAACCTTCTTGGTGTTGAGCGCCCCAAGACGCGAAAGCTCCCGACGTTCACCGTCCAGGCGCAGCAGCTCACCATTGCCTGCAGCGTGATCCTCATTGCGTCGTTCGCCGGCGTGGGCTGGTGGTGGTGGACGCTCAAGCAGAACAAGGCGCAGGTCGAAGCCGACATCGTCGCCGCGCAGCAGCAGCAACAGCAGTTGCAGTCGGTGCTCGCCGAAGTGAAGCAGTTCGAGGGGCAGCGTGCGCAGCTCCAGCAGCGCGTGCAACTGATCGAACAGCTCCGGGCCGGCCAGACGATTCCAGTGCAGCTCTTGGATCACCTCAGCCGAAGCGTGCCCGAGTTGTTGTGGTTGACCGACCTGGAGCAGAAGGGTGACGCGCTGACGATCCAGGGTCGCAGCAACACGCTGGCGGCGACCGCGGACTTTGTCACCAACCTTGGAAGCTCGAATCTGCTGGTCAAGCCGATCGATATGGACACGGAGGTCGAGGCGGTGCAGGGCGTACAGGGGCAACCGGGGATGGAGCTCTACAAGTTCACCGTCCGCGCCACGCTGAACAAGGCAGACGCACTGAAGGCGAGTACCGCAGCCCCGGCCAGTGTTCCGGCGGCTGGAGGTGGCGGTGGAGGAGCCGCTGCCCGCTAGCGGAGGGGCGATAGGCCGAAGCAGTGCGCCAAGGCCTGCGTTAAAGAAGCTCAGCAGCGACCCCGATACCGAGAACACGATATGGAAATCAAGTTCAGTCTCAGTAAGTTGCCGTGGTACGGGCAGGTTGGCGTGTTCGTGGCCATCGGCCTTGGCGCTGCGGCCGCTTTCTGGAACTACTACGCCAGGCCCGCACAGGCAGACATCGAATCGCGTCAGGCGACCTTGACGCAGGTGCGCTCCGAAATCAACCGCGGCCTGACGACGGCGCGGCGTCTTCCCGAGTTTCGCCAGGAAGTGGCGTCCCTCGAGCTCCAGCTGGATCGTCTTCGCGCCGTTCTGCCTGAAGAACGCGATGTGGCGGATCTGCTGAATCGCATCAACGCGATGGCGACCGAGTCGAACCTGCGAGTCCTTGGGTTCATTCCGGCCGCAACGACCAAGAAAGCGATGCACACCGAGTGGCCGATCGGGTTGCGTCTCGAAGGTTCGTATCACGACCTCGGCATGTTCCTCGAACGCATCAGCAAGTTCCCGCGAATCATCAACGTCGGGAACATGCGGGTCAAAGCACGCGAGAGCCAGACGTCGCGATCGACGGTGACGATCGACGTGACGGCGACGACTTTCGTTCTGGCTGAACAACCGAAGCCCGGAACACCGGCCCCCGCGACGAAGGGCGGTGCATGATGCGCAGCACGCTTCTAATCATTGGAGCGGCGTTCCTCACCGCAACGCCTGTGGGCGGTCAGGCTCCGGCGCCCGCCCCTGTCAAGCCTGCCGTGGTCACACCCGCGACAGCGGTACCGGCGCTGGAACCGCAGGGCTATGACTACAAACCAGCGGGGCGACGCGATCCGTTCGTCAGCCTGGCCCGTCGTGGGTCGGAATCATTGGGCACCTCCGCGACAGCGAGGCCTACTGGCATCGGGGGGCTCTCGGTCGACGAGATCGCGATGCGGGGCGTCATCAAGGGCCGCAACGGCTGGAGCGCGATGGTGCGCGGCGCCGACAACCGCACCTATACCTTGAGAGCCGGCGACGAGTTGTACGACGGCACCGTCAAGACTGTCACTGCAGACGCGATGGTCGTGCTGCAGAACGTCAACGACCCGCTGTCAGTCGCCAAGAAGCGGGAAGTCAGAAAACTCCTACGCCCGGCGCTAGAGGCTCGCTAGTCATGTACCGACATTCCCTCCTATTTGCACTGTGCATCACGGCGTTCGTCCTGTCACCGCTGGGTGTCGCTGGAACCCGCACCGAGAGTTCACACGGAACAAGCGCTACGCTCAAGAAAGTAACGTCGCGACTCGACACCAAGACGGGTCTGCTGACCATTGAAGCCTCGGATCCGGTTCCGTACGTCGCGTCGCAGATCGATGCGCGCACCACCGTCGTCGAGCTGCGCGATGTTGTGGCCAGCGGAACCACCGGCAATGTAAAGGTTGATCAGCGTCACCCGATCGACGCAGTGACGGTCGAAAACGGGATCGGACCAGACGGCACTGCCGTTGCTCGCGTTCGCATCACGTTCCACCAGCCGAGCCGGCCCCGCATTCGCAGCTCGAGAAACGTCATCTTCGTCGAAGCCGACCGTGTGGACGCCTCGCCCGCGCTCGGGGCAGGCGGTACTGCTGCCGGACCGACGCTGGACACGACCACATTCACGCCGACCATTCGCGACCTGCGCGTCGTTCAGCGCGGCACTGCAACAGCAGTGATGCTGCGCGGGACCGCGCCGCTTGTGGCTTCGGGCATTCAGGAACCCAAGGACGGACCGCGTCGTCTGGTATTGACGCTTCCGAACGCGACGTCCGCTGTCGCGCCGGTGACCGCTGTCGGTCAGGGACCGGTCTCACGCGTGCGGATTGCGTTGAGCCCCACCGCTCCGTTCGGCACGCAGGTAACGATGGAGCTGTCGCGCTCGACGACGTACCGGCTCGAGCCATCGGCCGACGGCAACGACCTGTCAGTGGTGTTTGATGAACCGGCGGCAGACCCGATCGCCGCACTCAAAGGCGAGCCGGCACCCGCGTTTGCCGCGGCGCAGGCCGCACCGGCGCCACCTGTCGCCGCACCGCAGCAGGGAGCACAGAATGTCCCGGTCCCGCAGGCACGCCAGTTCACCGGCGCGCCGGTCAGCCTCGACTTCGACAACGCGGACTTGCGCTCCGTACTGGCTACGCTCGCCAAAGAGGGCGGCATCAACATCTGGATCGATCCAAGAGTTCAGGGCACGGTCACGACCAATCTGACGGACGTCCCGTGGGACGAAGCGTTCGACCTCATCGCCAGCGGCAACGGACTCGGCTACGTCCAGAAGGGTTCCGTTGTCAGGATCGCTCCGCTGGCCGTTCTCGCTGAAGAAGAGGCCGCCCGCCGGAAAGTCGAAGACGAGCGCGCCCTCGCCGGCGAGTTGAGGCCGTTCAATCGAACCCTCAGCTATGCGACCGCAAAGGACGTGGCGGTTCTGATCAAGGACACCGTCCTCTCTCCTCGCGGAAGCATTCAGGTCGATGAGCGAACCAACATGGTCATCATCACGGACCTGGTCGATCGGCTGCAGCGCGCGAGCGACCTGATCAACACGGTCGACGTGCCGCAGCCGCAGGTCGAGATCGAGGCACGGATCGTCCAGACCAGCCGCGAGTTTTCGCGGGCGCTCGGCGTGCAATGGGGCATCACAGGACGTGTGGCGCCGGAGCTGGGCAACACGACCGGACTGGCATTCCCGAACCAGGGAACCATCTCAGGGCGGCAGGGGAGCCTTCAGGGGCCAGACGCGGTCGGATCGGTCGTGAACCTGGGCGTGGCGAGTCCCACGTCGGCGATCGGGCTCGCCCTTGGATCGATTAACGGAGCCGTCAATCTCGACGTCGTTCTCTCGGCCCTCGAACGCTCGGGCAAGGGACGCATTCTGTCCACCCCGCGCGTGGCCACGCAGAACAACATCGAAGCCGAGATCATGCAGGGCGTTCAGATCCCGATTCAGACCGTCGCTAACAACACGACGACGGTCACCTGGAAGGACGCCGCGCTGATTCTGCGGGTCCTGCCGCAGATCACATCCGCCAACACCGTGATCATGCGCATCGTGGTTGAAAACGGATCGCCCGATTTCTCGCGCGCGATCGACAGGAACCCGCCAATCAACACTCAGCGCGCAAATACGCAGGTTCGGGTGGCCAACGGCGACACGACGGTCATTGGCGGCATCTTCCTCAGCACCGAGCAGGCCACGCAATCGCGGACGCCCGGACTCAGCAAGGTGCCGGTCCTTGGCTGGCTGTTCAAGCGAGACGAGATGACGGACGAGAGCCGCGAGCTGCTCATCTTCATCACGCCGCGAATCATCGCGTAGGAGAGGGGACTGTGACTGCGACGTTCAAGTCTTGGAGAGTCGCGGCGGCCATCGCGGTCGTCGTGGCTTCAGCGGGGTGTGGCCACATGGCGACCGACGGGCGCTCGCCAGTGCAGCTGACAATCGGCGCGCTGTCGGCGGCCTCCGGCGCGAGTCCGGATGACTTTGGTGCGACGCTCCTGTCCGATGTCATCACGAATGTGCAGAAGACGGTCGGGGGCCAGCAGGTTGAGGTCCCGACAATCTTCAACGACATCGGCGAGGCGTCCTTCTTCCTTGTCCTGAAGGACCCAGGCAGCAATCCCGCGAGTCCAGCGTCGCCAACTCCGCTGAACTCAGTCACGGTCACCCGTTATCGTGTGGTGTATCGCCGGACCGACGGCCACAATACGCCTGGGGTCGACGTCCCGTACCCCTTCGACGCCGCCGTGACCGTGACGGTCGGCGCTGACGGTGCGTCGAGTGGATTCCAGCTCGTTCGCAATGCGGCGAAACAGGAAGCACCGCTGCGCGCCCTGGCGACCAACCCCGACATCATCTCTACCATCGCCGACGTGACGTTCTACGGTCACGATCAGGCCGGCAACGATGTGAGCGCCACCGGGTCGATCACCGTCGACTTCGGCAACTTCGGCGATCCCCAGTAAGAGGACGCGATGCAGATCAGGACGGCTGGAATGTGGCGTGTGGGCGGAATACTGCTGGCTGGCAGCCTTGCCGCGTGCACGGTGGACAAGCAGGAAGCGCCCGCGTTGATTGGGCCAGGAGGATCGGCGCAGCAGGTCAGTCTCAGCGCCTCACCCGATCGATTGGCGCATAACGGCGCGGCGCAGTCCGTTGTGACCGTGACAATGACCGACGAGTCGGGGCAAGCGGTATCGGGTCAGCGCGTCAGCGTCGGCGCCTCGACGGGGTTCATCTCGCACGTCGATGTCGTGACCGGCGCTGATGGCCGAGCGACATTCAACGTAACCGCACCAGCCTTGTCGACACCGGCGGAGAGCGTCAGCGTATTTGCGACGCCTTTTGGGAGCAATGCGGACAACGCACTGACTCGAACGCTGACCATTGCGCTGACGGGAACACTGAACGCGACGGCGCCGACACCATCCTTTACGATCGGGCCCGAGACCCCCGTCGCAGGGGATTCGATTGTCTTCGATGCGTCGCCGACGACTGACGAAGGGAAAGCCTGCCTCGACGTATGCTCGTATAAGTGGAGCTTTGGCGGACTGGGCGCAGGCGCTACTGACGGACGGGTTGTCACCCGCAGCGCCGTGACGGCCAACACCTATGCAGTCACCCTGACTGTGACGGACAATGCGGGAACGGTCTCAAGCACGACGCGTGCTGTGACTGTTGCCGCGCCGGCGGCGCCGGCGGGACCCTAGTTCGGCCAGCGCGCGGGGCGCCGCGCGAACCTCAATGGCTCTGGCGAAATCACAGGATCTCAGCGTCCGACACGCGAGGATTCATCGCGCAATCGAGGCGATCAACCTCGACGCGTTGATCGTCACGAACCCGGCCAACATCCGGTATCTCACCAATCACGTCGGCAGTGCGGGGACTCTCGTCGCCACCGGCGCTGCGATGCACCTGCTCGTCGACTTCCGCTACCGGGAGGCCATCCGCGCACTGCAGGAATCGGAAGCTGCCTGCCCCTCCATCACGGTGTGGGATGTCGCCGCAAGCTACGACGAGGCGCTGCTCGACTGCCTGGCTGACCTCGGCGTCAGTACAGTCGGCTTCGAGGCTGCGCATCTCACCGTCGGGCGGCATGAGTGGCTGATGAAGACAGCCGCCGCGCGGCGACTCGACCTCGCATTTCGGGCGACGGAACGCGTGGTTGAGCAGGCGCGGATGGTGAAAGACGCCGGAGAGCTCGGCACGCTGCGCGACGCCGCACGCCGGCTCACGCCGGTCGCACTTGCGGCGTTCGAGGCGGTACAACCCGGTGCCACCGAGCGGGCGATCGCGGCACGAATCGAAGCGGCAATTCGTGAGGCGGGGTACGAAAGGGCGGCGTTCGATACGATCGTTGCGTCCGGGCCCAACGGTGCGCTGCCGCACTATCGAGCGGGTGACCGCCTGCTCGAGCGCGGCGACCTGGTGGTGCTGGACTTTGGCGGCGTCTTGGACGGATACTGCAGCGACTTGACGCGGACGGTAGCACTGGCACCGCCGTCCGCGGAGGCGCGCCGCGTGCACCAGGCGGTGCGTGAAGCGCAACAAGCGGCGATCGACGCCGTGAAGCCGGGCGTCGCGACCACGGATGTGGACCGCGCAGCCCGCCGCGTCCTCGAAGGGCACGGACTGGGTGAGGCATTTGGCCACGGCACGGGCCACGGTCTCGGCCTCGACGTGCACGAGGACCCGCGAGTGACGCGGCCGCGCGCCGACGTGGCGCCAGTGCCGCTCGAACCGGGGATGGTCTTTACGATCGAGCCGGGCGCGTACCTTCCCGGATGGGGGGGCGTGCGGATTGAAGACGATGTGCTGGTCACAGACCGCGGGTGCGAAGTCCTCACATCGGTGTCATACGCCCTGATCCCTGACTGATGACCGTAGACGAGATCAAAGAGATTCTCGAACTCATGCGCGAGCACGAGCTTGCCGAGTTCGAGTTGCAGCGCGACGGCGAGACGCTCCGCCTCCGCAAGCATTCGCCACCGCAGTGGACCGGCCCGATCGCGGCCGTACCGGCGACGGCATTTTCTCCACCTGTTGTTTCGCCTGCCGGTGCAGCGCCTGCTCCGTCGAGCGGCGACGCGGCGGTCCTGGAGCCGGCCAGCGAGGATGTCGATCTGGCGATCGTCAAGTCGCCGATCGTCGGCACGTTCTACCGCGCCGCCGAACCCGCCGCCCCGCCCTTCGTCGACACCGGGCAGACGGTGAAGAAGGGGCAGGTGCTGTGCATCATCGAAGCGATGAAGCTGATGAACGAGATCAACGCCGAGTGCGACGGCGAGATCGTGAAGGTGTACGTCGAGAACGGTCAGGCCGTTCAATACGGCGAGCGGCTGTTTGCGATTAGACCCAGCTGATGTTCAAAAAAATTCTCATTGCCAATCGGGGTGAAATCGCGCTGCGCATCATCCATGCGTGCCGCGAGCTCGGAGTGAAGACCGTGGCGGTCTACTCCGAAGCGGACGAAAACTCGCTGCACGTGCGGTTTGCGGATGAAGACGTCTGCATCGGCCCGGCGCGGAGCGCCGACAGCTACCTGAACGTGCCGGCGATCATCAGCGCCGCGGAAATCACCGGCGCCGATGCGATTCATCCCGGCTACGGGTTCCTCTCCGAAAGCGCCTACCTCGCCGAGGTGTGCCAGGCGTGTCACATTCGATTCATCGGCCCGGACCCGAGCGTCATCAAGCTGCTGGGCGACAAGGCGCGCGCTCGCAAGGCGATGAAGAAGGCCGGCGTACCGATGCTGCCCGGAAGCGACGGGCCGGTCGAGAACGAGGAACGTGCGCTCAAAGTCGCTCGCGACATCGGCTATCCAGTCATTATCAAGGCGGTCGCTGGCGGGGGCGGGCGTGGCATGCGCGTGGTGCGGGCGCCTGACGAACTGCCGCAGCTGCTGCGAATGGCGACACGCGAGGCAGAAGCCGCGTTCGGCAACGGCGACGTCTACATCGAGAAGTACCTCGACAACCCGCGGCACATCGAGTTTCAGATCATCGGCGATCACCATGGCAACCTGGTGCATCTTGGCGAACGCGAGTGCTCGATCCAGCGCCGCCATCAGAAGCTGATCGAGGAGTCGCCATCGCCGGTGCTGAGCGAGAAGGCGCGCCGCCGGATGGGGAGCCTCGTCGTCGACGCGGCCAAGGCGGTGCAGTACACGAACGCCGGCACCTTCGAATTCCTGATGGACGGGGAAGGGAAGTTCTACTACATGGAGACCAACACGCGTCTCCAGGTGGAGCATCCGGTGACTGAGATGGTCACCGGCATCGACATCGTCAAGGAACAGATCAGGATCGCCGCCGGTCAGCGGCTCTCGTTCAAGCAGAGCGACATTACGTTCACCGGCCACTCGATCGAGTGCCGCATCAATGCGGAGGACCCGGTGACATTTACGCCGTCACCTGGCCTTATTCACGCATGGAGCGTACCCGGTGGTCCGGGCGTGCGAATCGATACCTTCGTCCATTCGGAGTGCACCGTCTCGCCGTACTACGACTCAATGATCGCGAAGATCATCGTGCACGGCCGCGATCGCCAGGAAGCGATCGCGCGCATGCGGCGGACGCTGGAGATGACCGTCATCGAAGGGATCAGCACGTCCGTCCCGCTGCACCTGCAGATCCTGAACGATCCCGACTTCCAGGCAGGACGGTTGGGCACCGGCTTCATGGATCGCTTCATGCCGAAACCGAAGAACGAGAAGCTCGCAGAGAGCGCCTAGCGCACGCGGAACGGAACGGAACGCGTCACGCTGTCGCCACCGGCGCTCGATTTCGAGGTAACCGACAGCACGTACCGGCCCGCCGCCAGTTTGGCGAGCGGTAGCGGCGTATCCACCAGCAGCGCATTTCCGGTTTTCTGCAGATCGCTGGACGTCGGCGATGCTGCAAACACGGGCGTCACCGCGCCACTTTCGCTGCGGACCGCCGCAGTCACATCGAGGCGATGCGGCTTCGTGCCCGTGTTGTCGTAGATCTCGGCGAAGATCGTGACCGTGTCGTCACTGCCAAACGCACGCGTCGTCGTAGGGGCGCGCGTGGTCAGCGTCCGGAGGGGATCGTCGGTCGGGAGGGACACTCCTTCCGCAGGATTGGGTCCACGCAGGACGATCGCGCTCATCGACAGTTCCTTCTTGCTGTAATCGGGCACGTCGAGGTCGTAGACGACGCTGCCGCCGCGTTGCGTCGTGCCGATCGCGATCCGCAGCTGATACCGGCCCGGTCGCAGCTCAGTCTTGGTCAGAATGTGCAGGCCTCCTCGCTCGACACGTTCGCGGGCGGAGCCGGCCACCGAGATGTCTGCGAGCTGTCGCATTTGTGGGAGGACCTTTGCGCCGACGTCCGTCGCCGCCATACGCAGTTCGACCGAGCCGCGCAGGCCGCCGCCAGGCAGTTCCGTCAGCCCGAGCCGGTGCGCGTCCATTTCGAGCGCGACGAGGACAGACGCCGTTTTGCCTTTGCCCCTGAACGGTGCCGCAAGCGCCTTGAGAGACACGCCACCGACTGCAATCGGACTGGCGAGTGCGGCGCCCACGCCGGGCCGCCGTTCGGGTGACGTGACGTTGTCTTTGCCCTTGAATGGAGCCACGTACCCTTCGCGGGCGAGGACCTTCAGCCCAGGGCGTTTCACCGTTACCGTCACCGGGACGTAGCGGCCGTTGTCCTTCTCTTCGCCGGAGTTGAAGCCGAGCATGTAGTAGACGCTTTGCTCCTGAACCAAGCGGGTGAACGCATCATCGTAGTTGTTGGAGTTCACGAGCGCGAAGCCGCCCGTCGCGGCGGCAAGCGTCCTCAATTCCATCGTCGCGGAAAGCTTCTGTACTCCGTCCAGGCCGCCTTCGTCGGCGACTCCCCCAGGATGGATTGGGTAAATTGCGATGTTTCCGCGCGTTGCCGCGGTCATGGCGGCATGAGCCCCAGATCCCGCGCGGGTCATCGACGTACCCGCATAGTCCTGGAAATCCGTCGCGTCGAAGCCGATCGCTTCGGTGACGAGCACCATTGCCTTGCGGCGGCCGGGAATCTTGAGCAGAAACTCCGTCAGATCACGGAGCCGTTCCATTCGATTCGGTGCGCCGACGACGGCCGCTTCAGACGCATTCCTTTCACCGGGCCGTTCGGCCAGAATCGGCGACGCTGAGCCTGGCATCACGCGGTCACAAAGTGGGCCAGGACAATCGTCCGCCGAGTAGCCGACGATGCTATCGATGCCTTCGATTAGCAGCCGACGATTCGACGTGAAGCTCTGCCCGGCGGTGACGTGTGCGCGATCCAGGAACATGATCGCCGCGACGTCGCTAGGGCCGAAATAGTCCGCAAGAAACTTGCGCAGCTCGCGCTTGACGCGCTGTGCGTTGATGGCCTGGATGTCGTCGACGACGATCAGATAGATCCGGCCCTCGCCCTCGTTGGTGGCGACGTCCGAGTCGGCAAGATCCGGAGGCTGTGTTTGGATCGGAATATCCACAGCCTCGAACGTGGTAATTGGTTGTGGTTTGCCGCGCTCCGTGACCTCGAAGTCGTCCGACGTGAGGCCGCGAACCGGATTGCCGTCTGTGTCGGTGACGACGGCATCAACCTGAATGGCGCGCACACCCGCGCGGAAGGTGGCAATCGGTTCTTGCGGCGCGGATGGCTGTGCTGCTGATGGCCGGGTGGGCGCCTGGCCGGCCCGGACCATCGATCCCGACACGAAGACGGCAAGAGCAAAGAAGGCCAGCGGCCTCATCGCCATTACCTGACGCGGAATGGCACGCTCCGCGTGATCGAGTTGCCACCGTCGCTCGATTTGACGTTGACGGAGAGCACGTAACGACCTGCGGACAACTTGCCGAGTGGCAGCGGCGCATCCAGTTGCAGGGTATCGCCAGTCTTCTTCAACTCGTCGGCCGATCGCGAAGCCGCCGCGACCGGAGTCACCTCGCCGCTCTCACTGCGGATTTCCGCGTTCAGATCGAGCGAATGCGGCTTGCCGCCGGTGTTGTCGTAGATCTCGGCGAACGCCGAGACCCGGTCTCCGCTCCTGAACACCCGGACCGTCGTGGGCGCCCGCATCGCCAGCGGCTCGAGCGGGTCGCCGGGCGAAAGGAACACTCCTTCTGGCTCGTTGGGGCCACGCAGCAGTAGACCGCTCATCGTCAGTTCCTTCTTGCTGTAGTCGGGAACGTCGATGTCATAGACGACGCTGCCGCCGCGTTGGGCAGTGCCGATGGCGATGCGCAACTGATAGCGGCCGGGAAGCAAGTCCGTCTTCGTCAGGATGTGGAGGCCCTCCCGCTCGATCTCGGCGCGCGCCGCCGCGGGAACCGTGATGTTGCCAACCTGCCTGATCTGCGGCAGGACCTTCGCGCGCACGTCCGTTGCCACCATGCGTACGTCGACGGCGCCGCGCAGCGCGCCGTCCGGCAATTCCGCGAGGCCGAGGCCATGCGGGTCCATTTCCAGCGCAACGAGGACCGACGCCGTCTTGCTTTTGGGCATCTTGAACGGTGCGGCGAAGGCGCGCAGTGTCACGCCGCCGACTGGAATGGGACTGGCAAGGGCGGCGCCCACACCTGGTTGTCGCTCCGGCGACGTGACGTTGTCCTTGCCCTTGAATGGAGCAACGTAGCCCGCACGCGCCAGGACCTTCAGACCCGGGCGCTTGACCGTCACGGTCACTGGCACGTAAAGACCGTTGTCCTTGTCTTCGGCGGAGTTGAAGCCAAGCATGTAGTAGATGCTCTGCTCCTGAACGAGGCGTGTGAATGAGTCTTCGTAGTTGTTGGAGTTGACGTGTGCGAACCCGCCCGTTGCGTCGGCCAGTGTACGCAGCTCCATGGTTGCCGATTGCCCACGCAGGCGTTCCTGCTGCTTATCGTCATCGGGCCCTGAGACTGCCAGGTCGGGGGACGCACCTCCGGGATGAATCGGATAAATCGCAATGTTGCCACGCGTTGCTGCCGTCATGGCGGCGTGGGCGGCCTGCGCCGCCGGAGTCATCGTCGTGCCGGCGTAGTCCTTGAAATCGGTGGCGTCGAAGCCGATGGCTTCGCTGACGAGCACCATCGCCTTCCGACGTCCGGGGATCTTGATCAGGAATTCAGTGAGATCGCGGAGGCGTTCCATGCGATTACGGGTACCGAGCACCGCTGACTCGTACCCGGCTGTTGATCCTCCGGATGACGCCCCACGACCCGGTGGCAGTGGCCTCTCGGTGGCGAACGGCGAGGCCGTGCCGGGCGCCACCTTCTCGTCCTCGCCTTCCGAATAGCCGCCGGCGCTGTCGATCCCTTTGATGAGGAGGCGTCGGTTCGACGTGAAGTCCTGACCTGCGTTTGCGTGTGCGCGATCGAGAAACATCACTGCGGCGGTGTCGCTCGGCCCGAAATGGTTCGTAAGGAACTTGCGCAGTTCGCGCTTCGCGTAGCCTGCGTTCTGAAGGCTGATGTTGTCGATGACGATCAGGTAGATGCGTCCATCACCCTCGTTGGTGACCACATCGGCGTCCGCGAGGTCCGGCAGTTGGGTTTCAATCGGAATGTCCACGGCCTCGAATGTCGTGATCGGCTGCGGCTTCCCGCGTTCGGTGATCGCGAAGTCGTCCTCGGTCAGGCCGCGCACCGGATTGCCGTCCTCATCGGTGACGACAGCATCGACCTGAATCGCTCGCACGCCAGCGCGGAACGTTGCGATGGGCTCCTCAGGTTGCTGCCGTTTCGGGTCCTGGCGCTGCGGTTCCTCGCGCTGCGACTCGGGTCGCTGCGGGAAGGGCTGTCGCGTCGGACCGCCTCCCCGAGCGGGCCCCTGGCCGGCCAGAAGCATCGATCCTGACGCGATGATTGCGAGGATAGCGAACCGGAACGCTTTCATATGAATGCCGGTCATTGTACCGGCGAAGGCGGCGCAATCCCGCGAGGTAAGCTGGACGCGTGCACAGCCTGCCGCTGCATCCGCTTCATGCGATTGTGGACGTTCACGTCGCGGAGAAGGCCGGCTGGAAGCCGTTGGATCTGAGCAGAGCCTTCCTTGACGGCGGCGCTCGCGTCCTTCAGCTTCGCGCGAAGAACGTTCCTTCCGGACCTTTCCTCGACCTGGCCGACGCGCTCGTGCAGATGGCCGACGAGTATGAGGCCTGCGTCATTGTGAACGACCGAGTGGACATTGCCCGGTTGTGCGGAGCGGACGGCGTCCATGTCGGACAGGAAGACCTGCCCCCGGCAGCTGCACGAGACCAGCTCGGTCCCGCCGCGGTCGTCGGCTATTCAACGCACTCGGTTGTGCAAGTAGAGGCGGGACTCCTGGAGCCCGATCTCGTACCTCGCGGTCGGGCCCGTGTTCGGCACATCGACCAAGGACACTGGCTACGCCGCGGTCGGACTTGAGCTTGTTTCGGCGGCGTCCCGGTTGAGCGGCGTGTTACCGATTGTCGCCATCGGTGGCGTCACGCTCGCAAACGCGCGTTCGGCAATCGATGCCGGTGCTGCCGCGGTGGCTGTCATCTCGGATCTGACGTCCGGCCGCGACCCCGAGGCTCGTGTCAAATCGTACCTGCGGGCGCTTGCGTGAACTGAGGGTCGTTACGATTCACCCAGGTAGGCCTCGCGAATCCTGGGATCGCCGGCGATGGAGGCGGCGCTGCCTTCGAGCGTGACCGCGCCGGTCTCGAGCACGTACCCGCGATCGGAATGCTTGAGGGCGGCGTTTGCGTTCTGCTCGACGAGGAGGACCGTCGTCCCGGTGGCCTTGATTTCGTCGATCGTCGTGAAGATCGTATGGCAGACGATGGGCGCGAGGCCGAGGGAGGGTTCGTCGAGCAGGAGCAGCTTCGGCCGCGACATCAGCGCGCGTGCGATCGCCAGCATCTGCTGTTCCCCACCTGACAAGGTGCCCGACCGTTGCCGCACGCGTTCACGAAGTCGCGGGAACAGGTTGAAACCACGTTCGATGTCATTGCGAATCTGTGCTTGATCGCGGACTCGATACGCGCCCATCTCGAGGTTTTCGAGCACCGTCAGATTCGCGAAGATTCCGCGCCCTTCCGGCGCCATCGAGATGCCGCGGGCCACGAGCTGGTGAGCGGGCAGGCCCGTGATGTCTGCGCCCTCAAAACGGATGCGGCCGCTGCGCGGCGTCAGCAGTCCGGTGATTGCGCGTAGCGTCGTGGACTTGCCGGCGCCGTTGGCGCCAATCAGCGTGACGACCTCGCCCGCCTGGACGCGCAGCGACACGTCCCGGAGGGCGTGAATTCCGCCGTAGTAGACGTTGACGTCCTCGAGCGTCAGCATTAATCGTCCGGCCTCAGGCCCCACCCAGGTACGCTTCGATCACCTTGGGGTTCCTCTGGATGTCCGCCGGTGGTCCTATGGCGATGGTCTCGCCGTAGTCGATGACGTGCACCGTCTCGCAGACGCCCATGACGACCTTCATATTGTGCTCGACCAGCAGGACCGTCAGTGCGAACTCGTCGCGCAAGCGGCGGATGACGCGCATCAGATCGCGCGCCTCCTGTGGATTCATGCCAGCGGCCGGCTCGTCGAGCAGCAGCAGCCGCGGCTCCGTGGCCAGCGCCCGCGCGATTTCGAGCCGGCGCTGGCTGCCGTAGGGCAGGCTTGTCGCCGTCTCCCCAGCCGTGTGCTGAAGGTCGAAAATCTCGAGCAGCGCCATCGACCGTGCCCGGATCTCGCGTTCCTCCTCGTGATGGCGCGGCGTCCCGAGGATCGCGTCGGCGAGTGTCTGCCGGCTGCGGAGGTGCCGCGCGGTCATGACGTTCTCGAGCACGCTCAGATCGGGAAAGAGACGGATGTTCTGGAACGTGCGCGCGATGCCGAGGCGCGTGATCTCGTACGGCTTGCGTCCGTCGATACGGGCCCCTTCGAAGAGCATTTCGCCTTCGGTGGCGTCGTAGACACCGGTCAGCAGGTTGAAGACCGTGGTCTTTCCGGCGCCGTTGGGACCGATGAGTCCGTACAAGGCGCCGCGTTCCACCCGCAGGGTGAGCGCTTTGACGGCCGTCAAACCGCCGAATCGCTTGGTGACGGCGCGTGTCTCCAGCAGGGCCGTCGCCATCACTTGATTGCCGCCGCAGGGCGATCTTGACCGCGCCGCCGCAGCCACGCCCAGCTGACCTCGCGTCGCCCGAACAGGCCCTGCGGCCGGAAGATCATGGTGAGGATGAGCAGCAGCGCGTACGTCACCATGCGAAGACCGGGAAACTGCTGGTCCAGGCGGCGAAGGGCTTCGGGCAGGATGGTGAGTGCCGTGGCGCCGAACACCGCCCCGCTGATCGAGCCGATACCGCCGATGACGATCATCACGATGATTTCGATCGAGCGAACGAAGTTCAGGTTCTGTGGGTTCAGCGGATTCGCGAATAGTTGTCCCGACAAGCCGCCGGCGACGCCGGCCAGCGCGGCGCTGATGACGAAGGCGAGCACCTTGTAGCGCGTCGTGCTGATCCCCATTGCCTCGGCGGCGATTTCATCGCCGCGAATCGTCGCCAGGACGCGGCCGAACGTCGATGCCGCGATGTTCCGGACGATCACGATGGTGAGGATCGCCACTGCAAAGATCCAGAAGAAATTCGTGATCGGGATGGCAGCGGTAAATCCGGTTGCGCCGCCGACCGCAGGAATGTTCAAGATGATGACGCGGATGATCTCGGAGAACCCGAGCGTGACGATGGCGAGGTAGTCACCACGAAGGCGCAGCGACGGGATGCCCACCGCCAGCCCCGCCAGGGCAGCGGCCGCTGCGCCTGTCAGCAGGCTTATCGTCATCACCACCGCCGCGCCGGTCGCATCGTCCAGGGAAGACCCGAGCAGGCCGGCAATCGCGCGGCCGTAATAGACCGTCACGAACGTCGCACTATAGCCGCCCACCGCCATGAAGCCGGCATGCCCGATGGAGAACTGACCGGCGAGCCCGTTGATCAGATTCAGGCTGACGGCAAGGATGACGTTGATGCCAATCAGGTTGAGGATGCGAGCGTAGTACGCGTTGATGCGGAAATCGCCGAATCCATACTCGAACAGGTAGTTCAGGCCGAGCAGGACGCCGACGGTGGCGGCGGTCGCGAGGATCTTCGTCGTCACCCGCATCGAAAGACGGGCGTCCTAGACCTTCTCGACCGTCGCCGAGCCCAGGATGCCGGCCGGCCGGAAGAGCAGGATCAGAATGAGCACCGCGAACGCCGCGGCATCGCGGTACGTGGAGTAGGCCGTGGCGCTCAGCCACGTCTCCAGCAAACCGATGAGCACGCCTCCGATCATGGCGCCTGGAATGTTGCCGATACCGCCGAGAACCGCCGCGACGAACGCCTTGAGACCGGTCATCAGTCCCATCAGCGGATCGATTCTTGGTATGGCGAGCGCCACCATGACGCCACCCGCCGCTGCGAGTGCCGAGCCGAGCGCGAATGTGAAGGCGATCACGTAGTCGGTGTTGATGCCCATGAGTTTGGCCACCGACAAGTTGAACGAAGTCGCCCGCATCGCCTTGCCGATCCGCGTCCGATGGACGATGAACTCGAGCCCGAACATCACAATGACGGCGACCACGATGATCAGGAGGTTCTGGTTGGTGATCTGTACGCCGCCGACCGAGTAGACCTCGGCCCGGATCATCTGCGGAAAGAATCGCGGATTGGCGCCGAAGACGACCTGGCCGCCGTACTCCAGCAGCAACGAGACGCCGATGGCCGTGATGAGTGATGCCAGCCGTGGGTGGTGACGTACGGGGCGGTAGGCAAAACGTTCGATGAGCACGCCGATGACGGCGCAGATTGCCATGGCGCCGAGGGTGACGACGATAGCGCCGAGGATCGAGGGGGACGCGTCGAGGTCGAGCGCGTTGGCGAGGTAATACCCGGCGAAGGCACCCAGCATGTAGACGTCGCCATGCGCGAAGTTGATCAGGCGCAAGACGCCGTAGACCATCGTGTAACCAAGCGCGATGAGGGCGTAGATCGCGCCGAGCGACAGCCCGTTGATCAGCTGCTGGAGAACGGTGTCCACGCTAGCCGGGATTGATGGTGGTTTTGTAAACGAACGTCACCTTGCCGCCCGCGTAGGTCACCTCCTGCACAACCGCAGGCTTGTCGACGTTGCGCTTGGCGTTCATCTTCAGACGCCCCGTGACACCGGGCACGTCCGCCGAGGCGATCGCCTCGCGCAGCTTCGGCCCGTTGGTGGACTGCGCGCGCGCCAGCGAATCGGCGAGCACCTTGATCGCATCGTAGGCGAGGGCGGCGATGGCGTCGGGGTCGCGGTTGAATCGTTTCTTGTACGTGCTGACGAAATTCTGGACGATCGGATCCGGGTTATCGCCAGAATAGTGATTGGAGATGTACGTGTTGTTGAGCGCCTCGCGGCCGTTCTGGAGGGCGTCGCCGACCCAACCGTCGCCGCCAAGGATGGGCATTTTCATGCCGAGTTCGCGCGCCTGCCTGGTAATGATCGCCGCCTCGGAGTAATAGCCCGTAGCAAACAGGACGTCCGGCTTGTCGCTGCGGATGCGCGTCAGCGCGGCCTTGAAGTCGGCGTCGCCGCTCGAATAGCTCACCGGCGGCAGGACCTGGCCCCCGAGCCGGGTGAAGTGCTGCGCGACCGAGTCGGTGAGGCCGACGGAGTAATCCTGTGACTGGTCGCGGAGAATCGCGACCTTGCGAGCCTTGAGGTCGTTGTAGGCGAATTTCGCGAGCACTTCACCCTGAAACGGGTCGATGAAGCAGACGCGGAAGACGTAATCGCCGACCTCGGTCACCTTTTCGTTGGTCGAGGCGGGCGTGATCATCGGAATCTGGTAGCGCTGCGCAATCGGGGCGGCGGCCAGCGTGCGGCGGCTCGCCACCTCGCCGATGACCGCCACCACCTTGTCCTGCGTGACCAGCTTGGTGACGGCGTTGGAGGCCTCCTCCGGCTTGCTCTGGTCGTCCTCCACGAGGAGCCGCAGCTTGCGGCCCAGGACGCCCCCGGCAGCGTTCAGCTCGTCGACAGCGAGCTCGGCGCCTTCACGCGACGATTGTCCGAATGACGCACCGTCGCCAGTCAGAGAACCGTAGAAGCCGACGGGAATGTCGCCGGTCGTGTCGGCGACGCCGTCCGATTTGCGCTCGCACGCGACTGTGGACAACAACACGGCGGCGAGGAGCAGCCATGCGGTCGATGCGCAGTCCATCCGAGGCGCTGAACGATGTCTCATGTCCTTGGAGAATCTGGTAACTGACGTGAAAAGTCAACGCTGACGCGACACGGCGCGTGCGGCGACCACCGCCGTAACGGAAACGCGGTTTAGAATGACCCTTCGGTAGATCGCGCCAGCTCTGGGGCGCATCGCATGGGAGAAATGATGATGGAACCGTCAGGCGTGCAGAGGACGCGTGCACGCCACGATGCGGACGCAGCATGAGCGCACGGGTGCTCGATGGACAGGCGCTGGCCGTTCGCATGCAGCGGGACGAAATCGGCCCGCAGGTGAAAGCCTTCACGGCTCAGCACGGCCGGCCACCGGGGCTCGCCATCGTGCTCGTCGGCGACGATCCAGCATCGCACGTATACGTCAATCACAAGGTCAAGGCGGGAACCCAGGCTGGATTCCGCGTCGATCTCGAGCGCATGCCGGCCGGCGCGTCGCTCGACGACGTGCTCGCCCTTGTCCAGCGTCTCAACGTCAGCCCCGTCCACGATGGCATCCTCGTGCAGTCGCCGCTGCCGAAAGCCATGGGCGCCGGGGCGGAGCAAAGGGTCTTCGACACAATTGCCGTTGAAAAGGACGTGGACGGCTTCAGCGCCGAGAGTGTCGGGCTTCTGGTGCAGAAGCGGCCGAAGCTCGTCGCATGCACACCGAGCGGTGTGATCGAGCTGCTCGATCGCGAGAAGATTTCGATCGCCGGGCGCGATGCGGTGGTCGTCGGACGCAGCGATATTGTCGGTAAGCCGATGGCGATGCTGCTCCTGCACCGGGATGCGACCGTCACGATCGCACATTCACGCACGCCGGATCTGGCGGCAGCGTGCCGGCGTGCGGACATCCTGGTGGCGGCGGTGGGGAAGGCAGGACTGATCCGGCGCGACTTCGTGAAGCCTGGCGCCACCGTGATCGATGTAGGCGTCAATCGTGTGGCGGATGCCGCCGTTGTCGCGGAGCTGTACCCGGCGTCGCATCCACGTCAGAAGGTGTTCAGCTCGAAGGGTTCGTTGCTCGTCGGCGACGTCCATCCTGAGGTCGCCGACATTGCTGGCGCCTTGACGCCGGTCCCTGGCGGCGTCGGGCCACTGACGATCACGATGCTGATGATGAATACGCTCGCGGCGGCGAAGGCCCGCGTTGGTCAATAGGATCGTCGGCGCCCTGATCCTCGCGACCATACTCGGGGCTCCCGCCCCCGTCATCGCGCAGGCGATATCGCCAGAGGCTGTCAAATTGGCCGAGGCGGGCTCGAAAGCGCTCGACGAGCGCCGGCTTGCCGACGCGCTGTCAGCGTTCACCGCGGCGGCCAGGCTGGCGCCGCGCAGCGCCGGGATCGCGTTCGGGGTCGGACTGAGCGCCTACATGCTCGGCCAGAACGCCGAGGCGGAGCGGCAGTTCCAGCGCGCCCTCCAACTCGATCCCGCATTGAACGACGCCTCTCTTCTCCTGGGAGAGTTGCAGTATCGGAGCGGCCGCATCCGTGAGGCCGTCGCCACGTACGAGGCGGCGCTGAAAAGCGCGCCGGGCGACCCGCGGTTGAAGGAGAAGATCAGCCTATGGTCCGCTGAGGCCCGCACGGAGAGCCGGTTCGCTGAAACACGCGGCGTCCATTTCCGCGCGCTGTTCGAGGGTCCGGTCGATCAAGGCCTGGCGCGGCGGGCGGTGGACCTCCTCGAAGCCACGTACCGCCGGATTGGCGACTCCTTGCAGTTCTATCCCACCCAGTCCATCGAAGTGGTGCTCTACACGTCGCAGCAGTTCCGCGACATCACGCGCGGGCCGACGTGGGCCGGCGGTGTCTACGATGGACGCATCCGGGTGCCGGTCAAAGGAGCGCTCGATCAGATCGAGGAGCTCGAACGGGTGCTCGCCCACGAATACGTCCACGCGCTCGTCGCCGGCATCGCCGGCCGCGGAGTGCCGGCATGGGTGAACGAAGGGTTGGCCGTGGTGCTCGAGCCGGGCGGCCTGGCCGGTGCCGAGCGGGTTGTGGCCGCTGCCCGCAAGCGTCCGGCGCTGCCGGAACTGCATACCGGATTCAGCGGCCTGCCCGACGCGCAGGCGCAGCTGGCCTACGCCGAGAGCGCACTCGCCGTGCGCAGGATGCTCGACGTGCGTGGGCCGTCAGCGGTCGTGATGCTGCTGCGGGATCTCGGAGCAGGAGCGCAGTTCAGCACCGCCTTCCATCAGCGCATCGGGCTTCGCTACGAGGAGTTTCAGGACGCCGTCGCGCGGCGGTAAGCCGTCTCGGAGGTTACCGGCGTGCCGCGGCGGGGTCCGACAGCCGCTGATAAACGGCATGCACCTGCGCGTTGGTTTCAGCGACCATCCCGTCGGTACGGATTACATAGTCCGCCCGCCTGACCTTCTCCTCGATCGGCAGCTGCGCGGAGATTCGCTGACGTGCCTCCGTGTCCGTGACCCTGTCGCGGGCGATGAGACGACGGATCTGCGTCTGCAGTTCGCAGGCTGTGACGATGATGATGTCGTACTGGTGTTCGCGGCCGGTCTCGAACAGCAGAGGGATATCGGCGATCGCGAACCCGGCAGCCGCCCCTTCAAGGCCGGTAAACCATCGATCGATTGCCGCAACCACCGCCGGATGGATGATGGCCTCGAGATCGCGACGTGCCTGCGCGTCCGCAAAGACGATGTCGCCCAGCTTTCGGCGATCGAGCGCGCCGGACGAATCCAGGATTGAGGGACCGAAACGGGCCTTCACTGCCTCGAAACCGGTCGTGCCTGGGGCCACCGCTTCGCGCGCCAGGATGTCGGCGTCGATCGTCGGGACACCGAGCGCCGTGAACACGGCGAGGACGTGACTCTTGCCCGTCGCGATACCACCCGTCAACGCAACACGCTGCATGATCTTGTGCTCAGGATTCCGCCACGGTTGTTTCCTTGGCGGGGGCGATTCGTTCCTCCACGAATGTATTCCATTCGTGGCATTGCGGACATTGCCAGAGCAGCTCCGTGCTGCGATAGCGGCAGTGCGTGCAGACATGGGGGTCGAGGTAGAAGACCGCGTCGCGGGTCAGCGCGACGTATCGGCGCACCAGATCGGCTTCGAGGTTCAGTTCGAGCAGCGCCCGCCAGATTTCCTGATGGACGACCAGTCCATGCGGATTGTGGGGGAGCGCGGCGAGGAGGAGATCGAAGGCGTCGCGTGACCTGCCAGCAGCGGCGTAATGGCGCGACAGGGCCAGTCGGGCGCGCCAGTCCTGTGGATTGCGTGCGATGAGCTGGTCGCAGAGGGCCACGAACCGCTGCGGAGCGGCGGACGCCTTGTAGGCACGTTCCAGTCGTTCGAACGCGAGGTAGGCGCGATCCGGGACCGTCTGCACGAGCGCCTCCCACGCCGCGATGGCGGCCGCCGCGTCGCCGCGCTCGAAGTGCATGTCCCCAAGACTGAGGTAGGCGGGAGCGGTCTTCGGCTCGATGTCGATCGCCTCCCGGAACATCGCCGCCGCAGCCTCGGTATCGCCTGCGCGCGCTGTCTCGGTGCCGAGCTGATTCTGCAGGAAGCCGAGAATCTGCTGGTTGTCGCCGCGGCGCTGCCCGTCGATGCGCGCAATCTGCGCGCGGACGCGGGACGCGTCCGCCCATTGCTGCTGATCCTCGTGCAACTTCTGCAGGTTGACGAGCGCGTAGCGATTCTCCGGATCGAGCTGCACAACCTCCTGGAATGCCTCGAGGGCCCGATCGACGAAGCCACCATGCCGGAAATCGAGGCCGAGGCACAGAAGCACATATGCGTGCTCGAGTCGTGTCAGGTTCGTCCGCTGCAGCAACGCCTGATGAACCGTGATGGCGCGTGCGACCTGTCCCTTCTGCCGGTACAGGTTGCCGAGAATCATCTGAATCTCGAGCGCATCGGTGTCCGTGCTCGTGGCAGCCGTCAACTCTTCGATCGCCTGATCCACCTGATGCTCGGTCAGAAAATTCAGGCCGAGCATGTAGTGCGGCGTCTCGCGGAGGCGCCGACGGTCGATCCAGCGCCCATCGCGCAGCTTGTACCGCTCCCACGCCTTTCCCACGATCAGCCCCACCAGAAGGGCCACGAGGGCGGCCAGGAGCGGGAGGTAGTTAGACACGCCTAGATCATCTCAGTCCGCCACAGATCGTGCAGGTGGACCACGCCGAGCACCTTCTGCGCGGCGTCAACAACGACAACCGACGTAATCTTGCGGCGTTCGAGCGTATTGAGCACTTCCACCGCCAGCGTGTCGGGCGCGATCGTGACGGGGTTCCGGGTCATGACCGCGTCAGCCGTCCTGGCGAGCAGATCGGGAGTGTCGGCCATGTGGCGGCGCAGGTCGCCGTCGGTGATGATGCCGACGAGACGGTCGGCGGTATCGACCACGCAGGACATGCCCAGTTTCTTGCGCGAGATCTCGTAAATCACCTCTCGCAGTGCGTCGTCGGTGCGCACGATGGGTGCGTGTTCGCCCAGGTGCATGAGCTGTTCAGCGCGCATCAGCCGCTTGCCGAGCTTTCCGCCGGGGTGCAGGTTGGCGAAATCCTCCTGCCGGAATCCCTTCGTCACGAGCAGTGTCATCGCCAGGGCGTCTCCGAGCGCGAGCGCGGCGGTCGTACTGGCGGTCGGCACGAGGTTGAGCGGGCACGCTTCCTTTGACACATGGCAATCGAGCGCGACGTCCGCCGCCTGTCCGAGGGTCGAGTGCGGCTCACCGGTGATCACAACCAGCCGCGCGCCGAGCCGCTTGATCGTCTCCAGCAATCGAAGCAATTCATCGGTCTCGCCGCTATGCGAAAGCGCGACGATGACGTCCTCAGACTGGAGAACCCCGAGGTCGCCGTGGATGGCTTCCGCGGGATGGAGAAAGAAGGCGGGAGTGCCTGTGCTGGAGAGCGTGGCCGCGATCTTCCGGCAGATGATGCCCGACTTTCCCATGCCGGTGACAATGACGCGGCCGCGACAGTCGAGGAGCAGCCGCACCGCCTGCTCGAAGCGGTCGTCGAGGCGATCGACCAGCGCGAGAATCGCCGCCGCCTCGGTCTCCAGGACCTTCCGCGCCAGCGCGAAGTCGGGTGCCACGGCCTTGCTCATACGCGTGCTCCAGGTGACGCCGGCGCGGTATCCGGGATGGCGCGTTCGCGAGCAGCGGCGTCGATTCGCTGCAGCTTGCGCAGGAGCGGCTCCAGATGATCGAGGCGTAGCGCATTGGCGGCATCGCTCTTCGCGCGAGCCGGCTCTTCGTGGACTTCCATGAACACCGCGTCGACACCTGCCGCCACGCCCGCCGAGGCCAGCGGTTCGATGTATTCCGCCAGGCCTGAAGTGACACCGTCGCCGGCCCCAGGCAACTGCAGGCTGTGCGTCACATCGAACACCACGGGATAGCCCAGTTCGCGGAGCATCGGAAACGCGCGCATGTCCACGACGAGATTGTTGTACCCGAAGCTGACTCCGCGCTCAGTGACCAGGACGCGGTGGTTTCCCTCCGCGGTGATCTTGTCGATGACGTGACGTACATCCCGGGGTGCGAGGAATTGCCCCTTCTTGACGTTCACAACCGCGCCGGTGCGCGCCGCGGCCACGATCAGATCTGTCTGCCGGGACAGGAACGCCGGGATCTGAATGACGTCGGCAACCGCTGCCACAACCGCGGCCTGACCGGCTTCGTGGATGTCTGTGAGGATGGGGAGGCCGGTGCGCGCCTTGATGTCGGACAGGACCTTGAGACCCGCCTCGAGGCCCGGACCGCGAAACGATGATCGCGACGTGCGATTGGCCTTGTCGAACGACGCCTTGAATATCACCGGGACAGGGCACCGGCTGGCGATGTCACTGATCGCAAGCGCGAGATCGAGCGCATGCGACGGGCTTTCGATGACACAAGGGCCGAGGATGAAGGCGAGCGGCTGCCCGCCGCCGACTGTGAAGCCTCCCACGGGTACCGGGTGCACCGCTCTATTTTAGGTGCGTATCAACACGACACACCACTAACGGCTCGCGGTGGTCGTCACTCCTGCGCCGGTCAACTCGCCGGTTTTGTGCCGGTACGATGCGCCGACGAAGCTCGCAAACAACGGATGCGGCCGCAGCGGCCTCGATTGGAACTCCGGATGGAACTGGACGGCGAGGAACCACGGGTGCGACGCCAGTTCCGCGATCTCGACGAACTTGCCATCCGGAGAACGCCCAGACACCTTCATACCCTGCTCCGCGAGGGGTTCCTCGTAAAGACAGTTGAACTCGAAGCGATGGCGATGCCGTTCGTGAATCAGCGAGGCGCCGTACACGCGTTCCGCGAGTGAGCCCGGGGCGAGCTCGCAGGCATAGCGTCCCAGCCGCATCGTTCCGCCCAGTTCGTCGATCCCAAGGAGATCGCGCAGCTTGTAGATGACCTTGTGGGGGGCGTTCTCGTCCACCTCGGTGGAGTCGGCGCCTTCCAGGCCGCAGACGTTGCGCGCGTACTCGACCGTCGCCCACTGGAAGCCGTAGCAGATGCCGAAGAACGGCACGTTGTGTTCGCGCGCGTACTCCGCCGCTTTCATCATCCCGCGCGTGCCGCGTGAGCCGAATCCGCCGGGGACGAGAATGCCGTGCGCACCCTCGAGCGCGGACGTCCCGCCTTCGCGCTCGAGTGCTTCAGCCTCGACCCAGTTCAGACGCACCTTGAGTCGGTGCGCGAACCCGCCGTGGTACACCGCTTCATTGAGACTCTTGTACGAATCCTCGTAGCCGGTGTACTTACCGACCACGTGGATCATCAGTTCGTCGGTCGGCTGCTTGATGCGATCGACGAGTTCCTCCCAGGCTTCGGTCCGCGCCTGGGTGAGCGGCAGGCCGAGCTGCTTGAGGACGATCTGATCGAGCCCCTCGGCCTTCAGGACCAGCGGCACCTCGTAAATCGTGTCTACGTCCTTCGCCGTGATGACCGCTTCTTCGCTCACGTCACAGAACAGCGAGATCTTGCGTTTGATGTCGGCATCGAGGAACCGGTCGGTGCGACAGAGCAAGACGTCAGGCTGAATGCCGATCGACCGCAGATCCCGGACGCTGTGCTGCGTTGGCTTGGTCTTCAATTCGCCGGCAGTGCCGATGAATGGCACCAGCGTGAGGTGGATGTAGAGCGTGTTCTCGCGACCGACGTCGAGACGGAACTGCCTGATGGCTTCGAGGAACGGCATACTCTCGATGTCGCCCACGGTGCCGCCGATTTCGACGAGCACGACGTCCACATCGCGGCCGGCCATCCGGATGGCGTCCTTGATTTCGTTCGTGATGTGCGGAATGACCTGCACGGTCCGGCCGAGATAGTCGCCGCGACGCTCCTTCTGAATGACCGACAGATAGATCTTTCCGGTGGTCCAGTTGCTGTTACGCGTGGCCACCATGCTGGTGAACCGCTCGTAGTGCCCGAGATCGAGGTCCGTCTCAGCTCCATCGTCGGTGACGTACACCTCGCCGTGCTGATACGGGCTCATCGTCCCCGGATCGACGTTGATGTATGGGTCAAACTTCTGCAGGGCAACGGTGTAGCCGTGGTCCTCGAGCAGCCGGCCGATAGAAGCCGCGGCCAGTCCCTTGCCGAGGGACGACACTACGCCGCCAGTCACGAAGATGTACTTCACAGGCCGTCCATCAGGTCGTTGGGTCATGCCACCTCACCCTCGTATAGATGCGAGCCCGCCCTCGCGCTGATGTGCGACGGCGAGACGGACGCGTTCCAAATCTTCCGGTGTGTCAACACCGATTGAGTCGTGCTGGGTTTCGACCGCGCGGATCCGGTAACCGTGTTCGAGAGCGCGCAGCTGTTCGAGTGATTCCGCCCGCTCGAGCGCTGTTTGCGGCAGCGACGCGAGACGGAGCAGAAAGTCGCGGCGATAGGCGTACAACCCGAGATGCTTGTGCGCGTAGTGTCCGCCTTTCGGCGGACCGTCACGATGAAAAGGAACCGATGCACGCGAAAAATACAGCGCGTTGTCGTTGACGTCTGTCACCACCTTGACGACGTGAGGGTTCGTGTAATCCTCCTCACTCCGAATGGGGGTGCGTAGCGTCGCCATTTCCAGTGTCGCATCAGCGTGCAGGGCATCCAGCATCTTCGTGATCGCCGCGGGATCGACGAACGGCTCATCTCCCTGAACATTCACGATGATGGAGCAGTGCAGGTCGCGAGCGACTTCCGCGATTCGATCAGTGCCGGTCTTGTGGGTCGCGGCTGTCATCCGTGCAACGCCGCCGAAACGCAGGACCGCGTCGGCGACGCGCTGATCGTCGGTTGCGACGACCACGGCGTCAACGCCGCGAGCCTCGGCCGCGCGACGATAGACGTGTTCGATCATCGGGCGACCGGCGATGTCTATGAGTGGTTTTCCGGGAAGGCGAGTCGACGCGTAACGGGCGGGGATGACGGCGACTGAAGTGGCCTCTGACGTCCGTTGAAAAGGATCACGGAACGAAGCAGGGTGCACGGCGAATCATAGCATAACGGGTCGCTCGCGCCGGCTCACACTCGGACGATCCGTGCCTCACGGATCGCCTTCACCTGCCGCAGTTCGTCGACAACCGCTTCCGGCACCGGCCGGTCTTCCGGTTCGTCGACAATCGCCGCGGCAACCGCACGGTCGCCGTCGCGGCCCAGCGCGAACGTTGCGATGTTGACGTCGTGCCGACCGAGAATCGTCCCGACCTGACCGATAACTCCGGGCTGATCGGTATTGCAGGTCACGACCATCGTTCCCTCGAGTGGCGCCTCGACCACGACGCCGTCGAGAGACACGAGACGAGGGATGCCACGCTCGGACACGGCTCCCTCGATGTGCCGTGCCCCCTCGGCCGTTTGCAGTTTGACGGAAATCAGACTCGTGTAATCGCGGCGACGCGTGCTGCGCGACTCGACCACCTCGATGCCGCGCTCGGCAGCGACGCTGCGCGCGTTCACGAGTGTGACGCCGGACGAGAGAATCGGCTTGAACATGCCGGCGAGGACGGCGTTACCCAGCATGTCGGTCCGGCTGGTGGCCAGATCTCCGTAATAGCGGATGCCAACCGAGCGTGCGCGGCCGTCAGCCATCTGGGCGACGAAGGTCCCCAGGCGTTCGGCGAGCGTGACAAAGGGTTGCAGCTTCTTGTACTCCTCCGCTGAAACGGATGGGAAGTTGACCGCGTTGCGTATCAAGCCATCCTTGAGAAAATCGCGCAACGCGGCGGCCGTTTCGACGCCGACAAGCTCCTGACCCTCTCGCGTGGACGCCGCAATGTGCGGCGTCGCAATCACCTGGGGCAGCATCTGGAGGCGGTGATCGACCGTGGGCTCCTTTGTGAAGACATCGAGGCCGGCTCCGCCAACCTGACCCGCTTCGATCGCGTCCGCAAGTGCTGATTCATCAACCAGATCGCCGCGCGCGGTATTGACGATTCGGATCCCCTTCTTTGCCCGCTGCAGCCGGCTCGCGTTGATCATTTGTTTCGTCTGCGGAGTCGACGGCATGTGCAGGGATATATAGTCAGCGCGCGCGAAGAGGTCGTCCATCGGCACGAGCTCAACGCCGAGATCGCCCGCAACCTGCTCTGAGATAAACGGATCGTGGGCGATCACCCGCATGCTGAAGCCGATGGCCCGGCGCGCGACTTCCTGTCCGATGCGCCCGAGGCCGACAAGTCCCAGCGTTTTGTCCCGGACCTCCTCGCCAAGAAACTTCTTCTTCTCCCACTTTCCCTGCTTCATCGCCGCATCCGCCGCAGGGATATGCCGCGCCAGCGCCAGGATGAGTCCCATTGCCAGTTCGGCGACGCTGACGCTGTTTGCGCCAGGGGCGTTCATGACGACGATGCCGCGAGCGCTCGCGGCGGGGACGTCGACGTTGTCCACGCCGGTGCCCGCGCGCGCGATCACCCGGATCGCGCTGGCAGCAGCAATGAGATCAGCCGTGACCTTCGTCGCGCTCCGCACGACGAGTGCATCGGCGTTCTGGAGATCTCTGGCGAGCTGGTCCGGTGTCCGCCCGGTCTGGGCGTCCACGTCCCACCCTTCGCCTCTCAGGAGTTGAAGTGCGGATTCAGGGAGATCGTCGGCGACAACAATTTTCACGGTGCGACCAGAGCAGTGAGAGTTCGAATAACGCGGATGCTTGAAAGTATAATCTTCCGTTCGCGAAGGTAACGTCCGCACAACGTTGGTGCAAACCGCTAAATGCTGTGAGATCAGCGACGGTTGGCGGCGTACGCGGCCTCTTTTCAACAGGGTTTTCCACAGAAACTGTGAGTACTTCGAGCGGTAGCTGAGGGATCGTGCCCTAACGTTCGTGCTTTTTAGAGGAGCTCATGAATCGCAAAGTTACAGTGGTTGGCGGCGCCGGCAACGTCGGCATGACCGTCGCTCGATCCATCGCGGAGAAGGCGCTCGCCGATGTCGTCATCATCGACATCGCCGAGACGAAGGCGGCGGGCGTCGCGCTGGACATTTACGAGACCTGCCCGATCATCGGTTCAGACTCGCGGGTGATTGGCGGCTCCGACTGGAACGCTGCCGCCGGCTCGGACATCGTCGTCATCACCTCCGGCAAACCGAGGAAGCCGGGCATGAGCCGCGATGATCTGGTGCGCGACAACTTCGAGATCATGAAGAGCATCGCGCCGAACCTGGTGCAGTACTGCCCGAACGCGATCGTCGTGCCGGTGGCCAACCCGCTGGACGCCATGTCGCAAGCGCTCTTCAAGCTGACCAAGTTCCCGCGTGAGCGAATCATCGGGATGGCTGGCGTGCTGGATTCGGCGCGGATGAGCACGTTCGTGGCAATGGAGCTGAACGTCTCGGTTCAGAACGTGCATTCATTCGTGCTCGGCGGCCACGGCGACACGATGGTGCCACTGCCGCGCTATTCGACCGTCGCCGGCATCCCTCTGACCGAGCTCCTGTCGAAGGAACGCATCGAGGCGATCGCGAAGCGGACGGCCGACGGCGGCGCTGAAATCACGAAGCTGGTCGGCACGAGCGCCTGGTACGCGCCGGGTCAGGCGGCGGCGGAGATGTGTGAGGCGATCCTCAAGGACAAGAAGAAGATCCTGCCGTGTTCGGTGTACCTGCAGGGAGAGTATGGGATTCGCGATCTCTTCGTCGGCGTGCCGGTCAAGCTGGGAGCGCGCGGGGTCGAGCAGATCATCGAGATCAAACTGACGGCGGAAGAGGAGGCGGCGCTCAAGAAGTCTGCCGCGTCGGTGAAAGAGCTGGTGGACGTCATCGGGATGTAGGGCCCAGACCTTGCGGTCGGCCCTGATGCCCGGTCTCTATGATTCGTAATCGACGACACGCCGCTCCGACCGGAGGGGCGTGAGGAATGCCGCAAACTCCTGATGCGCCGGATGAACCTGGTAGGCGTCCAGCGCCTCTCTCGAATCGAATTCCGTGTAGAGCGCCACGTCAGACGACTGTTCGGTGCCGGCGAAGTCGATGCCGACGTCCAGACGCCGCAGCCCTGGTAAGCCTCGCAACGCTTCGAGTCGCTCCTTGATCTCACGGGCGTTGTCGTGTTTCGACTTGCCGTTGGCGGTCTGATGAAGGCGCCAGAAGACGATATGAACGATCATGACCGAATACTAGTTTGATACGATCAGCCGTTTGTGAAAATCCACGAGTATCAGGCAAAACAAGTCCTCTCACGATTCGGCGTCCCGGTCCCGCGCGGTGAAGTGGCATTCGCTTCCGCGGAAGCGGGCGACATCGCTCGTCGGCTCGGCGGCGACATTGCCGTGGTCAAGGCGCAGATTCACGCTGGCGGCCGTGGCAAGGGCGGAGGCGTGAAAGTCGTCCGATCGCCACAGGAGGCCGAGCAGGTCGCCAAACAGATGATCGGGATGACACTCGTCACCCATCAAACCGGCCCTGACGGGAAGAAGGTCGGCCGGGTGCTGATCGAAGAAGGGCTGCAAATCGAACGCGAGCTGTATCTGAGCATTGTTCTCGACCGTGCCGCAGCGGCTCCTGTGATTATCGCGAGCGCGGCTGGCGGCATGGACATCGAAGAGGTGGCTGCGTCAGACCCGGACAAGATTCTTCGAGAGCACATCAATCCCGGTACTGGTGTCATTGCCTTCCAGGCTCGCAAGCTGGCGTTCGGAATGGGGTTACCGGCTCCGGTGGCGGGGAAGTTCGTGAAGGTGCTCGAGGCCGTCTACAAGGCGTTCGTTGAAACCGATGCGTCGATGATTGAAATCAACCCGCTGATCCTGACGAAGGGCGGCGAGCTTCTGGCGCTGGACGCGAAGGTCAGCTTTGACGACAACGCGCTGTACCGCCACCCCGAGTTGAAAGACCTGCGGGACGTCACCGAAGAGGATCCGCTCGAAGTCGAGGCCTCGACGTTCTCGCTGAACTACATCCGGCTGGACGGCAACATCGGTTGCATGGTGAACGGTGCCGGCCTGGCGATGGCGACGATGGACATCATCAAGCTCGCCGGGGGTGAGCCAGCGAACTTCCTGGACGTCGGGGGCGGGGCCAACGCGGAGCAGATCAAGAACGCCTTCCGGATTCTGATGGCGGACAAGAACGTCAAAGCCGTGTTGATCAACATCTTCGGCGGAATCCTGCGCTGCGACGTGTTGGCACAGGGCGTCGTCGCTGCGGTCACGGAGCTCGGCGTACCTGTGCCGATCGTGATTCGCATGGAAGGGACGAACGTGGAGGAAGGTAAACAGATCCTCCGCGACAGCAAGTTGAACTTCACGACGGCAGACTCAATGGGCGAAGCGGCAGAGAAGGTTGTCGCTCTCGCGCGGCGGTAATCGTGGCAGTCCTCTTAGACCGAAACACGCGGCTCATCGTGCAGGGACTTACCGGGCGCGAAGGCACCTTCCATGCGAAGGCTGCCGCGGCTTATGGCACCAAGGTGGTTGGCGGCGTCACCCCTGGAAAGGGCGGCACCAGGCACGAAGGATGGCCGGTCTTCAACAGCGTGCATGATGCTGTTCGCGAGACAGGCGCGAACGCGACGGTGATCTTCGTTCCGCCGCCGTTCGCCGCCGACGCCATCATGGAGGCCGCCGACGCGGAGATTCCGCTCGCGGTCTGCATCACGGAAGGCATCCCGACATTGGACATGCTCAAGGTGATGACATTCATGAACGGCCGGCGGACCAGACTCATCGGGCCAAACTGCCCCGGGGTCATCACCGCGGGTCAGGCGAAGGCGGGCATCATCCCTGGACACATCTGCCGCGAGGGACGGATCGGAATTGTCTCGAAGAGCGGCACGCTCACCTACGAGGCGATTCACCAGTTGTCGAAGCAGGGGATGGGACAGACGACCTGCATCGGAATCGGGGGCGATCCGCTTATTGGTACGAGCTTCATCGACGCGTTGACCTTGTTTTCGGCCGACCCCGATACCGAGGCCGTGATCATGATTGGCGAGATCGGCGGCACGGCCGAGCAGGAAGCCGCGGCCTACATCAAGGAATCGTTCAAGAAGCCGGTGGTGGGCTTCATCGCCGGACAGACGGCACCGCCCGGACGTCGGATGGGACATGCCGGCGCCATCATCGCCGGCGGACAGGGCACGGCGGCCGAGAAGATGGACGCGCTCAGCGCCGCGGGCGTGCGTGTCGTCAAGAGCCCGGCGGACATTGGCGCAGCCGTGAAAGAACTGCTGCGCGCGTAAGAGCGTGTGGCATTGGGCATTGGGCATTGGAATTGACGCGGGTCAGTAA
>DASROF010000172.1:0-7069 GCA_035647075.1 Vicinamibacterales bacterium | reverse complement strand
ATTCTGTGCGTAGTGGCCGTTGTGGCTTTCTCGACGGCGCAGCCAGGTGCGCAGCGGCGCGGTGGCGCACCTCCAGGCGGCCCTGGCGGGCCCGGCCGCGGCGGTCGAGGGGGTGCCAGCGCGATCGAGCACATCACCGTGCACGGCAAGGCGCTCGAAGGAAACTCGCAGGGTGATTCGCCCGACCGCGCTGTGACTGTCTATTTACCCCCCAGTTACGCTGGCGACCAGAACCGCCGCTTTCCGACGGTCTATATGCTTCACGGACAGGGCGGTGCCGACAGCACGTTTCTGGAGACTGCGGCGCTGCAGCAGAGCGGTGATCGGCTCGCGGCGGCTCAGGGCTTCAGTGAATTCATCGTCGTGATGCCGAACGCCACGGGGCTGAAGGGCACGATGTACTCGACGGACTGGGAGCGGTTTGTCGCCGAGAATCTGGTGCCCTACATCGACGGTCATTATCGAACGCTGGCTCATCGTATGAGCCGCGGCCTGGCGGGTCACGACGCCGGCGCCATCGCGGCCCTGGCCATCGGCATGAAGCATCCTGAACTGTTCGCGGATCTCTACGCGATGAGCCCGTCAACCGGAGCCATCCCGGCCGAACTCGACAAGCTCGCCGCGAATCTCAATGCGTTCTACGCGATCGCGATCGATATCGGACGGGCCGATCCCGCGGTCGAGTCCAACCGGCAGTTGCATGCGGCGATGACGAAGCTGCGCATCGCGCACACGTTCGAGGAATACGACGGCGATCATTCGAATCGCCTGCGCGAGCGGATCGAGTGGAACGTGCTGCCGTACTTCGCGAGAAATCTGGCCGCGCCTGCGAACCTGACGTCGCCGTCGGCCGCCGCCGATCGTTTGGCGTCACCGTCCCGATGAGCCGGTAGCATGCCGACCGCGAGACTGCTTGCCGTCGCGCTGGTGCTCGTGAAGGCGCCGCTTCTCGCGCACCATTCGTTGTCTGAGTACGACATTGCGCGGAAGGTCACGCTCGACGCCGTCGTCCGCGAGTTTCATTTCGTCAACCCGCATCCGTATCTGCTCGTCGATGCAGGTGTCGGCGGGGACGCTCGCGTGTGGCGGCTCGAGCTGGACAACCGCAACGAGCTGGTGGACATCGGCATGACCGCGAGTACCTTCGCGCGCGGCGACCGCCTTGTCGTTTCTGGGCCGCCGGGTCACGATCAGAAAGCGATTCTTTATGTGCGCGAGTTGCAGCGCACGAGCGACGGCCTTCGCTACGAGCAGCCGGACTCGACTCCGCGCATCGTCAAACCAAAGCGGGCGGACCGATAAATGGAAGTCGTTCTCATCGACGGTACATACGAGCTGTTCCGGCACTATTACGCCATGCCGTCAGCGAAGGACGTCGACGGCAACGAAGTGGCGGCCGTGCGCGGCGTCGTCCACTCGGTGCTGGGTCTGATCACCAGCGGCGCGCGACACGTTGGCGTCGCGACCGATCACGTGATCGAATCGTTTCGCAACGAACTGTGGCCCGGCTACAAGACCGGCGCCGGCATCGAGCCGGATCTCTATGCGCAATTCCCGTTGCTGGAAGAAGCGCTGGCAGCGGCTGGCGTGATGGTCTGGCCGATGACCGAGTTCGAAGCGGATGATGCGCTGGCATCGGCGGCGGCGATCGCTGCACGCGACTCGCGCGTGGAGCGTGTGGTGATTGCCACGCCCGACAAGGACCTGGCGCAGTCTGTCCGCGGGTCACGCGTGATTCAGTTGAATCGCCGCACAAAGACGATGTTTGACGAAACGGGTGTCCGGGCAAAGTTCGGCGTCGGCCCAGAGTCGATTCCCGACTACCTCGCGCTCGTCGGCGACGCGGCTGACGGCTATCCCGGCCTGCGCGGCTGGGGCGCGAAGTCTACGGCTGCTGTGCTGGCGAAGTTTGGAACGATCGAGGCCATTCCTGACGACCCGGCACACTGGTCCGTGAACGCGGCAAATTCCGTTGCGCTCGCCAGAACGCTCGTTCGGGATCGTGAGCTGGCGATGCTGTTCCGGAATCTGGCGACACTGCGCTCCGATCTGCAGCTCTTCGATGACGTGGAGGCGCTGAGGTGGGAAGGGCCGCGGCCCGAATTTGCCGAGCTGGCCGCCCGCCTCGACGGTCGCAACCAGTCCGTCATGAGATTGATTCAATAGAGTGGTACTATTCGACGCGATTTTTCAGCCAATCCTTCGCGCCCCAGGAGGGACTATGCAGCGATTTCTCACATGGACAGCGGCGTTGATGGTGATGTTCGCCGTCGGCGTCACGGCTCAGGCCAATCTGACGCCGGAAGATCACGCCAAGATCATGAAAGCCAATGCAGGCGCCGGTCAGGGCGTCAACGCGGCGGTCAAGTCTGGCACCTTCGCCGACGCAAAGCCGCACGTTGCGACTCTGCGCACGAACTACATGTCCCTTCAGGCGTTCTATGCCGCGAAGAAGAAGGACGATGCGGTGGCGATCCTCAAGGACGGCTTGAGCCAGCTCGATGCGCTCGACAAGCTGATCTCGGCACCGGCTCCCGATGCCATGGCCGTGCAGGCGGCGATGAAGCAGTTCCAGGGGAACACCTGCGGCGCGTGCCACAAGCTGTATCGCGAAGGCGACGCGCAGACCGGATTCCACTTCAAGGCTGGCTTCTAGCCGGACTCTCAGGAGGGACCGACCGTCAAGTCGGTCCCTACCTGATCCTCGATCCCCGACCCCTATTCCTCCACCGCAAACACAAACATCGACAGTCCGGCGACCACCGACACGTACTGTTTGTTGCCAATGCGATACGTGATCGGTCCGCTCGTGATCGCGGCGCCAAGGTTCGTCTTCCACAGAAGCGTACCGTTCCGCGCATCGAGCGCCTGGAAGAAGCCCTCACGTCCGCCGGTGAACACGAGGTCGGATCCGGTCGTCAGGATGCCGCTGTCCGTCACGTCGGTCATGTCGAACTTCCACTTCCGCTCGCCGGTGACCGGATCGACCGCGATCACTGCGCCATGACCGGCCGCCTCGGTCCAGGTGTTGATCGGACTGCGGCCGATGCCGGGTGCGCCTGGTACTGCGCTGAAGTTGCTGGGCCCACCTCCGACAAAGACGGTGCCCTGTTTGAATGTCGATGGGGCAGGCGCGTAAATGCTGGCGTAGTCCTCCCATGCGGAAATGTAAAACAGACGCGTCCGCGGGCTGTATGACGGTGAGTACCAGTTGGTCCCGCCCTGGTTGCCTGGATATGTCGGCTGTCCCGCCGGCTGCGGCGTTTGAATCGGCCGCCCGCGCTCATCGAAGTCGCTCATCCAGTTCACCTTGACGAACGGCTTCCCCAGGAGGAACCGTCCTGTCGCGCGATCCAGCACGTAGAAGTTGCCGTTGCGGTTGGCCCACGCCATCACGTTGGTCCGCGTGTTGGCCCAGTTGTCGATGAGGACCGGCACCTGGACAGAGTCGTAGTCGTAGACGTCGTGTGGCGTGAACTGGTAGTGCCACTTCAGCGCGCCGGTATCGGCATCGAGCGCGACCACCGAGTCGGTGTAGAGGTTGTCGCCTGGCCGTTGCGCACCGTTGTAGTCGGGACCGACGTTGCCGACGCCCCAGTACGTGAGGTTCAGCTGCGGATCGTAGGAACCGGTCACCCAGATCGATCCGCCGCCGTGCTTCCACGCCTCCGGATCACAGAACGCATTTGCCGGCTGGTCCGGCTGGGGCCGGACACTACGCGCGTCGGGACACGTTTCCCACGTCTCATGCCCCTTCTCGCCTGGGCCGGGAATGGTGTAAAAGCGCCAGGCCTCCTTGCCGGTCGCGGCGTCATAGGCCGCAACGAATCCGCGAATGCCGTACTCGCCACCGCCGACTCCGACAATCACCTTGTCCTTCACGACGAGCGGTGCCAGCGTGATCGAGTAGCCCTCCCTGGTCTTCGCCAGTTCCGTCTTCCAGACCTGGCGCCCGGTCCTGGCGTCGATGGCGATCAGGTTCGCGTCGAGCGTGCCCATGAAGAGCGTGTCGCCGAGGATGGCAAGGCCGCGATTGTTCGCACCGCAGCAGACGATGCGCTCGGCAGCGGGAGTGTAGCGATAGATCCAGAACGCGCGTCCGGTCGTCGCGTCCAGCGCCACCACGTCATTGAGACGCTGCGTCAGGTACATGATGCCGTCGACAACGAGCGGCGATGTCTGCCAGCCGCCGGCAACGGGCGCCTGGTACACCCACTGCAGCTTCAGGTTCTTGACGTTCTGCGGCGTGATGCGGTCGAGCGGGCTATAGCGCGTTCCCGAGTAGCTGCCGGAATAGGTGAGCCAGTTCTGCGGTTCATTCGCCGCGGATGCGAGCCGCTGCGGCGTAATCTGTGCCTGCAGCGAGAGCGACGACGCGCCAAACAGCGCGACCACCGCCACCCAGTGTTTGCATTTTGAATTTTGCATTTTGCATTTCTCAGTGGCCGCCATGTCACTGGCCTTTCAGCGTCAGGAGATACGCAACGACGTCCGCGGTTTCCGCGGACGAAAATGTGTTCGCGAACGAGGGCATCGGCGACGACCTGCTGATTGTGAATTCCTTCAGGTCGGCTTTCAGCAGCGAATGAAGACGCTCGCGGTCGTCGATGATCTGTACGCTGTAGGTGTCTTCGTTGAGCCGGCGGCCGGTCACCACCGTGCCGTCCTTCTTCACCGCACGGACCGGCCTGTTGATGGGCATCATCTGGCTGCTGGGATCGATCAGCGATCGTTGAATGGACGCGGGCGAGCGCTGCGAACCGATGTCGGTCAGGTTGGGACCAACACGGGAGCCGGCCGCGCCGACGCGATGACAACTCGTGCAGCCGCCCTTGCCATCGAACAGCGCGTGCCCGCGTGCCGCGTCGCCGGTCTGTACCGTCGCGCTGTCGACCGCATTCATGTTGCGCAGGTAGGCGATGACCCCGGTCATCTCGGAGTTGTCGAGTGCCATCGGCGGCATGCCTGCTGGCGAACCAGCGCGGATGAATTGCGCGAGTTCTCGATCAGTAGTGGCGTTCCGGAACTTTCCCGAGCGGAGATTCACGCCGCCCGCCCCGTCACCCTGCGGGCCGTGACACACGACGCACTTCGCGGTGTAGAGGCTGAGGCCGTAGGCGATGTCGGCCTGCGGGTACTGCTCGTCGTGAAGCGGTGCCTGGCCTTGCGCCACGACGAGCACGGTGCCGATCATCCATCCAGCGAGCGCGACCACGGCGCAGATTCTGTTCATGACGGTGACCCCTGGCGAAATGGCTTGCGTGCGATGAGCTGATGCATGCGGCAGTGCGCGACAACCGTCTCGCGCGAACTGTCAGCCTGCGTCATTCCGTCGACGAGCGTCTGCCAGTGCGCCTCGGTCATCGTTCCTTCGTCGACCAGCCTTCGGCAGGCGTTCCGCAACGTCCAGTTCCAGAAGCCCTTATGCCGGCCCTCGAGATAGTGCGGATGGTACGCGTCGACGTGAACGATCTCGAAACCGGCGTCCCGCGCCCATGTGTGCGCCCAGCGCCCGCCGGAGTAGTTCACCCCGCGCGCCACGCCCGCTTTGAGCGCGATCTCGCGCATCTCATCGTAGGCGGCTGACGGCGGTTCGGCATAGACGGCGCTCACGTCGGCTTCTTCGCAGACCATCACGCCGCCGGGCTTCAAGACGTTGTGGATCGCGCGCATGGCATCCACTGGCCGGTTCAGGTGCACCATCAGCCAGCGGCTGTATGACACGTCGAGTGTCCCGGGTTCGAAATCCGGTTCGTACACACTCCCTGTCTTGAAGTGCGCCTTGCTCAATCCCGCTTCACGCGCAAGCTGCCGACACGCCTGCACCTGTTCCTCATTCACGTCGATTCCGGTGGCCTGTGCGCCCCCGGCGGCCGCCCATCGTGTGACGTAACCAAGTCCACAGCCGAATTCGACAAAACTGCACCCGCGAGCGAAGCCGGCTCGCTTCAACAGCTCCTGTGTGGGGCCGTCGTGAATCTCGCTAATCGTCCGCAGCCGGTCATGATCGTCTTTGCCCGGCAGAATGTATTTATCGCCGACGCTGGTCATAGCGGGGCATACCTTACCAGATGGACAGTTTGATCGGTGATCGGGGCCGACGTAGTATGCGCGCCAGCCCTTCTCCTGACGGAGGATTCATGCGCGCGCTGGTGATGATTGCCGCCCTTGTCGTGCTCGACTGCAGTATTGCGGCGGCTCAACAGACGTGGAGGCCGCCGGCAGACAATCAGCGGTGTCCCTCGAAGTGGGGAGCCGGCGATCAACGTGGTTCCGGCAACCATATGAAGCCGGCAAGCGTGTTGAAGGCCGCGCGTCTCATTCAGACGGGCGAAGTGTTCGAGCTTGGCCGCGTGCTCTCCGAGACGATGCCGATGCCTGCCGGCCGCCGGTTCGAGGTGCTCACCAAGCGCACGCGCAACGATCCGGGCGCCAATCGTCGCGGCTCGAACGAGGAGCTCATCGTCGGCGAGATGGGTCAGGTCGGGACGCAGTTCGATACCTTCAGCCATCAGATGATCGGCTCCAGCATGTACAACTGCTTCACGCTGGAGGAGACCGCCACGCGCACGGGGTTCTCCAAGCTGGGCGTCGAGCAGGTCGGCGCGCTGATGACGCGCGGTGTCCTTCTCGACATCGCGGCGCTCAAGGGTGTGCCGGTGCTGGCGGAGAACTACGAGATCACGCCGGCAGATCTTCAGGCCGCGCTGTCACGGCAGAAGCTGACGCTCGCGCCTGGCGATGCGATCCTCATTCACACCGGATGGGGAACGCTGTGGGGAAAGGACAACGCACGCTACCAGCGGGTGAGTCCCGGCGTCGGCACCGCGGCCGCCGAATGGCTGGCGAAGCAGGACCCGATGCTGGTGGGGGCGGACAACAGCGCGGTCGAGATCTCGCCGAATCCCGATCCGCAGCTCGCCGGTCCGGGGCACCAGATCCTGATCGTCATCAATGGCATTCACCTGCTGGAGAATCTCCGGCTCGACGAATTGGCGGCGCGTCGCGTTTATGAGTTCGCCCTGATTGTGGAGCCCCTCAAGATCCAGGGCGGGACCGGTTCGACCGT
>DASROF010000171.1:0-8605 GCA_035647075.1 Vicinamibacterales bacterium | reverse complement strand
ATCCTGCGTCGCTTCCCGACGCTCCGCGGACGCCGACCGCCAGATGCCGCATCTCGACGCAGCGTGCGTGCAGCTGCTCGAACCGCCGCCTTAGCTCCCCAGGCAAGCCGGCCAGCATCACGACCAGCGACGGGGCCGTCGTCGTGACGGCGGGCGTCGTCCTCTGGGCGGCGTGAACCTTGGCGTCGATGGCGGCACGGAAGCGCGGCAGCGACGTAAGCGCAGCCATGTAAGCGAGCTCGCCGGCGAACACGAGAGGAAGTGTGACGTCAGGCAGCGGGCCGATTGCCGCGCCGGCCAGCCCACCAAGAAACAGCAGCATGTTCCACCGGAAGAAGAATGCCTCCTTCAGGTAGTCCTTGAGTCCGGCCCCTTGCGGCGGCTTCGAGGACCGATCGGACGGGATCGGCGGTGGAATGATGTTCGCCATGCGTCAATCGCCGGCGCGCGTAGACGATTGCAGCGTATCGACGGTGTCGCGGAGGTCGGCGACCAGATCGATAAACGTCTTCTCGCGCTGCATCTCCCTGGGTGGCCTGTCGGATTTCGGCACGGCGATCTCGCGCAGGATAGTACCCGGAGACGAGGAGAAGACGTACACACGGTCGCCGAGATATACGGCTTCTTCGATCGAATGCGTCACGAAGAAGACCGTGGCTTCAGCCTCTCTCCACAGCTTGTTGAGCAGCTCCTGCATGTGGAGGCGCGTGGAGGGATCGAGGGCGCCAAATGGCTCGTCCATCAGGATGATGCGCGGCCGAAGGATCAGCGTGCGTGCGATCGCGACGCGCTGGCGCATGCCGCCCGACAGTTGGCTAGGATATTTGTGCGCGTCGCGTTTGACATCGAGCCCGACCTTCTCGATCCACGCCTGGGCTTGTTCGCGGCGCTCTTTCGCGCCGACGCCACGGCACTCGAGGCCAAACGCGACGTTGTCCAGAACCGTGCGATTGTCGAAGGACGTGTAGTCCTGGAACACCATGCCGCGGTCCGCGCCCGGTCCGGCAACCGGCGCATTCGCAACGTGCACGATGCCCTCACTCGCCGGATGTTGCGGTGGCAGGCCGGCGATGAGTCGAAGCACTGTCGACTTCCCGCACCCCGACGGTCCGAGCATCGTCACGAACTCGCCCTGGCCGGGCAGGTCCGGCACGGCGAACGTGACATCGCGAATGGCGGTGAAGTCGCCGAACCGCTTGGTGACGCCGCGAAACTCCACGATGTTCGACAGCGTCGTCATTCGTCAGCGGAACGATAGGGAAACAGACCGCGCTGAAAGAAGTACAGCATCCGGTCGATGGCGAAGGCGAGCAGTCCAATGACCATCAGGATCAGGATGATGTGCTCCGACAGGCCCCGCCGCTGGCTCGTCATCAGCAGGTAGCCGAGACCGTAGTTCGCGTTGATCAATTCGGCCAGCATGATGTAGCCGAACGCCATCCCGAACAGATGGCGCAGGCTGTTGTAGATGTCCGGCAGCGCCAGGGCGACGAGCACTTTCGTCACGATCTGCGTCCGGGACGCGCCGAGTGTCTGTGCCGTCTCGACGTACCGATCGGGCACGCCCGCAATGGCGCGGACGGTGTCGGAGTAGACGAAGGGGACGCAGGCGATGAAGATGAACATCACCTTCTGCGTCTCATCGATCCCGAACCACAGGATCGTGAGCGGAATCAGTGCCGCCACCGGGAGGTTGCGTCCGAACAGCGCCAGCGGCGCGCCGGTGGCTTCGAAGACCCGCCAGGCGCCGGCAAGGATTCCGAGTGGAACGCCGACAAGGATTGCCAGGCCGAAGCCAAGCAGCACGCGCTTCAGGGTTGCAACGATGCTCTGCACCAGCGCCCGCTCGTTGAGCAGACTGGGGAAGCTGGCGAACACCTCGCGCGGGCTGGGCAGCACGACTGGTGACACCAGCCGCGTCTCGACGGCGCCGCGGGTGACGATCCACCACACCACGACGAGCAACGCCACGCCGCCCACACCGAGCAGATAGCGCACGCTGCGGGGCGGAGAGACGCGAAGCGCGAACAGTCCACTCACGAGGGACCGCCCTTCGGCGACCCAGATCCGAGCGAGCCCGCCATTACTGTGCCGTGGGCGCTTCAGCCGGATAGACCTTGATCTCGACGCGCCGGTTCTTGGCGTGGTTGTCCGGATCGGCACTGTCGGCCGGCTTGTCCCAGCCGAGGCCCGACGTGGCGAACTGGTTCGGCTGTAACGACGGGAACTTGCGGACGATCGCCTCCTTGACCGAGTTGGCGCGATTGAGCGACAACTCCTGAACCGCGCTCTTGGGCACGCTGTTTCGCATCGATCCGTCGGTGTGTCCCTCGATCACGATGCGGGCCGCACCGTACTGGCCGGCGAGCTTGCCGATCTCCTCGACGATGAAGGTGACGTTCGGATCGTACAACTCCTCAACGTCCTTGCCGTCCACCGAGCGCGTGACCTTCTTGCTCACGTCCCACGAATTCGGGAAGAAGTGGATGACGACGGTCTTGGTCAGGATCTCGTCGCTCTCACCCTGGATCGATCCCGCGCTCGTCGGAGCGAAGTGCGTCTCGTACTCGTTCTTCTGGCTCGCGTACTTCGCCTCGCTCCCCAGCTTCTGGATCAGCGAAAAGTCCATCACCTGATCGAACGGCGTCTGCTGACTGACGACGCCGATCTTCTTGTAGAGGAAGTACGCGGTGTTCCAGGTGCGCTCGAAGTTCGTCGGGTTGTTCTGATTGAGGAAGAACTCACGGTTCTCGGCGTAGTTCGTCGAGTGCGCGTCACCGAGCATGCCGAGCGCGTCGCTCTCCGGAATCGAGTAGCCGGCGGCCATCAGCTTCGCGACACGCTGCTTGGCGTCCTGCGCCTTCAGGTCCTGCATCGAGTCGAGGATGCCGCGGACCAGGCCCTCCATGATGTCGGGGTTGTCCTTGGCGAAGTCGGCGCGCGAGAACCAGACGTCGGCAATCAGCTTGTTCGCGGTCGCGGTGGTGACCATCATGCGATTGCCGCGAACCTTCTCGAGGTTGTAGATGTCCGGCGCCCAGCTGACGACACCGGCCAGGCTCTTGTCGCCGTTGAACGCGGCCGCCGCCTGGAACGCGTCCTGCGTGAATTTGAACTGCACTTCGGCCGGCTGCACGCCGGCGTTGATCAGCGCGTTCAACAGGAAGAAGTGCGACGGCGAGTTCTGCGCGAGTACCACCGTCTTCCCGCGCAGGTCGGCCATCGTCTTGACCGCATCGCGGACGACGATGCCGTCACCCCCGTTCGACCAGTCCACCTGTTGGTAGATGCGTGGCATCACCCGGGAGTCCTTGCGAAGCCCCTCGAGGAAGAGCGGCACCATGTCCAGCGTGGCCCAGCCGACGTGCAGGTTGCCGGCGGCGAAGGCGTCGCGCATGGCGACCGGGTCGTCGATGAGGACGAGCTCGACCTTGAAGTCCTTGCCGCTGGGCGTTTTCCACACCTTGCCCGGCTTGAAGCCGTTGTTGGCGTAAATGATCGGACCCCAGCCTGCCCAGACGTTGATGGCGAACCGCACGGTGCGGTCGTTCATCGGCGTATAGCTCGAGATACCCTTCACCTCGGGGAGCTTCGCGCCCGGAACGAAGTTGTATTCCTTGACCGTCGTGATGCCCGAGCTGTCGGGGCGCTCCGCGCCACCGGCCACCTGCTTCAGTTCGTCGCTCGAGAACACTCCTCCGCCGCCGCCAGCTCCGCCGCCGTACCTCCAGATCGCCAGGCCGACCAGGCCGATGATGACGGCAAAGACTGCGACATAAAACGCGGGACGAGGCTGTCCATTCGCCATCTGCACTTATCTCCTATCGACGGCCGCCTGAAGGCAGCCACTCCGAAGACCGGGTCAGTTCGTCTGTTTCTCGACGGCCTTGTCGGTTGCGGCCGGGCCAAGGTCTTTCGTGGCCGGGGCGATGCGCGTCGTCTCCGGCGACTTCAAGCCGAGCTCCACCTCGAAGTTGGTGAGCGCCTCCTCGGCGAGCACCGACTGCATCCGCTCCTCGGCATCGATTTCGGCGATGCCTTCCTTGGAGAGATCGGCGGCGACGCGCACCTTGCCGCGGTTCTGATCGATCTTCTGCTGGATGACCGCCTCGATCTGTCCGAAGTCGGTCGTCAGATTCAGGTCGAAGCTCTCGGCCAGCTTGGCAATTTCGGCTTCGGCCGCGCTCATCTTGAGTTCGGCGTCGTATTTCTGAATCTTCTGGCGCAGCTCGATCAGCTTGCTGTTGGCGTGCTGAATCTTCCGCAGGTTGTTGCCGTATGCGGTCTCGTGCATCTGCTGCTGCTGCTCGTTGGCGGCCAGCTCGCTCTTCGCCTTCTGCAGTTCCAGCGCAAACTTCGCCGCGGTCGCGCGGTCCCCGGCCTTCAGGTACGCCTTGGTCTCCGCCTCCAGCTTCTGCACGTGGCCGCGGTTGGCCGCAACCTGGCGCGTGACACGCTCGACCAGACCACGGTACTGCTCGAGACCCGTCCGCCCTTCCTTGAGCTCGTCCACGGCCCGGTCGTACTCGTATTGCATCTGGGCGATCGGATCCGCCTCCCAGAATACGTTGGCGATCTTGTTGATCTGCGCCATGAACGCTGACCAGAATTTCTGAACAATCACGCGAATCTCCTTCGTGGGGCGCCCCTTCAGAGGTGCCCTCTCGAGAACAGCGATCGTTTACCGTGATTCGGGCTCGCGCTCGCCGAGCGTCGAGGCTTCCGCCAGAATCCGACCCTGATAGATCCCGTCGAGCGCCTTTCGTAGTTCCGCGCCGCTGCCGGCGCCAATGACGTCTCCCTGCACGTCCTTCAAGAACGAGAACCTGTCGGCACTCGTGTCGAAGGCCACGAAATATATCTGCACTCCGTGCTCACTCTTCTGAAAGATTTCGCGAGCGACATAATCGGGGCTTCGCCCGGATGTGTTCTCGCCGTCAGTCACCACCAGCAGATACTTGCGGAATACCCCGGAGCGGTAGAGGTCGGGCCTGGCCGCGTGCATGGCCTCGCCGATAGCTGTGCCGCCGCCGGGCTGCGGGAGCCGCGCCAGCGCCTCACGAACGGCCGTTCGATCGAAGCTGCGTATCGGCATCACCGTCGAGACGTCGCTCGAAAAGCTGTAGATACCGACCTTCACCGCAAACTCAGGACGTTTTGCAACGAAGGCTTCCGTTGCGTCGAGCATCGATTGGAGGGCTTCGCGGGCGATGATGGCTTTCGGGCGGTTATCGCCGGGCGCCGCGTCCTTCATCGATCCCGACGTATCCACCAGGATCGCGATGGCGGCACCAAGGCCTTCTTCCACCTCAGCTTGATATGGTGCGGAGGACTCCTCCTCGTCGGTCGGCGGTGCGCTGCGCCGGGGGCCATCGCACGCCGTCACGAACGAAGCGAGGGCGACGATGGAGAGAGCGACACGCAGGCGCCGCGGCGACCATGATTGGGCCGCCGCCCGACACGCCAGTTGAATGGTGTGCGTCAGGGCTCGGAGTGTATCGTCGGGGTCTGAAGGGATCAAGGTCGTGACGCGGCCGTGTGACCAGCGTGCGTCAGTAACAGAGATCGACGCGTTTACCTCGCCGGAAGTTCCTTGCCGCTGAGCAGCGTTCAGGCACTTTTATTGCTCCCTCGGTACCTTGCGGAAACGACCAACACCGCTCGAGAGGAGACAGCATGAATCAGTTCGACGATCGCGACAATCCGGACGACTCGGCCGAACCGCGGCACGACGAGGGAATCGGCGAAGAAATCTCTGCGACGGGCCAACGGGTGAAGGGACGGGTGAAGGATCTGACCGGCGAGCTGACTGGCGACGAGGCGCTCGAGGAAAAAGGCGAGCGGGAGAACCAGGCCGGCCGCGAACGCCAGAAGAAGAACGACGCTGTGTAGGCTCTTTCACACAGTGACCGGCTGTGGGTGGCATGCGTGCCACCCATGGCCGCGATCATTTCAACTCTCCGTGCCGATCCAGGCTGTTTGACATACGTCACCGGCATCGCCATCATCTGCGTCGCGGAGGCTACAGCTCGTGACGTATCGACGATTCCCTTTTGCATTCATCGCAACCCTGTTCGCCCTCTGGTTGATCCCGGCCTCGGCAACGGCTGAGACAGTAATGATCACCGGCGCCAACTCAGGGATCGGTCTTGAGTTCACGAAGCAGTATCTGGCGAAGGGCTGGACCGTCATCGCCACGCATCGGCGGTCCGACGTCCCGCCCACGCTGGCCGAACTCTCTGCCAAGTACAAGGCGCTCCTGCGCATCGAAAAGGTGGACGTCACCGACATCGAACAGGTGAAAGCACTCGCCGAACGGCTCAAGGGCGTCCCGGTCGACATCCTGATCAATAACGCCGGCATCTATAACGACCGCGGGACCTGCAAGCCCGACGACGACCTGTGCGCCGGCGACTGGACGACGCAGAACTTCGGCAAGATGCGGTATCAGCTGCTCGACACCATCCTCTCCGTCAACGTCAAAGGTCCGCTGCTCGTGTCGGAAACGCTGTACGACAACGTCAAGGCCGGCAAGCTGAAGAAGATCGTCGCCGTCAGCTCGAGCAACGGCTCGCTGACAGGTCCGCAGGGCGGCGGCGGCGCCATCTTCTACCGGAGCAGCAAGGCAGCACTCAATCGTGCGATGCAGCTCGTCGCCGAATCCGTCAAACGCGACGGTGTCACTGTCGTCATGTTGAACCCGGGGCCGACGCTCACCGAGCATCAGCTGTACCTGAAGGATTTCAAGGGTATGCTGACGACCGAATTCACGGTCGGCAACATGGTCAAGACGATCGACAAGGTCACGCTCGCGGAGACCGGCAAGTTCTGGCGGTATGACGGAGTGCCGGAAGCGTGGTAGGGGTGCGAGGGGTGCGATTGCACCTTGAAGTAGGTGCGAAGGGTGCGATCGCGCTCGTGCTCGCGGCGGTCTTGTCGTCGACCGGCGTCGCCGCGGCGCAATCGAGGCCGCAAGCGGCGAGCAAGCCGACGCTCGAGCAGGATCTCGCAGCCATCACCGAATTCAACCGGCGCTATCTGAAGGCGATCAACGACGGCGACATCGCCACGCTTAGCAGCCTCACGGACGATGACCACATCATGATCACGCCCGGCCGGGCTCCGACCATCGGCAAGGCGGCGAACGATGCGGCCAACGGCCGCGCGTTTCAGCAGGTCAAGATCGACGAGACCTGGACGCCGATCGAAACGGTCGTCTCGGGCGATCTGGCGTACCAGCGCGGCGCCTACACGGTGGCCGCGACGCCGAAGGCCGGCGGCAACACGACGAAAACGAGCGGACATTTCCTGCGCATCTATCGTCGTCAACCCAACGGCGAGTGGCGCATGACCCACGACACGTTCAACAGCGTGCCCGAGTCCGGGCGAGGCCAGGGCGCGGCACCAGCTGCGAACTGACCGGTCCGGCTAAAGATCGGACAATACGACCGGTCCGGATAAAGCCGGACACTACGAACGGTCAGGCCAAAACCGGGCAATTCCGCTATCATTCGTCCCGCTAAGACTAATCATTTCGCTCAAGAGGAGAAGAGGCATGGCTCGACTCACCAGGCGTGGATTCATCACCGCATCGAGTGCCCTGGCCGCGGCACCGGCGCTCAGTGCACTCCGGGTATCCGCTCAGGGACCGGCGCCCGACATCGGGAACCTGCGGGCCGAGAAGGACATCGTGTTCGCGAAGGCCGGGAGCATGGATCTGACGCTCGACGTCTACCAGCCACCGGCGGGCGTGACGTCGAAACGCACCGCCATCATTCACCTCTTCGGCGGCGGCTTCTTCACGGGCAACAAGAACGCCGGCTACATCATCAACGACTCCAAGGCGCTGGGGGCGCGCGGCTATACGAACATCTCGGCCAACTATCGGCTGCAGACGCAGGGCTCGTGGCCGGCGCAGATCCACGACGTCAAGGCTGCGATCCGCTGGGCCCGCGCCAATGCGGGAAAGCTCGGCGTCGAACCCAACCGGATCATCGTCGCGGGCTATTCGGCCGGCGGCATGCTGTCGCTGATGGCCGCGGGGACGAACGGAAAGCCGGAGTTCGAAGGCGATCTTGGTACGACTGGCGTCAGCTCGGAGGTGAACGCCTCTATCGGCGTCTATCCGCTGGCCAGCGCACAGACGGCAGGTGGCCTGTTCCCGCAAGGTCAGGCGACGCCGGAGAACATCGCCGCAGCGTCACCCACCACTTACATCAGCGAGAAGTTCGCCCCGACGATCTTCATTCACGGCACCGACGACAGTACGGTCCCGGTGACATCGAGCATCGACTTCTTCACGAAGCTCCGTGCCGTCAAGGTGCCGACGACGCTGACGCTGATCCAGGGCGCCCAGCATGCGTTCGACAACAACGCACCTGATGCGGTCGAAGTAATGGCGGCCTCGATTGATCTCTTCCTCGATCGACTGCTGATCAATCCGAAGCCGTATCCGTCATTCGGTGGCGGCGGTGGTGGACGAGGCGGCGGTCGCGGCGGCGGCCGGCCGGGCGGCGCTCCAGGCGGAGCGCCCGGCGGCAGGGGTCAGTAGCTGTAGCCGCGAAGCACGCGAAGAGTACGAAGGCCGCGAAGATCAGGATCCGGG
>DASROF010000170.1:0-46739 GCA_035647075.1 Vicinamibacterales bacterium | reverse complement strand
CTGCTGCGCCGACCCGGCCCAACCTTTGGCCTCGCAGATCCCGGCCATCCTCTCGCGTCGTGTCGCGCCGATCTGGCTGGACTCGAGCACGAGCAGCGAATGCGCCGAGATCACGGCCGCTGTCGGCGGCGCCGCGATCCTCGCGCAACGCACCGGGTCGCGGGCATTCGAGCGCTTCACCGGGCCGCAGATCAGGAAGTTTGCCACCCTCGATCCGACCGGCTACGCCGCGACTGCGCGTATTCATCTGGTCAGCTCGTATCTCGCGTCGCTGCTCGTCGGCGCTGACGCGCCCGTCGATCCGGGAGACGCCTCCGGCGCGAACCTGATGGACCTCGCCACCGGGCACTGGTGGGACGCGGCCGTCGATGCCACCGCGCCCCGGCTCGCCGATCGGCTGCCCGCGATCCTGCCGTCGTGGAGCGTCGCCGGAACGCTCTCGCCGTATTGGCAGGCGCGCGTCGGCCTCCCGCCCGCGCGCGTCATCGCGTGGTCCGGCGACAACCCATGCAGCCTGATCGGCGTCGGGCTGGTGCGCGAAGGACGCGTCGCCGTGTCGCTCGGCACGAGCGACACGATCTTCGGGTTGATGAAAGAGCCGCGCGTCGATCCGTCCGGGACGGGCCATGTCTTCGCGGCGCCGACCGGGGAGTACATGGGACTTACCTGCTTCAGCAATGGCTCGCTGGCACGGGAGCGGGTGCAGGATGCGTACGGGTTTACGTGGACCGACTTCTCACGCGCGCTCGAGATCACGCCGGCCGGCAACCAGGGCCGCGTGATGATTCCATGGTTCGAGCCGGAGATTACGCCCGCCGTCGCAGAGGCGCGCGTGCATCGCTATCGCCTCTCGCCCGATGACGCGGCAGCCAATGTGCGGGCGGTGGTCGAAGCGCAGCAGATGTCCATCGCGGCGCACGCGCAGTGGATGTCGGTGACCATCGATACGATTCACGCCACAGGGGGCGCAGCGGCCAACAAGGAGATCCTGCAGGTGATGGCCGATGTCTTCGGCGCAGAGGTCTACCGATCCACCGTATCGAATTCCGCAGCGCTCGGCGCGGCGCTGCGCGCGTGGCACGGCGATACGCTCGCCGAGGGCACACCGCTGCCGTGGAGCACCATCGTGGCGATCGCCGAACCAAACGTGGCGAGCCGCATCTCGCCGAACGCCGCCCGCCACGCCGTCTACCGCGAACTGCTGCCGATGTACGAAGCCTGCGAGGCGCACGCCCTGGGCCGGGGGCCGGATCCGACGGCGGCGCTCGAGCGCTTCGCCAGTCGGGCTTGACTTGTATTAATGTTCTAGTACAATAGAGACCGTCTGGAGGTGCACCATGACGCACACGCTCGAGCCTGCCGCCCCTCTTCGTGACGACGCCGCCCTGCTGGCGCTGACCGTCGTGCTCATCCTGACGACCTGGTCGTTCTTTGGCCGGTTTTCGGTTGTCGCTGCCACCGCCGGGATCGCCACGGGAATGTGGCTTCGGTGGTGGAACGCTCGACACCCCGCAACCCCCGCGCGCGAGGCGGAGCGGCGGCCGCAGATGCTGCAAATCGCCGCGATTCACATCGGCGGAGACGCCGCCGGCCTGGCGTTTGTGGTCGGGTGCGTCGTGATCTTCGTCATGGGCCTGCCGCCGCTGCGGTGGTTCGTGCTGGCGTCCTCAATCCTGGCTGTGCTCTTCGCTGCGGTCATCATCGGCTGGCATCGAACGCATTCGATCTGGTCCGAACCGACCGGATCGTTGCGGCGGTCATAGCTCGTTCGCATCGTTCCCGTGGCTCGTCCGCCAAAGGAGTCCGCAGCATGAATCTCAGAGTGCAGGCGCTTCTCGTCGCTGCAATATCGGCGACAGCTTCAGGCGCGGTGTCTACGCAGTCCGGAGTCCCGTTACAGGCCGGAGTCAGTGTGCAGTTGCCGGTGACGAGCAACGCAGTCCCCATTCCGAAGGCAGACAACCAGGACGCCCTGGTCATCGCGCTGACGGCCGACGGCGCCACATATCTTGGCGTCAATCGACTCGCAACGGCTGCGCTTGCAGACAGCGTGAAGAAGCTGCTCGCGACCCGAAATGAAAAGACACTCTACATAAAGGCTGACGGCCGTGTCCCGTACGCCCGAGTGGTGGAGGTGATCGACGCGGTGCGAAACTCCGGCGTCGACGGCGTGACGCTCCTCACTGCACAGCAAGACGCACTCGGCCAGGGCAGCAGACTGATGGCACCGAAGGGGCTGGAAATGCGGGTCGTGAACCCACGACCGTAGGCTCCTTCTACTTCGCCTTGTTGATCCGCTCGTACGACTTCTCGTTCTCGAGACAGATCTCGTCGATCAGCTCGGTGTCGAGGACGATGCGCTCCTTGAGCGTGACGGTCCAGGGCTTCGTGTAGACCTTCGGGTCGTCCACCGTCACCTCGATCTGCAGGTGCCCGTAGTCGGGCCGCCTGATGCGCTCACGGACCTTTGCCGCTTCGCTGATGACGCTGCCGCTGATGTCGATCCAGAGGTCGTCGCGAAAGCCGCTCGAGTCGATGACGAGCGTGTCCTTGTCCCACTTCGCCGTCGAATAGCCGTTCCAGGCGGGGTTCGGATCCGTCGGCAGCGGACGGCCGTCGGTGAAAATCTGCCGGTACATCGCGTTCATCTCGTCCAGCTGCACGAGCAGGCCGGGTACCTGAATCCACTTCTGATAATGCGGAAGGCCGTACGAGCGCAGGAACGTATCGGGCATGCAGCGGACGTGCGGATCGTCCTTCGCGTTTTCCGCCATGCGCTTCTTCACGAGCTCGGCAGCCCACGGCTGATACGGCAGCCCGCCGGGAATCGCGTAGCCGTAGTTGACGCCATACTGCGAGAGCGGCAGCTCGATGCCGCATTCGAAGAACGCCGCTCCCCCGCTCCTCGCGCACGGCACGGCATCGTCCGTAAACCACATGCCGGAGAAATCCGGTTTGCCGTCAGCGGTCCGCGGCGTTGGCGCCTTGAGATTCGGCTTGCCATCAGCGGTGCGCGGCACGTTGGCCGTCGGATACTTCACGTACTGGGCAACAACAGCGGAAGACGCCAGCAACCCGATCGCGACGAAGACGGCGATTCCGGAACGACTCGGCCAGACACGCATAAGACTCTCCAGACCCACCCCTGATCAATTTTAGATGGTAGTACGCTAGCCACCGGCTTCTTCCTGATCAGACGAGCACGATGAGCATCGAGTCGGTGGCGACCGTGACTCCAGCGGGTGAACGGCGGCAGCCCAAGGCGGCTGTGACACTGCTGCGGCGGCCGCTGCTGCTGGCATTCGTGCTTGGATGCGGCGTGTCACTGCTCGCGTCCGGGCGATTGACGCTGCGGCTGGTCGTGGACGGCACGCTCTCCTTCGCGTTCGTACCGCTGTGCGAGCTCATCGCCTACGCGGTCGTCTACAAGCTGCAGCGCGGTACGCGCCGAATCGTAGGTCCGGCTAAAGCCGGACACTACGCTGAGGCCATCGATCGGTATTTCGCCGGAAACACTCCATGGCTCTGGTGGACGCTGGCGCTGATGACGGCCACGGCGATCCTTCCCGCCCGCCGTCTCGGCAGCCTGCTGGCGCCGATCCTCTTCACCGCGCCGATCCCCATCGCGCTGTCGGTGCGATTCGACTGGCAGTTCTTCCGACGCGAGGGACGCAGCAGCGGACAGGCGGTGTTCGACATCATCCTGCAGCGCGCGATCGCGTGGTCGCTCGCCACGGCGTATTTCCTCGGCGTGGCGCTCACAACGCGCGACTTCTTCTACACCTTCGTCGAGATGGGCCAGGAGATCCGCGGCTGGGTCGGGACGATGCTGTGAGGATGAGAGTCGGGGCCGGTCTGATCGTGATGGCCATCGTCGCCGGCACATTCGCGGATCGTCCGCGGCCGCGCGAGGAGATCACGCTCGGCGGCTATCGAGTGCTCGCGGCGGATTTCCACACGCACAGCTCGACGTGGAGCGACGGCTCGGTGACGCCGTGGGGCATGGTGATCGACGCGCGCTATCAGGGACTCGACGCCATCGCCATCACCGGGCACCGTCAGACGCTGGATGCAAAGTGGGGCCGCTGGTTCTCCGCGAAGATCGGCGGTCCGATCGTCCTGGTCGGCGAAGAGCTTCCCGAGATTCCGCATCACGTCGTCGCAGTCGGCATTCACACCACCGTCGACTCCGCGCTTCCCGTGCGGGAGCAAATCGACGAAATCCATCGGCAGGGCGGGATTGCCATCGCCGCACATCCGGGACAGTTCTTCTGGCCCGGGTTCGCACCGGTGATGACCACACTCGACGGCACCGAGGTCTGTCACCCGGCCACGTTCGACTACCCGCAATTCCGCCCCGAGCTCGAAGAGTTCAACCGGCGCACGGGCGCGGCAGCAATCGGATCGTCGGACTTCCACGGACCGGGGCGCCTGGGGATGTGCCGGACGTTTCTGTTCGTGCGCGAGGTGAGCGCCGCGGGAATCCTCGAGGCCATCCGCGCAAAGCGGACCGTCGTGTATGGGCGCGATGAGCAGGTCTACGGCGATCCTGAGATGGTGCGGCTCGCGGAAGCTGATGGGCGTTTGCGGCAGAGGGCGAACACCGACTATCCGATGTCGGTGCTCGATCGCCTGAGCCAGCTTCTGGGGATCGTCGGCTTTGCGCTGCTCGTTCGTGGTGTCCGCCTTTAGGCGGACCATCGGGCCTTTGAACTACGATCGATCGATGCCGCGTGCTCTCGCCCTTGTGCTCGCGCTGATCGCCGTCAGCGGCGCGGCGTCGCTGGCGCAACGACGGTTTGGTGTCGCTGAAGGCGCCGGGGCCGGCATTCGGATTCCCCCGAAGGATTTCAATGACGGTCGATTCACCGTCTGCAAGTGGATGTTCCGCAGCGTCCGTTCGGAACCAGGCGGGATTGGTTGGAGCACCGACTACCCGTTTGGCGAAATCAACCTGCTGATACGCCTGTCGGAACTGACAAAGATTCCCGTCAGCCGGGACAATCGCGGCGACGTCAACTACTGGGTCGTGCGGCTCACCGACGATCAGTTGTTCAAGTGTCCGATTCTCATCGGCTCGGATGTCGGCACTGCCGCGCTCTCGGATGCGGAGGTGCAGCGCTTGCGGCAGTACTTGCTCAAGGGCGGGTTTCTCTGGGTGGACGACTTCTGGGGCACAGCGGCGTGGGAGCAGTGGAGTGAAGAGATCGCGCGTGTGCTGCCGGAGTTCCCGATTGTCGACGCGGCGCCGGCCGATCCGATCCGACAGACGCTGTTCACCATCACCGACGTCAAGCAGGTGCCGAGCATCTTCTCGTGGGGCGGACCGGGCAGCGACCCGAGAGAGCGGGGAACGGACAGTCCCCACGCAGATTTCCGCGTCATCGCCGATGGGCACGGGCGCATCATGGTGGCGATGACCCACAACACCGACATCGGCGACTCAATGGAGCGGGAAGGAGATGATCCGGACTACTTCGCCGAGTTCTCGCCTGCCGGCTACGCGTTGGCGACGGATATCGTGCTGTACGCGCTGACGCATTGAAGACAGGTCCGGCTGAAGCCGGACACGACGGCTAGGACGCCGTGTAGCCGGACCTCGTGCGGACCTTTGCGCCTTTCTTGCGAACCTGGACTTTGATGGTGTGCCAGCTGCCATCGCGGTTCGGCGCGGCATAGCCGATCACATACTGCTGATTGAACTCGTCGGCGAGGCGCGCGGTCGCCTTCTCCAGGTTCTTGAAGCCCTTCACAACCTCCGTACGGCCGCCCGTATCGTCGGTGAGTTTTCTCAGCGCCCCGGTATCGACACCCCCGGTGCCGCCAAACACGCCCATCCCGCTGCCACCGTCGACGCCGAGGGCATACACCAGGATCTCCGACGCGCGGATGGCTTCCTGGACCTGTTTGACGGTTCGGCCGCTCGACGTGTCGATGCCGTCAGAGATCACGAGCACGGCCTTCTTGCGATTGGCGCCTCGGGCGGCGAGTCGCAGCGATACGGCGACCGCGTCGTAAACCGCGGTGCCATAGTTCTGCCGCGGTACCGACGTGGCGTTGGCGAGCGGTTCGAGCGGTAACTTATTCGCTCGCGCAAGCGCCTCACTGAACTTCTCGCGATCCCGCGTCCAGTTCTGAAGGATTCGGCCGTTCCCGGCGAATTCCATCAGCAGGAGCTCGTCGTCGGTGTCGAGTAAATCGAAGACGAAGTGATGGATCGCCACTTTCGCCGTGGCGAGCTGCTCGTCGGTCATGCTGCCGCTGACGTCCAGCAGCATGGCCAGGCTGACTGGCACGCGCTCACTGCTGAACGACACGATGTCCTGCGGCTTGCCGTTGTCAGAGACGATGAAATCGTCCTTGGTGAGGCCGCGGATGAATCGTCCGTCGCCGTCGGTCACGGTGGCAGCGACATCAACGATGTCGACGCCCGCTTTGAAGACAGGCTCCTGAGCTCCGGCATGTACAAGCGTCAGAAAGGCTGCCGTAAGAGAAAAGGCGACGGCTAAGGAGCGCATGATCTGGAAGACGGCACCGCTGAAGCGGTGCCCTACTTCTTAAAGAGCTGAGGGGCGAACTCGGAGAGGTAATTTCTCCAGTTGATCCACGTGTGACCGCCCGGTGATTCGACGAAGACCGGCGAGAAGCCGTGGCGCTTGAACAGGTCGACCGTCGCGTTGGTCGTCGTGAGGAGGAAGTCCTCTTTCCCCGTGCCGAACCACAACAGCCGCAATCCCTTCTTCAGATTCGCGTCGTCGAGCTTCGCGGCGTTGATCGTTTCCCATTCGACCGGACCCGCCGGTGCCGGCGCGGCTGCCGAAGCCGCACCGCGGCCACCGGCGTTCGGAAACGCGCCGATCAAACCGGAGCTGTAGACACCGACATACGCGAAGCGATCGAGCCGCGGAATCGCCACTTCGAGCGTCTGCAATCCGCCCATCGACAGGCCGGCGATCGCGGTGTTCGGCCGGTCGGTGAGCACGCGGTAATGCTTCTCGACGTACGGCATCACGTCGTTGACGAAATCGCCGACGAACTCGTCGGTGGCACTGCGGCCGACGGCATTGGCATTGGTCCGGGAGGTGTGCCCGGCCGGCATCACCACCACCATCGGCTTCGCCTTGCCCGTTGCGATCAGGTTGTCGAGGATGAAGCCCGATCGTCCGACGGTTGACCAGGAGTCGTCATTGTCACCGGCGCCATGCAGCAGATAGAAGACCGGGTAGCGGTCGCGGCCGTTCTCGTAGCCAGGCGGCGTGTAGACATGCATGCGGCGGTCGCGGCCAAGCGTCGCGGATTTGTAAGTGACCTCAGCGACGGCGCCGTGGGGGACGGCCTTCGAATCGAACAGATCGGAGCCGGGCACATAGACCAGGCTCCAGACGTTGTTGTTCGACTCGCTGATTGCGGGGTTCCGCGGATCGATCGTCGCCACGCCGTCGACGTTGAAGTTGTAGCGGTAGGCGCCCGAGTCGAGCGGCCCGACAGTCAGTTCCCAGACACCGTTGTCCGCCTTCGTCAGCCGCGTGTTCTGGCCGAGGTTCGGGATGTCGCTCGCATTCAGCCGGATCTCGCGCGCCTGCGGCGCAACGATGCGGAAGCTGATGCGGCGATCGGCGCTCACGTCGGGCGAGACAATCTGCGGTGCCTGCGCCCCGCCGCGTCCGCCCTGCTGTGCCGCCAGAGTGGCCCCGCTCAGGACGAGTGCTGCAACAAACGCAAGTCGATGGCGATTCATCGTGAACTCCTTGATACGCATCCTACGACGGCTTCGGGGCCGGCCACGGGTCACTGTGGCGGTGGCGCCTTTGCGCCTGCCGCAGCCATCAGTTCTTTCAGCACCGCCGCCGATTTCTCGCGCACCGGACCCGCCTCAGGCGCCGCGGCGCCGCCGCCACCTCCACCACCGCGTCCACGGCCGCCTGCGGCCGCAGGCTTGCCGAGTGCGACGTCCAGGGCCGTGCGTCCGGACTTGTCTTTGGCGTCGAGGTTCGCGCCACGTGACACGAGGTAGCGGACGATCTGGCCTCCGTCGCGCGCCGCCGCAGCATGCAGCGGCGTGTCTCCGCTGGTCGTCGACTGGTTCACATCAGCGCCAGCGTCGAGGAACAACTTGATCGCGGCGATCGCGTCTTCCTCACTCCCCTTGTCCGTGCGTGCAAACCCGCCGTCGCCGATTTGGAATCCGACGCCGGACGCAAACAGCAACGCGGTATTTCCGTTTCGCTGCCGCTTCGACACATCGGCACCCGCCTCGATCAGCACCCGCATTGCCGCCGCATCGCCGAACCGGGCCGCACGCATCAGCGGCGTGGTTCCCTCTCCAAGCGAGCCGTCCCCCGTGCTGTGATGGCGCCGCAGCAACGTCGTCTTCAGCACGGCATTGACGTCGGCGCCGTGTTTCAGGAGCGCCCGGACGACGTCGAGCGAATCCACGTCGCTGGACGGCTTGCGCGGCGGCATGTTGGTCAGCGGCCGCTGCGTTCGCATGTCCACGACGGCGTAGAGCGCACCCATCGCGGCCTTGTCATAGACATTTGGATTCGCGCCCTTCTCAACCAGCATCATGGCGACGTCGTAGTGGACGTTCATGATCGCCAGCATCAGGGCCGTGGTGCCCTCGGGATCCTGCAGATCGAGGTTGGCCTTCGCGTCGGCGAGCACGCGGGCGGAGTCGAGGGCGCCCTCGCGCGCGGCGAACATCACCGGACTGAATCCGCCGCGGGGCAGCTCGGTCGTCGCCATGAACGAGAGGTTGAGCCGCATCTCCGGGTAGTCGATCTGACGCGACTGGGCGTTGATGTTCGCACCGTGGGCAATCAGCGCCTTCGCCGCCGCGGCGTTGTTCTCGCCGGCGGCCCACATCAGGGCGGTTTCGCCGCGCCACTTCTCGGTGTCGTCGATGCGCGCGCCGGCAGCGATCAGCCGATCGACCACCTCCGCATTGCCGGTGCGGGCCGCCGTCATCAGCACCGTCTCGCCCTCGAGCGCGATGGCGTTCGGATTCGCGCCCGCCGCGAGCAGCAGTTCGGTCGTCTTCGGGTTGCCATTGACCGCCGCGAGGGCGAGTGGCGTGACGCCGTATCGGTTTGCGGCGGACGCCGTGGCACCTGCGCGGAGGAGCTGCCTGACCAGCGCTTCGCTGTCCTGGCGAACGGCCCAATGGAGGGCCGTCATCCCGTCGGCTTCCGGCTCGTTGACCGGTGCGCGCGCGGCGAGCAGCTTCTGCACGGCCGCAGCGTTCCCTGCCTTCACCGCGTCGACCAGGCGGAGGTCGCCAGGAGCAGCCGCCAGCACAACCGAAGCAACAACGACTGCCGCAATACGACACACGATCACATCTCCACGCGACCGGTGCTGATTCCGAACCGATCGAGCGTCACACCGGTTCGATCAGCGAGCGTCAGGAGCAGGTTCGGCAGCGGCGTCTTTTCCTTCGTGATGACGTGCCGTCCGCCGGGTTTACGTTCGCCGCCCAGGACGACCAGCGGCAGCGGCGTCGGCGTATGGGTATTGCCGTCGCCCATGCCGCTGCCGTACAGCAGCGTCGAGTGATCGAGCAGCGAGCCGTCTCCGTCCGGCGTCGTCCGCAACCGTTCGAGGAACCTCGCAAACAACTGCATGTGGAAGGTGTTCACCTTGACGTGGTTGCCGACACCCGGCTCGCGGCCGTTGTTGTGCGAGACGGCATGGTGCGGCTCGGTGACGCCAAGGTCCGGATACGTCCGCTGGCTGAACTCACGGTTCATCATGAACGTGAAGACGCGGGTGTGATCCGCCTCGTAGGCCAGCGCCAGCAGTTCGAACAGCATGTCAACGTGGTCGTCGAACGCTTCTGGAATGCCGACCGGCGCCGAGGGAACAGTCAGCAGTTTCTCCGACTGTTTCTCCGAGCGCTGGATACGCCGCTCGATCTCGCGGACGTAATCCACGTATTCGCCAACGCGCGCACGGTCGCGACCGCCAAGCCCCTTCTGCAGATCCGCAAGGTCCTCGTTGATCAGGTCCAAGACGCTGTGGTCGCTCTTCATGCGCGCCAGCCGCTGCTCGCGCGTGTTCTCCCAGCCGAACATCCGCTCGAACACCGCGCGCGGATTCGTCTCCATCGGCAGCGGCGTCGTCGGCGTCGTCCAGCTCAGCGTGTTCATGTAGGCGCAACTGAAACCCGGGATGCAGGCGCCCTGCATCGCCGTGAAGTCTTCTGTGGCCACTTCGAGCGATGGAAACGTCGTCTCTTTGCCGATCTGCTCGGCGACGATCTGGTCGATGCTCTTGCCAGCCAGAAAGTCGGCGCCGTCGGTACGCTTCGGTGCCACGCCAGTCAGCCAGGCGCCGGTGCAGGCGTGGTCCTGTGCGCGCTCCTCCGGCCGGGCCAGATTCGTCACCACGGTGAGCCAGTCGCGATACCGCTCGAGCGGCTTCAGAATCGTCGGCAGCTCGAACCCCGGACCGGAGGCGGCGGGTATCCACTGATTGAGGATCACCCCGTGCGGCACGTAGACGAAGCCGAGGCGTCGAACCGCGGCGGTTCGAGACTGCGCTGTGAGCGCCGGCACCATCGCATCAAGGAACGGGAGCGCAAGCGTGGCGCCTGCCGCGCGCAGGAACGTTCGCCGTGGGAATGCTTTCTTCGTCACAAAGGTCATTGAATGAATTCCTCAGAGCCTCGGTGTCCCGGTGTGTCGATAACGCTGGCTGTCGCACCCACTGATGCGACTGGCTGGCTCGGCATGCGGAACGGACGACTGGCGACGACGGCCATGATGAGCGCGGAGAACCGGTTTTCCTGCCGCGCACTGTCGCGAACGATCGTGCGGACGGCAGGCATGTCGTAGTACTCGATCTTCCGGCCCAGTGCGTAGGTCAGGAGCTTTTCGGCAACATTGCCCACGAACACATCTGGCTTTGCGAGCAGGGCGCGCCGAAGCGACACCGGACCGTCCACGGCTGTGCCGTCCATGAGCTGACCTGACGCGTCGATCGGCGCGCCGCTGTCACGTGTGCGCCACGCGCCGATGGCGTCGAAGTTCTCCAGGGCCAGTCCGATCGGGTCCATGATCCGGTGACACGCCGCGCACGTCGGGCTGCGCCGATGCGATTCCATCCGCGCGCGGACGCTCAAGCCGGCATCCTGTTCTTCGAGCGGCGGAACGTTGGCGGCGGGTGGCGGCGGCGGCACACCAAGCAGATTCTCGAGCACCCACTTCCCTCGCACGACCGGTGCCGTCCGATCGGCATGTGACGTGAGGAGCAGGATGCTCCCTTTACCGAGCAGTCCGTGCCGCTCCGGCTGCGTCAGCACCACGCGGCGGAAGTGGCTGCCCTTGACGCCGGGAACCCCGTAGTGTCGCGCCAGCCGCTCGTTGAGGAAGCTGTAGTCCGCAGTCAGCAGATCGAGGACTGGCCGATCGTCCTGAATGATGCTGCCGACGAACAGCTCGGTCTCGCGCTGGAACGCCTGCCGAAGGTTGTCATCGAAATCCGGGTACAGGTTTTTGTCTGGCGCCGCGCTGCGGAGGTTGCGAAGCTGCAGCCATTGACCGGCGAAGTTGGTGACGAGCGCATCGGCACGGGGATCGGCTAGCATCCGCCGCACCTGCTGATCGAGCACGGCCGGGCGACTGAGACGATGCGCGACTGCCAGATCAATCAGCTCATCGTCGGGCAGGCTGCTCCAGAGAAAGAAGGACAGGCGCGACGCGAGATCGAGATCGGAAATCGCGTCCGAAGTCCGGCTAAAGCCGGACACTACGTTAGCGGTCCGGCTGACGCCGGACGCGACGGGAGATGCCTCGGCCCGCAGGATGAATTTGGGATTCGCGAGCACGCCGCGCAGCGCCATCTCGATACCGCGCTCGAAGCTGCCCTCACCGCGGCCCGAACGGTAGAAGGCCATCAACCGTCCGAGTTCGGCGGCCGTCGCCGGCCGCCGATACGCACGCCGCGCGAGACCCGTGATGATGTTGGTCGCACAAGGAAGTTCGTCAGACGCGCGCGCGGGCCTGCAGATGAAGATGCGGCGGCGGCTCGGCGTGTCGCCTGAACCGCTCGCATTAAAGGGGCCCGACACCGTGACGTTGGCCACGTGCGGCAACCCGCCGTGATGCATCATGTCGATGGTGCTGCGGCGAAACGCCTGCAAGCGCGTTCCGCCTTCGGCCTCGCTGCGCTGCAGGAATGTCGCACCCACCATGTGCGGCCCGGCCGTGACTGCCACCCGCACCGTGAGCCGGGCATCGAGCTCCACTGCGATGTCCGTCGCGTTGTTGGCCGAGACTTTGAAATCCCGCTCTCCGCCGACCGAGGTCAGGAACACTCGCTGGCCATCAATGACGACCTCGACCTGGTGCGGCTCCTCGAGCCCGCGAACCGCGCCCATGTTCGTGTCGAGCAGCTTCACCTTGATCACGTACTCGCCATCGAGTGGAAACGTATGCTTCGTGACCAGCCCGCCGCGCGTGCCGAGTGGCAGCCCTTCGACGTGTTCAATCTGTGAGGCGTCACCGCGGACGCGATAGATCTCAGAGGTGGCGCCGATCGACGGATTGCCGACCGCTACGGCGCTGATCTTTGCAGCCGCGGCGAGATAGCGCTCGAGCAGCGCCGGCGAGACCCCCAGGAGATCCGCGTTGTTGTCGAAGCCGGCCGACGAATCGTCTGGCGGAAGCAGCGCGGCCGGATCGATCTCGAGGTCGATCAGATCGCGGATCGCATTGCCATATTCGGTGCGATTGAGGCGCTGCAGTGCCGGACGTCCACGCCGGTCCGTCGGAAGCAGCGCGGCGTCGAGCTGCGTCTCGAGTGACTTGATAAACGTCGCGGTCGTTGCCGCATCGGGGCGCGGCATGCCGGCCGGTGGCATCGCGCCCGCGCGAACCTTGCGCAGCGCCTTCTCCCACACGTCCGCGTGACTCGCCACATCGGTCAGCGGCGCACCCTCGAGCACGAGCTCGCCGGCTTTCGTCCGGGCGTTATGGCAGGAGACGCAGTATTGCTGTGCGACTCCGGCGACGGACGTCGCTTGCGCGCGCGCGTCGATGACGCCGGTCGCAAGCACGAGGATTGTTAAGCCGATGTTAAGGCCGGCGCCACGCATGACCGAGTGATGATCGGTCCCCGTCGCTGGGCCTGTCAATGAGCAGAACGGGCGCCGTCAGACAGGTTGGGATGCGTGAGAATCGCCGGCCACACGCCCAAGATGAAAGGGGACGCTCGTCACCACGACGTTTGGCTTGAACAACAGGGCGCCTTTGATCAGCAGCGCGTGCTGGTTGTGCAGAAGATGCTGCCAGAGCCGGCGCGGCACGAACTCGGGAAGGATGACCGTCACGTGACCGTGGGGATCCTCCGCCTGTATGTGTTCGATGTACTCGAGCAGCGGCTCCATCAGCGATCGGTAGGGAGAATCCAGCACCACGAGCCGAACGCCCTGTCCCCAGGTCGGCCAGAGGACACGAACGGCGTCCGTCGACGCCGGGTCGATCTCGACATACACGGCACGGACGTCGTCTGCGAGCATTTGCGCGTAGCGCAACGCCTTGACCACGGCGCGTTGCACGCCCCCAATCGGCACGAGCACCACATGGCGGCCAGGCGGCTCCGGACACCAGCCGCGCAGCGTCAGATCGGTGGCCACGTGGTCGTAGTGGCGACGGGTGACCTCGAAGATCGTGACCAGCACCGGGATCATCAGGATAATGATCCACGCCCCCTCTGCGGCCTTTGTCGTCGCCACGATCAGAAGAACAACGCCGGTGACCGCCGCGCCGAAGCCGTTGATTGCGGCGCTCGTCCGCCAGCGCGGCGTCCGCATTCGCCGCCAGTGCAACACCATCCCGGCTTGCGAGAGCGTGAACGACACGAAGACGCCGATCATGTAGAGCGGAATCAGCGAATGCGTGTCGCCGCCAAACACGACCAGCAGCGTCCCCCCCAGCACGCTGAGGATCAAGATGCCATTCGAGAAGGCGAGACGATCGCCCTGGTTCATGAACTGGCGCGGCAGGAAGCGGTCGCGCGCGAGGATCGACGCGAGTCGTGGAAAGTCCGCGTAGGCGGTGTTCGCCGCGAGCACGAGGATCGCCATCGTCGACGCCTGGACGAAGTAGTACGGCCAGCCGCGTCCGCCGAACGTCGCCCGCGCGATCTGTGACACAACGGTTTCGGTATCGTTGGGCACGATGCCGTACGCATGGGCGAGCAAGGTGATGCCCATGAACATCGTGATGGACATCACCGCCATCGCAATCAGCGTCTGCGCCGCGTTCCGGCTTTCCGGTGGCCGGAATGCCGGAACACCGTTCGAGACGGCCTCGACGCCGGTCAGAGCCGTGCAGCCATTCGAGAAGGCCGTCAGCAGCATGAACAACGGCAGCAGCGTGGTGCCAGCCTGGAGTGGGTGCTCAGGAGGCGGGACCGGATGCAGGCCGCCGGTGAGGGACTGCCACGCGCCCACGACGATCATCGCGAGAATGCTCACGATGAAAACGTAGGTAGGCGCCGCGAAGAGGCGCCCGGATTCACGGATACCTCGCAGGTTGCCAAACATCAGCATCACGACAAAGCCGATGCACAGAGTGACGGGGTTCACGTGCCACTGCGGCAGCGCAGACGTGATCGCGGCCACGCCGGCCGCGATGCTCACGGACACCGTCAGCACGTAGTCGATCAGCAGCGACGCCGCGGCCACCAGCGAGGGCAGTCGTCCGAGGTTTTCCTTGGACACGATGTACGCGCCGCCGCCGCTCGGGTAGGCATGGATCGTCTGCTGATACGAAAAGACGACGGTCGCGAGCATCAGCGCGATCACCGCGCCGATCGGCGTCACCAGACTCAGGGCCGCAAGCCCGCCAAACGTCAGGACGCGCAGGATCTCCTCGGTGGCGTAGGCGACGGACGACAGCGGGTCTGACGACAGCACCGCCAGACCGGTGACGCGGGAAAACCGCTCGTGGTGCGCGAGGTGCGACGGAATCGGCGCGCCGACGATCAGCCGCTTGATCTGTCCGAGAAAGGATTCCTCCGCCACGCGTCACTCAGCCTGGTGCAGCACTGCGGGCGCGGCTGAATCGGTCTTGATCGACTGCAAGCGCTCCGACAACCGAGTGTCGGCACGCCTTTCGAGAATCCACGCCCATGCAGGTGGCACGAGGAAGACCGCCACCATCACCGAACGCGCGACTGCCGATAGCCAGCCGACGAGCGGACCCAGAACCGCGGTGGCCAGGGCCAACGACCCACACCGCACCAGCAAGAGCCGACGGAAGGAACGGAGACGATCGAGCGCGAGGTAATCCGACAGCAGAGGTCCCAATGCGTCGTTTGGGACGTCGGTCGAGCGAAGCCGGGTGACCATTTCCATGTACGACCTCACAACCCACGCTATCCGCCGGCTGCGTAAGAAAGTCATAAAGAACTCGTAAAAAGCCGCAAACGCGGCATGTGAGCGCGCGTTCGGCGGTGCCAGAATTGAGTTGGGGACACACGCGGTGCGGCACTGGTTCTCGCGGCGGGATGTTGTTGTGCTGGGGGCCAGCGTCGGAGCGATTGGCGCAATCGTGGTCTCGCTCCGGCTGCTGCCGAACAGCAGTCCCACCACCGCAGCGCTGGTGTTGCTGCTCGTCGTACTGGGTGCGGCGACTCAGGGCCGTCTGCGCGTCGCGACCCTGGTGTCGCTCATCGCGACAATCGCCTTCAATTTCTTCTTCATTCCACCGATCCACACGTTCACGGTTGCCGGCACACAGAACTGGGTCGCGCTGATCGTGTTTCTGACCGTCGCGATCATCGCCAGCAATCTTTCAGCAGCGGCGCAGGAACGCGCCCGTGAGAGGCAGCGGGCCGACCTCGCGTCCACCTTACTGGCATCACTGAGCCATGACCTGCGTACGCCGCTGACGGCGATCAAAGTGGCGATCGAGAACCTCGCCGAGACACCGCCGTCCGGGGGGCGCCAGACACAGGCGGAGGCAGCCGTCGTCGAGATCGATCGATTGACGCGGTTGTTCGAGGACATCCTCGCGATGGCGCGCATCGATGCGGCGGCCATCGATGTCGAACGGCAGTGGGTCACTCCCGCCGACATCGTCGACGCGGCAACCGTGTACGCACGCCATGCGGTGGATGGCCGAACGCTGCGGGTGAACGCCGATGACACCAGCGAAATCGACGTTGACCCGCGATTGGTCTCCGTCGCGCTCGCCCATCTTGTGGAGAACGGCGCGCGCTACTCTCCGCCTTCTGCGCCGCTCGTCATTACCGCACGCATCGACGGTGGCGAACTACGCGTGACCGTCGCGGACTTCGGACCCGGGATCGATGATCAGGAACTGGAGCACCTGTTCGAGCGGTTTTATCGGGGCCAGGCCGCCCGCCAGACAACGGGCACCGGCATGGGCCTCGCCATCGCACGCGGCCTGCTCGCCGCCGTTGGCGGCCGGATCTGGGCGGAAAACGTACCCGGCGTCGGCGCCCGATTCTCGATCGCTGTTCCAGGAACGACTCGCCTGTCCGCGCGGCCCGTGCCGGACTCCACCTCCCTTGCAGCTGCTGACTGAGCCATGCCTGGCCGTGTCCTGATCGTCGACGACGAACCGAACATCATCGGTACCGTAGTGCCGCTGCTGCGTGCCCACGGCTATGAGGTGTCCTCGGCGATGAGTGGTCGCGCGGCCCTGGACATCGTGGAGCGCGACAAGCCGGATGTCATCGTGCTCGACCTGGGGCTGCCAGACATGCCGGGCATCGACGTGTGCCGTCATGTGAGGCTGTCGTCGAGCGTTCCGATCCTCGTGCTGTCGGCGCGGGAGGCAGAACACGACAAGGTCACTGCGCTCGACGCCGGCGCCGACGATTACGTGACGAAGCCGTTTGGCGCGCAGGAGCTGCTCGCCAGGATCCGCGTGGCGCTCCGGCGCATCGACACGTCATCGCCCGCAGGGCAGCCGATCGTCCGCGGCGATCTCGTCATCGATCGTGAACGATTCCGCGTGTCGAACCACGGCGAGGAAGTCCGGCTCACGCCGAAAGAGTTCGAGCTCCTGACCTACCTGGCGCAGCGACCAGGTCGAGTGGTCACCCATCGAATGATCCTCAAGGCGATCTGGGGACCGAACGCGGTGGACCAGCCGGAACATCTGCGCGTCCTGATCGGAGCGCTTCGAAAGAAGATCGAGGATGACCCGTCGCGACCGAAGTACATCGTGACGGAGCCCTGGGTTGGGTATCGATTCACCGACGTCGATGGGGCGGGCGGCTAGAATCGCCCGCGATGGGATCCACCGCGATCAGGCCTGTCACGACGTCGTCGAAGGCCGGGCTCCGTGCCGTTGAATCGACAGCACTTGCTGGTGCACGTGATCGACCTGCAGTGTCGTATGCACGATCTTGAAGCGCTCGTGCAGCATCCGCTCGAGCGTGCGGCGGACCGCATGGCAGTCTTCGCCGGGCGCGACGAGCACATGCGCCGTCAGGATGGGATGGCCCGGTGCGAGTTCCCACAGATGCAGATCGTGCACCTCTTTCACGTGCTCGCCGTGAGCCATCGCCACGCCGACTTCGGTAGGTGCGATCCCTTCGGGCGCGCCTTCCAGGAGCACGCGGATGGCTTTGCGCTGGAGCGTGAAACCCGATCGGAGCATCAGTACCGCCACGAGCAGCGAGGCGATCGCGTCCGCCCGGTCGAATCCGGTGACAAGGATCACGATGCCAGCGATGAGCGTGCCGATGAAGGCATATAAGTCGGTCAGGATGTGCTGAAAGCTACCCTCGATGTTCAGGCTGTGGCGGTTGGCCTTCGCCATCACCCATGCGGCGGCGAGGTTCACGATTACGCCGGCAGCCGCCACGATCGTCACCGCCAGCCCGGCGACGTCGGGTGGTGTGATCAAGCGTGAAATCGCCTCGTAGATCACTATCAAGCCGAGCACGATGAGCACGGCGCCATTGGCCTGGCCGCTCAGCACCTCGGCACGCCGCCTCCCGTAGGTCAGCGCGTCGCCGCCCGGATGCCGAACATATCGCAGGACCACGAGTGACAGGGCAAGCGCGCCTGCGTCCGTGAGCATGTGGGCGGCGTCGGACAGGAGCGCGAGCGAGTGCGCCACGATGCCAACGACGACCTCGAAGGCCATGAACCCGACGATCAGCGCCAGCGCGATTGTCAGATACCGACCGTCGGCGTCCGCGCTCACGCTGTGCGTGTGACCGCCGACCCCGTGCTCGTGATGACCGTGATCGTGACCATGCTCGCGCGTCTCATGGGAATGAGGCTGGTGATCGCGCGTCATCGATTTACCTCACGATCTGCGTCGAGCAGTGGAAGAACGAGGTCAGAGCCAGCGTGATCGCTTGAAGCCGACGTACAACCCCAGGCACGAGACGACCATGGCAACCAGCGAGAACACATATCCGTACCGCCAGTGCAACTCCGGCATGCCCTCGAAATTCATCCCGTAGATACCGGCGATCATCGTCGGCACCGCAATCATGGCGGCCCATGCGGTGATCCGCTTCATGTGCTCGTTCTGCGCAACGGTCATCAGCGAGAGATGCGCTTCGAGGGCGCTGGTCAGCAGCTCGCGCTGCGCGTCGATCGACTCGTTCAGCCGCATGATGTGGTCGTACACATCGCGGAAGTACGGACGCGTGTCGGCGGGAATGTGCGGGATGTCGAACCGCAGCAGCCGGTTGCAGACGTCCGCCAGCGGCGAGACGGCACGGCGAAGCGCCACGAGGTCGCGCTTGAGCAGGTAGATCCGCGCCGTCGCGTCGCTCGCCGTCGGATCGTCCAGCACGACGCCCTCGAGCTCCTGCACTTCCTCCTCGATCTCCCTGACGATCGGCAGGTACTGATCGACGATGAAATCCATCAGTGAGTAGAGGACGTAGCCGGGCCCCTGCGCTAACAGGTGGGGCGTGGCCTCACAACGCTGGCGCACGCCGACGTGCGACCGGATCGAGCCATGTCGGACCGTGATGATGTAGTTGCGGCCGAGAAAGACGTGCGTCTCGCCAAACTCCAGCCGTCCGGTGGACGCGACGCGCTGGGCGGTCCGCAGCACGATGAACACCGAATCCTCGTACAACTCCAGCTTCGGCCGCTGGTGCGCGTTGATCGCATCCTCGATGGCGAGGTCATGCAGGCCGAACTGCTGCTGCACCTGACGTAACAGCGACTGGTCCGGCTCGTACAGTCCGATCCAGACGAACTGGTCCTCGCACGCAAGCGCGCCCTGGATCTGATCGACGGTCAGGGCGGCCGCGCGCGTGCCTCGGGCGTAGGCCGCGCAGTCGATGACAGGCGCCGCCTGCGGTGGATCGAGAACGTCCTGGTTCACCCAGTCAGCGTAGCACTGACGAGCCGCTCGCCTGGCGATGTTTGGGCCTCTGCCAGAGGAGCAAACGGCATAGCCAGATACGCCGAGTAAAGCGAACATCGATCGTGACCGAGATCAGGGGGTAACCCCTGAAAGGCTGTGATGCACGCTTCTGCCGCGATCCTCGCGTTTGCGCTCACGCTCGCGTTATCTGGTCCGGTCCCGCTTCACGCACAGGAACAGGACGATCAGCCGCGCTTCCGGGCAAGCGTCGACGTCGTGACGATCGCAGCGGTCGTCCGCGACAAGCAGGGCCGCGTCGTCCCGACGCTGACGAAGGATGACTTCACCGTGCTCGACGGCGGGCAGACCCGCCCGATCGTCGAAGTCCAGCCTGATTCCAACGGACCCATCAGCGTGGCGCTGCTCATCGACGGCAGCGGCAGCATGCGTCAGTCGTCGGCGATTTCGAAGCGCGTCGGCGAGACACTCCTCAACCTGCTCAACGCGCGTAGCGACGATGTGGCGTTAATGAGCTTCGATACGCGGCTGCTGAGGCTTTGCGAATTCACCAACGATTTCGCCCGGCTACGGACGGGCCTGAACGAGGTCGAGACGTGGGGCGCGACGTCGATTTACGACGCGATCGCTGGAGCGGCGGGAGTCGTCGACCAGACCACCCGGAAGCGCCGTGCTGTACTGGTCGTGACTGACGGCTCGGACAACTGGAGTACCTACTCGGCCGAAAGAGTGGCCTGGATTGCGAGCACGATCGATGTGCCGGTCTACGTCCTGGCAGTGACGGCGAACACACAGGGCGCGTCAGACGCGCAGGCGATCGGCGGCGAGCTCGGTGATCTCGCACGGGCCAGCGGCGGCGAGTATTTCGCGGCCGACACCGAAACACGCCAGGCCATGGCGCTGGGGCGCATCATCGAGGACTTGCGGCATCAGTATCTGATCGCCATTGAGCCGGCGCGCGGCGCCGGACTGCGCTCGCTCGAAATCCGTACCCGGAAGCCCGCGCTGAAGGTCCGCGCCCGGCAGTGGTACGCGCCTCGCTCAGACGAGTAGACGCTCTGCTCGAGGTCCGGCTGAAGCCGGACACTACGGCAACAGCTGAGGCAACGATTCCACAGGCGGTCCCGTCTGAGAGACAGCGCCTGAATGGAGTCGAACATGCGTAGATTACGCACCATCGTCATCGCTGCACTGGCCTTTACGCTTCTACCGTTAGCGGGAGCCTCCGCCGGACCGCGGCCACACTCAAGGGACGTCAGGCAAGACCGACGGGAGCTGCGCCTCGACCGTCGTGAGATTCGGGGGGACCGCCAGGAGCTCCGCCAGGACCGTCGGGAGCACGACCGCAGCGAATTCCGGCAGGATAGCCGTGAACTTCGTCAAGATCGCCGCGACCTTCGCCAGGATCGTCGCGACTTGCGTCAAGACCGCCGGGACTGAACGAGCGAACCGTTCAGGTCGTTCGAATCGTCGGGGTCGTTCGAATCGTTCCAACTGCGGCGAACGATTCGGACGACTCGAGATATCTATCCCGCCAATTGAGTACCGGCTTTTCGACGAGTCTGTGCAGCGCAAATGCTGCGAAGGCAGATACCGCGAGGTACCACGGCAGGAACGCCAGCCATCGGCCCGTGAGCGACGTGCCTCCGGCTGACAGCGACTCCGCGACGACTTGCGCCACGGGGATCGCCAGCATGTGTGTGAGGTAGAGCGTGTAGGAGCCTGTGGCAATCGGACGCCAACCGCGCCAACCGAGCCCGCGACTGAAACTGCCGGTTCCACTCACCACCGCCAGCACCATCGCTCCGAAACCAAGTCCGATCACTGCCGGGGCAACGACGATGGTGGACGTGGTGAGCCGGCCCAGGATCTCTGAGGGCATCAGCCACGACAGGACGGCGGCCGTGCCGCCCCAGAACAGCACTTCGCGCGTGCGGCGTTGCTGGAGCACAGCCACGTTGGCAGTTTGCAGCGATAGCCAGGCGATCGTGAAGCCGAGGACCAGCGACTCACAGGTGAGGTGGAACGGACTGCGGTAGCGATTGAAGTAATCGATGTACGACATCGTGCCTTCACCGGAGACCGACGCCACCGTGCGCAGGAGCACCGGCATCGCCCACATCGCCGCAAGCACGCACGCCTGCGACCACGTGCGCCGGCAACGCGCGACCAGCAGGACAAACAACGGCGCCAGCAGATAGAACTTCTCTTCAGCGCCAAGCGACCAGAACGCCGGCACGAAGACGCTGCCGGTGTAGTCCTGCAGCATCACGATGTGGGCAAGAAAGTCGCCGCGGGCGGCCGGCCATCGGCCCGCCGCGGTAATGGCAGCCGCCACGATCGCCAGGCACGTCCAGTACGCCGGCAGGATGCGCGTGACCCGCTTGAACCAGAAGCGCCCGAGGCTGTCGCATCGCCACGCCTGACGGCCGATCAGAAATCCGCTGAGGACGAAAAACAGATCGACGCCGATCCATCCGTTCAGAAGCGCTGGCGTCAGGTCGATCGAACCGATGGTGAGAATGGGCGCGTACGCATCGGGAGCGATGAACGGCCGCAGACTGTGCCGCGCCATCACCAGCAGAATGGCAAGCGCCCGCAGGCCATCCAGTTCGGCCCAATGCACGCCGCCAACGGTTCGCTGAGACATCCGACGCTGCTAGGCCGCCACAGCCGGGCTCTGCTGTCCAGCTGTCGTCGGACCGGATCGCCGCTTCCAGATCAGCGCGTCAACGATGTAGTGATGGAAGTTAATCCCCATGTAGATGCCAAGCGTCGCCGCGAGTCCGCCGCCGAGCACGAGCACCGTGAACCGGTTGAGCACCAGGTACAACAGCGTCGTGATCAGGAGGCAGCAGACGAAGTACGTCACCGGCCGGCCAGGCTGACTGATTCGCGACAGCAGCGGTTCGTCCGCATCGACCCGCCCGCCGTAACGTTTGACGTTCACCATCCACACGACCAGCACGTACTGCAGGTTGTGCCAGACGTTGATCGCCAGCCACCCGACGTTCGCGTCCGCAATCCAGACGTACGCGGCGAGAAAGATCACGACGTGGGAGAAGATGAAGCCTTCGTACCGCAGGTCGGCATCGCCCGCCGCCACGCGCAGCCCAAACCTGACGAACCAGGCACCAACCGTTACTGCGGCAATGACCGCAAGCATGGTGACAACAGCCTGAGGCGGCGCGACCGTTTTAATCGGCATCGCCAGAAACATGTCGCCCATCGTCATCGACCGGTGTGCGATGGCGAAGATGGGCACCACGTAGATCACCGCGTCGGCGACGAGGTCGCGCGCACCGGCGACCTGCCCCTCTGGCGTCGAGCGGAAGTACATCCGCGAGATGCCATAGCCCTGACGCATGTAGTGGAACCACTGCAGGTAGAGAAACGCGCTCGCAACGATCCACGCGCCGGCCGTGAACGCGAGCGCCATCGTCGCGAGCACGATGACGACGAGCAGATCGACCGCGAGAAACCTGTTGCGGCGCAGAGTGCGCGAGCTGAAGCCCAGACGCGTGTAGGTGGACACCACGTGGTGGTAGCCCAGGAACCAGAGATCGGCCACGACAACGGCCGCGTAGAGTGCCGGGTTCGAGGTGACCACGGCTGCCGCCAGCAGACCCAGCACCAGCGGAGCAACCAGCAGTGTGAAGTCGAAGCTCTCGTTCCAGACGAAGCGTCGCGACGAGGCGGTCGCGGCCGCCGCGACAGGCTGCATCGGAACGCCAACGGGAAGCGCCATATACCGCTTGCCGCCTGTGCAAGGGTGATGCTCTCCAGCCCGGCTGTCAGGGCGTGAACCGTCGTGCAGCGGCGTGAGAAACACGGGTGTTCAGGGAAGCCGGTGCGACGAAAGTTGCGACAGTGATGACGATTTTGGTTAGTTGGTAGTTGGTGGTTGGTAGTTGGTAGTTGGTAGCTGGTAGTTGGATAGTTGGCTGGTTGGATAGTTGGCTAGTTCGTAGTCGAGACTACGAACTACGAACTACGAACTACCAACTAGCTAACTAGCTAACTAGCTAACTAGCGATACGTCTTCAGGTTCTGATACGCCGAGCGGATGTTGTAGACCCGCAGCCGGTCGTACTGCGCCCAGTCCTTGTACTTCTCAAGGAGGATCGTCTTCTCCATGTCCTCGAGACTCTTCCCCTGCTTCATCCCCGCGCTGACCGCGGCAATCAGATCCTCGAAAAATTCGCGCGTCATCGCGACGTCGGCTTTCTTGAACAATCCGGTTCCGTGACCGGCGGCCAGGATGTCGAAGTCGAGCGACTCCACGGTTCGATACGACTTCAGCCACTCCGACAACGGACTGCCGTCGAACGGGCCGCAGGCGCTCGGCAGCGATTTGATGTTCGTGGTCACCAGCGCATCGGCCAGAAACTCGGTGGCAAACACCGCCCGCTCCGCCGGAAAGTACATCACCGTCGCATCGTCCGAGTGGTTCAGCCCCGGATGGATCAACTCGACGACGTGGCCGCCAAGCTCAAGTCGCATGCGCTGCGAGTAGACGATGTCCGGTCGGCGGATATCGCGCTGCAACTCGCCTGGTGTGACCTTGCCGTCCTTATTGTGATCCCAGGTGGTGAAGAAGCTCGGCCCCCAGCCACACACACCGGGACGCGTCTTCGTTGGAATATCGATCTCGTCGGGATCGATCACGCCGTTGTCGTTGCGATCGAGCATGTCGCCCGGCATCTGCGGATACCGGCCGTCCATGTTGCGCAGCATGTTCTCGTGCGCGACAAATTTCGCCGTGTCCGCGAACACTGCGCCCCCCTCGGCATGATCGAAGTGGCTGTGGCTGTAGACGACGTAGCGGACGGGAACCTTGAAGCGCTGGGCGAGTTGGTCTTTCAGCCAGGTCGACAGCGCCACATTGATCGGATCACCGAGGATGATGCCGTCCGGCGTGACGTAAAACACCGTTGCCCATGCCCCGTTGCGCACGCGGTAGAGATCGCCGGCAACGTTCGTGATGTCGCGCGCCGGGCCGCGCGGGCCCTGCGCCGCGACCGCATCGTAGCGTCCGGCGTCAGCCCTAAGCTCGTAGTGTCCGGTTTTAGCCGGACCAAGCAGTCCTGCGGCAAGCACGACAAGGATCAACGTGCCTGTGGTCGTCTTCATCGGGCGTCTCCGTGGACGGATCTTACTTCGTGCCGGTCGACCAGCTCTTTGACCGCATCGACAATCAGCTCCGGCTCGTCGAACTGCACCCAATGGCTGCTGCGATTGGCGATCACATGGCGTGCGTCCGCCGATCGTGACGCGAGCGCACGATGTTCGGCGATCTGCTCGGGCGCGTTGTTGCCGCTGGAGATGACGACGGTGGGAATCGCTGGCGGCGGCAGCATGGCCGCGATCACGGTTCCCTCAGTCTCGAGCACGCGCATATGCTCAGCCATCGCTCGATAGCATTTCGGCTGGCACCAGGCCTCCTGCACCATCGGGTGAACCTCTGGCGGAAGCTTTCGGACCTCACCGACGAGACGTTCGAGCGTTCGCGCCGCAGTCGGGCCGAGCACCTGGACGAGGCCTCGCGGCGCCCCCGGCGCGCCGCCGGTCAGCAGTGCGAGACACGCACGAACAACCCCCACATGCGCCAGCCACCCGCCGACACGCGACAAACGCCTGCCGCGCCGGATTGTTCGCAGGCGCTGGGGCGTCATCGTCAGCCACTCGGTCGGCGGATCGACCAGCACGAGACCGATCACGCGATCCGGATACCGCGCCGCGTATCCGCGAACGACAAAGCTGCCGAAGGAGTGCCCAACGAGGACGCATGGCTCGCCAGACCCGACCTGCGTCAGCACCCGACCGAGTTCGTCAACGATCTGAGTGAACGTGCGCGGCGACGACGGCGGGTCGCTCCAGGCGAGTCCCGCACGATCGTACGCACACACGCGCGTGAACCGTGCGATCGCCGGTTGCACCAGCGCCCAGCTGAGCGATGAGGCCGCAATGCCCGCTTCGAAGAGCACCACCGGGCTCCCCGCGCCGGCGCAGTTCACGTGCAGGCGATGGCCGCCGACGTCAATCAGCGTCCCGATGGGGGCACGCTGACTGCGCTGCGCACCAATCCGCTGATAGAGCACGCCGATCAGGAGAAGGGCCAGAACAACCGTGCCCACGACCATCATGTAAGTGAACGTCCGACAGCTTAGACGGCAGGGCCCCGATCTGGTTGAATTAGATTCCTAACGTGAACCCGCGTCTCGACCGCCTCCAACCCTATCCCTTCGAACGGCTTCGCGCCCTGTTTCACGGTGTCACGCCGGCGTCATTGCCGCCGATTCGGCTTTCAATCGGCGAGCCGCAGCATCCGACGCCCGACCTCGTTCGCCGGGCGCTGCTCGCGCATCTCGACGGCCTCTCGACCTACCCGGCCACTGCCGGACTCGACGCGATGCGCGAGACGATGGCCGCCTGGTTCCAACGCCGATACGGCCTGACCAGCCTCGATTCCGCGAGCGAAGTGCTGCCAGTCAATGGCTCACGAGAAGCGCTATTCGCGTTTGCCCAGGCGATCGTGGACAGTTCCCGCGCTGCACCGGTCGTCGCCTGTCCCAATCCGTTCTACCAAATCTATGAGGGAGCGGCGCTGCTGGCCGGCGCTGAGCCGGTCTTTCTCAATCAGACCGCGCGCAACGGATTCAAGCTGGATCTCGAGTCACTGACTGAGGAGCAGTGGCAGCGGACACAACTCCTCTATGTCTGCTCGCCGGGGAATCCGACGGGACACGTGCTGGACCTCGAGGGATGGCGCTCGCTGTTCAACTACGCCGACCGCTACGACTTCGTGATTGCGTCTGACGAGTGCTATTCGGAGATCTATCCGGACGAAGCCTCACCGCCGATTGGCGGGCTCGAAGCAGCCCAGAGACTCGGGCGGGACCGCTTCCGCAACCTGGTCGTGTTCACCAGCCTGTCGAAGCGCTCCAATGTTCCAGGGCTGCGCTCGGGCGGAGTCGCAGGCGATGCGGCACTCTTGAAGAAGTTCCTGCTCTATCGCACATATCATGGATGCGCGATGAACCCGGCGGCGCAGCACGCCAGCATTGCCGCGTGGAATGACGAGGAACATGTGCGCGACAATCGATTGCGCTACCGTGACAAGTTCGCGGCGGTTGGATCGATGCTGCGGCAGGCGCTCACGATTCACGAGCCCGACGCCAGCTTTTACTACTGGGCTGGAGTGCCCGGTGGAGACGACGAGTCGTTTACGCGCAATCTGTATCAGGCCACGAACGTCACCGTACTTCCGGGCCGGTATCTGGCACGCGAGGCCCACGGTGAGAATCCGGGCAGCGGATTCGTCCGTATTGCGCTCGTTCCACCCATTACTGACTGCGTCGACGCTGCCCGACGCATCATAGAGTTCTTGTCCTCCGAAGCCCGGAGGGCGTAGGAGGACTGCCGCTGATGGCTGATCCGGTTGTGACTGACGTCCGTGCCCTCGAGAGCATCATCGACGAGGCATTCGAGCGCCGAACCGAAATCTCACCTGTCCACATCGGACCGATTCTTTCCGGCGCACTCGAGCAGGTCATCAGCGAGCTGAACGCCGGCCGCCTGCGCGTCGCGGAAAAAACGGAACAGGGCTGGGTCACGCACCAGTGGATCAAGAAGGCGGTGCTGCTCTATTTCCGGACTCACGACAACATGCTGATGCCCGCAAGCGGGCATGACGCGTGGTTCGACAAGGTGCCACTTCGTTTCGACGGTTATACCGAGTCGCAGTTCCGCGAGGGCGGTTTCCGGGTGGTGCCACCGGCCACCGTCCGCACCGGCACGTTCATCGGCCGCAATGTGGTGCTGATGCCGTCGTACATCAACATCGGCGCCTATGTGGACGACGGCACGATGGTGGACACCTGGGCGACCGTTGGTTCGTGCGCGCAGATTGGCAAGAATGTCCACCTCTCCGGCGGCGCCGGCATCGGCGGCGTTCTCGAGCCGCTGCAGGCGAACCCGACCATCATCGAAGACCACTGTTTCATCGGCGCCCGATCCGAGGTCGTCGAAGGGGTCATCGTCGAGGCCAACTCGGTCCTGTCGATGGGCGTCTACATCGGACAGAGCACGAAGATCTACGATCGGGCGACTGGCGAGGTGCACTATGGGCGCGTACCGTCTGGCTCAGTGGTCGTGCCCGGCAGTCTCCCCTCGGCGGACGGGAAGTACTCGCTGTACTGCGCCGTCATCGTGAAGCGCGTTGACGCGGCCACGCGCGCCAAGACGTCCATCAACGAGCTGCTGCGTGATTGAGTCGTGACTGAAATCGATCGCGAGACGCTCGATCTCGCGAAGCAGCTCATCGCCTGTCGATCCCTCACGCCGGATGATGGGGGCGCGCTCGATCTGATTGCGACGCGGCTGTCGAAAGCGGGCTTCGACTGCGACCGGATCGATCGCGCGCCCGTGAAGAATCTCTGGGCCCGGCATGGCAGTGGCTCACCCGTCGTCTGCCTCGCCGGGCACGTGGATGTCGTTCCGCCGGGTCCGGTCGATCGCTGGACCAGCGATCCGTTCGTGCCAACCGAACGCGACGGCGCGCTGTTCGGCCGTGGCGCCGCGGACATGAAGGCGTCGGTTGCGGCAATGGTCACAGCGTCTGAGCGGTTCGTGGCGCGCGAGGCGCGTCATCGTGGATCGCTCGCACTGCTCTTGACCTCTGACGAAGAAGGCACCGCTGTCGACGGCACGGCGGCCGTTGTCCGTGAGCTGCGGGCGCGGCAGGAAGGCATCGACGCCTGCGTCGTCGGCGAGCCGACGTCGGTCTCGCGCTTTGGCGACACGATCAAGAACGGACGCCGCGGATCCCTGAACGGCGTACTCCGCGTCAACGGCATCCAGTGCCACATCGCCTATCCCGAACGCGGGCGTAATCCGATTCAGACTGCCCTGCCTGCGCTCACTGAGCTGGCGGCGATCGAATGGGACCGAGGCAACGAGTACTTTTCGCCAACCAGCTTTCAGATGTCCGACATTCATGCCGGCACCGGAGCCAACAACGTCATTCCCGGTACGCTCGACGTGATGTTCAACTTCCGATTCTCAACCGAGTCGACCGCCGATCAGTTGAAGGCGCGGGTGCACGCGGTGCTCGATGCGCATCGGCTGGACTATGAATTGAAGTGGTCGCTCTCGGGGGCGCCGTTTCTCTCAACGCGTGGCGGGCTCGTCGACGTCGTCAGTGCCGCGGTTGCCGGCGTGACCGGTACTACGCCGACGCTCTCGACAACCGGCGGCACCTCAGATGGCCGGTTCCTGGCCAGCATCGCGCGCGAGGTGGTGGAGTTCGGGCCATTGGGCGCATCGATTCATGGCATCGACGAGCACGTGCACATCGCGGACATCACACCGTTGTCGACCATTTATGAGCGCATCGTGCAGGAGATTCTCAGCTAGGGCCGCAGTTCGATTTCCGCCGGGCTGTCGTGGATCAACTGCGGTTCGGCGAAAGCCGGTCACTACGTGCGGATGCTCGCATCGCCCTCGAACGGCGCCCGCGGCGGCGTCTGTTCCAGGCTGATGCGACCGACGACGATATCGGCACGCGCGTAACTTTCCGGGCGAATGGGAGCCCCCGCCATTCCGCGCAGCATCGCCAGCTGCCCGACGTGCGTAAGCGCATCAGCAAGCGGACCCTGAATCAGCTTCTCCACCGGCTGCTCGACCGGGCCACGAAGCGAATCATCGGATGCGAGGGCCGCGTCGAGAGCCGTGAGCCCGCTGAAAAAGCGCGTCACTTCGGTGTTCCAGTCGTCGCCCCCCTCGGCCTTCCACGAGAACTCGCCGCGCGTGAGCCGCACGGCCCATGACATCAGGTCCGCAAGGTGCGCGACGATCAGCACCGGCGTACGCGTGGACGACCCGAAGGTCGTTCCACCGAATTCAGGGGGCACATCGCGCAGCACCTTCGCGGCACGATACGTCAGCGTCGCAACGATGTGGCGCAGCAACGCCCGCGAGACATCAATCTCGGATGGAGTCACGTGTCACGTCCTTACTTCGATAGTGAACACACGCGTGTTCCGATCTCGGTCTGAGCTGTTCCAATCTGCGCCACGCCCGCGGATCTCCAGGATTGCGCCGAATCAAGGAAATCACTCCCGAGCAAGGCCTTAGCGTAAACCTGTCGAGTCGGCATCGCCGTTGCTACGCTCACCGGCAAATCTGTGAATAACGAGCGGATCGTGTGGGGAACGTCAGATCGACCCGATAACAGCAGTCCGGGGCACGCGCAACAACGCCCCTCAAGTGTTGCCGTCGTGTCGACTCTGGATCGTGCGCAGCCAAGGCACTGGCAAGTGCACGCGGGCGGAAAGATCTCCCGTGTCGAGCGAGATCCGCAATCCCGACTGAACCTGACGACACGCCGCCGCACCGATGTAAACAAGTCGCCGCTCGGCACTCGCATCTATGTGGCGGCGGTGATTGCCGCAGGCACGGCTGTGGTCGCCGGTGCAGTCGGAACCAGCCACGCGAAGCCACTGACTCTCGCCGCACTCCTTGCGGTCTCATTCCTCGCGTCGCAGGCAAAGGTCGAGATGGCGGTGCTCGGCAGTGGCGCGACGCTGACGCCGTCTCATATCACCGACCTCATTGCTCTGGTCATTTGCGGCACCGATACCGCGGTGCTCGTCTCTGCGTGGAGCGCGTGGACGCAGTGCACCTTCGGCACCAAAACCCGCAATCCGGTGCATCAGACGCTCTTCAGCGTCGGCGCTCTGGCACTGTCGATGAGCGTGGCCGGATTCGTCTACGTCCTGCTGGGCGGACCGGCAGATGGGACGGCGCTCGAAATCAAACCATTCGCCGCGGCGGCGACGGTGTTCTTCCTGGTGAACGCCGGGCTGATCGCTGGAGCGGTGTCGCTGACCGTCGGCGATCCGTTTCATAGCGTGTGGTTCGACTTCCTCCTGTCGGTGTGGCCAAGCTATTTGATCGGCGCCGGTCTCAGCGCCGTCGTGGCGTACGGCATTCAGGCGCAGGACTACTGGCTGGTGCCACTCCTGGCCGCCTCGCTGGCGATCCTCCACAAGAACTATCAGGCGTGCCTTGCCCGCATGAACGACGGGATCACCGATGAGTTGACCGGCCTGCCGAACAAGCGCTTCGCGATCGACTACGTCGATCGAGAGCTGGCCCGCGCCAGACGGACCGGCGGCCGGCTGACCATGGCCCTGCTCGACATGGACGGCTTCAAACGCATCAACGACGTTGGCGGCCACACCGCCGGCGACCACGCGCTCCGCCATGTCGGCCACTGTCTCGGCCGAACGCTGCGCGCCTCGGACCTCTGCGCGCGCTACGGCGGCGACGAGTTCCTGATCGTCCTTCCAGGCTGCAACAGGGCCGACGCGGAGCGTCGTATCTCGGGGATGCAGGCCGAAATCACCGCCACCGGACGCGAGATGCAGTTCTGCGCCGAGCTGAGCGTCAGCGCTGGCGTCGCGATGTTTCCGGACGACGGCACTACGTTCGACGCGCTGTTCGCCACTGCCGACTCGCGGATGTACAGCGGCAAATTCGCCCGCGCCACCCGCAACGCCGTCTGACCTTCCACGACGCAGTGTCCGGCTTTAACCGGACCTCCTGACGTAGTGTCCGGCTTTAGCCGGACCTCAGGAAACGGTCACCGTACTCGACGTCGCTACTGGTTCCGGACCGTCAACGTGCTCACCGTGCAACGTTCTGTGTGCGGGGCGAATGTCACGGCGGAGTCCGTGGTGCCAGTGACTAACCGCCCTGCAACGTCTACGGTGCCGGAGCCGACCAGCGCTCCATCCGGTCGCAGGGTCAGGGTGAGCGGCACGCCGCCGTTGCGGACGATGACCACCACGCGATCGACCGCGTTCTGCACCTCGTACGGGCGCATGACATGCGCGGCGCCGCAATCGAGCACCGCGCTGGTCGATCGGAACTCCACCTGCAGACCACCGCCCGCGTACGTACCGCCCATGCGCGGACCGGCCGGAGCCTCGGTCGTGCCTGAGAGCTGCGCCGCCGGATCCGGCTTCCCGTTGAGAACCCCGGCAAGGCTGCTGATCACGCCGGCTTCCGGCTGCGCCGGTGCGATGGCCCGCAACGAGGCGAATCCACAGTTCAGGGTCCTCGTTTCGTAATTCGGCACCTGTTCATAATGGCCGCTGCCGGGAACGATGGTGTTGTCGCTCACGCGGCGCTGCTCGACGTACACCGAGCGATACCCGGTGATGATGTCGCCGGTAATCGGGAAGGTCGCCGGCCCGGTAAATACATTGTTCGGCCCGAGCACGATGACGAGCGGCTTCGGCTCGTTGGAGATATCGACCTGAAGTTGATTCCCGCGTTTCGTGACGGTATAGGACCGGCTGGCTGGTATGAGCTTGCCGCACGACGAAATGGTCGCCGTGCCCTCACTGAATTCGAGCTTCACACCACCCGCTGCCGCAAAGGATCCGCCGATGCGCACTCCGGGAAAACTCTCTCCGTTCGTGACGACGGCGGTCAGCGGATTTCCGCCGAAGCCCGCGAGATCAAGCAAGCCGGTCTGAAACCCCTTGCCAAGGCATTCCGCGGTGCCGCCGCCGAGCTCGAGGCATCGGCGCGTGGCGACAGTGCCAGGGTCGTTGGGAATCTGCCGCCCGCCGGGAGCAGGCGTCGTCGGCGCCTTCAGCGCATCTTCGGCCTCGCGCCGCTGTTGATCGGTTCGCGCTTGCGCCCGATCGCTGGCTCCCCGATCCACGCGACGGTAGTCGGCAATCGCCGCGGGCGACAGGAGTCCCATCATCTGGTCGTTCAGCGCCGGGTCGCCTTCGTACCGACCCACCATCTCCTGGAAGGTCTTCACTGCTTCCGGAGTCGCGGACTTCATGTACGCCTGAGACATCTGGTACGACGTCAGGTTGTACGCGTTCGCCGCCTGCTGCTCATCCGGCGTCAGGTTGTAGCCGCGTTCCGGCGCCATGCGCATGCGCTCGATGAGGCGCGGCAATCTGTTCAATACCGCAACCTGCCGCGCAAGCGTGTCAGCCGCATTGCTGCCCTGGATCTTCTGCCTGACGACGTCAGGAGACGGCATGCCCGCAACGTAGGCAGGATTCGTCGGCTGTCCAGGCCGACCAGGCATCGGCGGCGGAGCCACCGGCTGCGCCGCTGGCCGCGCGGCGGCGGGCTGAGCGCCGGCGGCGCTCTGAGCACCAGCAACGGGCTGAGCGGGCGGCGCCTTACACATCGCCAGCCAGCCGTCCATCTGTCCGCGCACGTTGAAGATCTCGACGATCAGCTGACCGTTCTTCTCTTCGCGCCAGAAACACACTTCCCCGCCGCGGGCGTTTGTCGCACAACGCGTGATGATCCGGGTAACGCCGTCCTGGCAGCTATACGGAACGTTGAACTGCAGCGGCTGCTGCGCGCCGGCAAAGGCCGGAAGCAGGATTAGGCAGCCCACGGCCGATATGAGCCGCGACAGTCTGGATGAGCTGAGCATGACGGATTATCCCCCTGGATCCATTGCGTAGCCGGCCACAGAAAACCGTCACCGGGAGACGCCCGGATCGACGGTATTCTCTTCGCCATCGATGGCCGCCGAGACCAAAATGCCCGACTGGCTCGAGCCGATGGCCGCCACCCTTACGCAGGAGCGTTTCAGCAGCGACGAGTGGCTGTTCGAGCAGAAATTCGACGGCATCCGGCTGCTCGCGTACAAGCGCGGTGACGATGTTCGGCTTTACTCACGCAATCACCTGCCGCAGAATCTACCGCCGCTGGCCGCCGCCGTCATGCGATTACCGGTTGATGAAGTCATCCTCGACGGCGAGGTGACCTGGGGCGCCAGTCAGGGCGGGTATCACGTGTTCGACATCCTCTGGCTGAACGGTCATAACGTGACGTCGCTGCCGCTCGAAGATCGACGCGCGCTGCTGAAGGAGCTGCCGTTTACTGCGCCAATGCAGCGTGTCGAGCTGCTCGAGGACGCGGAGCCGTGGCAACGGGCACGCCAAGAGGGCTGGGAGGGCGTGATCGCCAAGCGGCGCGGCTCGCCCTACGAACATCGACGCTCGAAGCACTGGCTGAAGATGAAGTGCGAGCTCTCGCAGGAGCTGGTCGTCGGTGGGTTTACGGATCCGCAGGGCACGCGCGTCGGCCTCGGGGCGCTGCTCGTTGGCTACCACGAAGGTGACGACCTGGTGTTTGCGGGAAAAATCGGTACCGGTTTCGATACGAAGCTGTTGCTCGACCTTCGCGCGCGACTCGATCGACTCGAAGTTCCAAAGCCACCGTTCACCAGAGCTGTCGGGCTTCCGCGATTGCGAGCACACTGGGTGCAACCGGAAATCGTCGTGCAGGTCGGGTTCATCGAGTGGACGGACAACGACAAGCTCCGGCATCCGCGGCTCCTCAATGTCCGCATCGACAAGAGCGCACGCGACGTCGTCAGGGAAAGGCCGTGATCACGCATCCCGACAAGGTGATGTTCCCCGAAGACGGGATCACCAAGGGCGACCTGGCTGCGTATTACGAAGCGATGGCGCCCGTCATCCTTCCGCACCTGCGCGGCCGACCGCTGACGATGGAGCGCTATCCGCAGGGCATTGGCGCCAAGGGCTTCTGGCAGAAGGACGTCTCGAAGGGCTTTCCCGAGTGGCTGCAGCGCGTGGACGTGCCCAAGAAGGATGGCGTCGTCCATCACCCTGTGATTACCGACCTGCGTTCGCTGATGTGGGTGACCAATCAGAACACGATCACTCACCACGTATGGGGCTCCCGTGTGCCGGATCTTCGTTACCCGGACCTCTGTGTGTTCGATCTGGATCCATCGAAAGACGACGTCAAGTCCGTGCGGGCAGCAGCGGTGGGGCTGAGGGATCTGCTCGAGAAGCTCGGCCTGCCTTCGTGGATCAAGACCACCGGTGGAAAGGGGTTCCACATCGTGGTGCCGGTCGATGGGAAGACACCGATCGACACCGTGGTCCGGTTCGCGAATGCGGTGGGGACGTTCTTCGTCAGCCTGGCGCCCGATCAGCTGACGCAGGAATTCAGCAAGGTCGATCGGCGCGGCCGAATCTATATGGACACCGGACGAAACGGCTACAGCGCCACGTTCGCCGCTGCCTACACGGTGCGCGCAAAGCCGGGCGCGACCGTGTCTGCACCATGCGCATGGGACGAGGTCGAGCGCGGCAAGGTGAGCCCCGGGAGCTTCACGTTGCGCAACATGCCCGAGCGCGTCGCCAAGGTCGGCGATCTGTGGGCCGACTTGCTCAAACGGGGCCGATCGCTCAAGCAGCCAGCGGAGAAGCTGCGCAAGCTCACTGGCCGGAAGATCTGATCGTACTGTGATCCGCCTGAAGGGGAAGCCGCGAGACTCCGGTGTGGATTCCGTGGCGTTCGCCTTCAGGCGGAAGCGTCGACAGTGGTTAGTCGACCGTGATGCGCTTCGCAGAGACCGTCCCTTCGGCGTGCCAATCCGGCAGAACGTTCCCGTCTACATCGAAGCTGTCCGATTCGAACGTCCCGTCGTAGGTCTTCCCGTCCGCGCTGACGGTTGCCGTCACCAGCAGCAGGAAGGTCCCGGCCGGCGTGCCATCAAGGTTCCAGTTGAACGCCATGTGGCGCAGCTTGATCGTCCGTGGCCCCGCGCTCTTCCAGACGCCGACGCAGACGTTTCCGAGCGAGGGCGGAACCGCGTTGTCGATAGCCACCTCGGTGCCGTCTTCGTGAAACAGCTCAAACCCCTGATCCCACAGCTTCGGCCCCTGGGGTGTGTTGGCGACGAACTCGCTGGCCCACATGCCGACGATCTGACGACCAGCGGCGGACGTGTCGGCGGCCTGCGACGTCGCCTGAGCGGCCACAGTCCGCTGTGCCTGCGCCTGAAGCCGGGGCTGAGCGATCGGCAGCTTCGGCGGCGTGGTGAAGCAGTTGGCCCTCGCGTCCAAGGCTGACGCCGCGAGGGTGGCAACGGCGACAACAACAACGGCCAGCGATCGGGAGGGTCGGACGTGAATTCGGGCAGTCATCGGTCTTCTCCTGGGTTAAGCCATCAGCCGCGGAAGGCTTCGGTCGGGCTGAAGCCGGACACTCCGCAACGGGTGGCGGTGGAAAGCCGGACTGTGCCGGCATGTGTTTGGCCGATCAACGGAAACGACCGGCCATAAAGGGTTTGACCGCTAATGACCGCCTCTTTTCCGGTCTAGAATCGCGCCGTGCAGCCCGATCGCAAGGTCGAAGCGCTTCCGGTGGCGGATCGCCTGGACTCCTGGAAGGAGATTGCTGCGTACCTGAATCGCAGCGAGCGGACGGTCCGCCGGTGGGAGGCAAACGAGGCGCTACCGGTCCATCGGCTTCAGCACGACAAACGCGGGTCGGTCTACGCGTATACCCGCGAGCTTGACGCGTGGCGTGTCTCGCGCCGCGTCGTGGTGGAAGCAACCGCCGGTGAATCACGGCCGAGACGTATCCGACCGCTGTGGTGGGCCGCAGCAGCCGTGGCCATCGTCGTCGCCGCCGTCGCCATCGGAATGCGAGTGCGGGCAGCGGAGACCAGGCTCGCCGAACGCGGCACCACGAACGACGAGGCGTGGCGTCTGTTCGAACTCGCGCGCTTTGGTGCGAACGCGGGACGCGTCCAGATCGAAACCGGCACTCGCTACTACCGGCAGGCCATCGAACTCGATCCGAAGTTCGCGCGTGCCTGGGGAGGGCTCGCAACTGCACACATGGCGCTCACCTGGTTCGGCGAACACCCGCCGTCGGAGACGATGAACGAGGCGCGGCGCGAGGCGGAGGAGGCGCGGCGTCTGGATCCGTCACTGAGCTTCAGCTGGCGCGTGCTCGGCTTTGTCAGCCACTACCTGGATTGGAATCATCAGGAGGCGGAGAGAAATTTCCGTCGTGCGGTCGAACTGAATCCCAAGGACACGTCCGCATGGAGCTGGTACGGCGACTTTCTCGTCGACATGCGTCGGTTCGACGAAGCAAGGGTCGCGTACAAACGATCGCTGGACGCCAACCCACGGTGGCTCGAACCCGCGATCTTCGCCGCCAACATCTACACGTATACAGGTCAGCCGGCAAAGGCGATCCTGGATCAAGAGCACACGCTGGAAACAGAACCGAACTACGGCCTCGGCGTGCACTACCTCGGCCGCTCGTATCTGGCCGCCGGCGATTGGACCAGGGCGGTTCACCACCTGCACAAGTCGAACGAGCTCATCGGATCCGTCCCGTTCACGCTCGGCGATCTCGGCTATGCACTGGCGGTGAGCGGTCAGCGCGACGAGGCCATGCGGCTCGAGCAGGACCTCCTCGGCCGGCGGGAGAAAGGCTATTACCCGGCGTTTCCCATCGCCGAAATTGAAATGGGCTTCGGCCACACAGACGCCGCGCTGGACTGGCTCGAACGCGCCGTCGGCGAGCGTCACACAGGCTTCTATATGCCGTCCGTCGACCCGATCTATGACCGTGTGCGGGCACTGCCACGGTTCCGGGCGCTGATGGCGAAGATGAACCTGCCCTCCTGATATACTTGTACGTGAAAGTATTGTTTGTCCCCCGGCCTAGGAGGGCCCGTGTTCGAAACCTTCGCTGTCGTCTCCACCATCGGTTGCATCGTGATCTTCGTGACGCTGGTGATGGCCAACCGCTCCAGCCGCGGCGAGGAGAACCCGCGCAACTGATCGCAGCTACTCCGCCGCCAGGTTCTTCGCCAGCACGTCCATCACCGCGGCCGCGGTCGCGAGCTCTCTAGACGTCACCGCGGAGGCGGTCCGCCGCACCGCCGCTTCGACGGTACCTTTCCGGCGACGGTCGATCTCACGGCCTTTCGCCGTTAACGCCAGATGCCGGCGACGCGTGTCTTCCAGGCTGCGCGTCTGGACCACCAGCCCCAGCTCTTCGAGCTTTCGCACGATGCCGGTGACGGTGCCGGCGTGCAGATGGAGCAGCTCGGCGAGTTGGCCCAGCGTGACGCCGCTGTGACGGCCAATGAAACGAACGGCGAGCCGCTGCGGCGCCGTCAGCCCGATGCGCCCGACCATCCGTTTCGATGCCCGCTGCAGTTCGTGATCGACCGCCCACATGCGGCGGATGAACTCGAGTACTAGATCAGGTGCGCTGATTCGACGCATGCAGAGCGTTCCTCACGTTCCAGGCTTGCCAGAGATGACGTCGATCGTGAGCCGCGGTGACGTGCAGGCCTGTGGCAAGGCTGAATCGAATGCCGCGGATGAACGGATTCACGAAGCTGACGCCCGAGAGATCGATGTCGGCGTACCTCTGGAGAAACGCCCGCATCTCATTGTGGGTCGCGAAGAACTGCCGAACCGCATCGTCCAGTGGCGGTGATTCGCGCGGCACGATCTTCTTCGGCGCTCTCATCTTGAAGTGCGGCTTCACAGGAGGCTCGAGCGACCTGACGAACCAGCCGCCGATCAGACCAGGCAGCGCAGGCCGCCGCCGGACACGGCCGCGCTGCAACGCTCGCGCAGCCGCCGCCTCCATCGGTCGGAGGTACACCCGATTCGCCGTTGCAAGGTGATCGAGGCATTCCGCGATGCTCCAGGATCCGGGCGCCGGACGCCAGACGCCCTGCGTCGCGGTCAGCCCACCCACGAGACCGCGGGCATCGCGTTCAATTGCGTCGAACGCCTCCGCCAGCGCGAGGATATCCGCGTGGTCATCAGACACCATTCGTCCTAAGATACGGCAAATGAAACGACTGCTCTGGCTACTGCCCGTCCTCTTCGTTGCCGCGCTGACCGCTGCAGCGCCTGCGATTCCACAGTCGGGAACGGCGGCTCTGTCGAAATTCCTGACCGACGTGACCGCCCGCGGCGAGGTCCCCGGCGTGGTGGTGACGGTCGTCAACAAGGACGGGGTGCTCTACAACGAGGCATTCGGCAAGAGCAGCACGCTCAAGAACGTGCCGATGGCGAAGGACACGATCTTCAACATCGCATCGATGACCAAAGCGGTGACCTCCGTCGCCATCATGATGCTCGCCGACGAAGGGAAGCTGAAACTTGACGACGACGTGGCGAAGTATCTGCCGAAGTACAAGGACCCGGTCGTCATCAGCAAGTTCAACGCAGCGGACGGCAGCTATGAGACGCGCCCGGCGAAGCGGCCGATCACCATCCGCCACCTGCTGACGCACACGTCGGGCATCGGCTATGGATTCGCGAGCCAGACGGTCGCCACGCTGTCGCAGAAGACCGGCAAGACCGAGCTGGATCTGCCGCTGCTGTTCGATCCGGGCGAGAACTGGGCGTACGGGGCGAGCACACGAGTGCTCGGGCTGGTCGTGGAAGCAATCTCAGGTCAGAAGCTCGACGCCTATCTGGACTCGAGAATCCTGAAGCCAATCGGCATGCAGGACACGAGCTACCTCGTGCCGCAGTCAAAGTACCCGCGCGTCGTCGCGGTCAATCAGCGCGGCGCCGATGGAAAGTTCACCGAGCGTCCGGTGCAGGGGCCCATTCCGGCGCAGGTCCAGGGCGACGGCGGTCTCTACTCCACCGCCAGCGACTACGGCCTCTTCCTGCGCATGCTGCTCAACGGCGGGAAACTGGGGAACGCGCGCATCGTCAACGAGAAGACCGTCAAGACGATGTTCCAGAACCACACGGGCAGCGTCGTCGTGCCGCTGCAGCAATCGACGAACCTGTCGCTGTCGAGGAACTTCCCCGTCGGCGCCGGCGAGGACAAGTGGGGACTCGGATTCCAGCTTGCGAACGCGAAGCACCCGAACATGCGGACACCAGGCAGCGGCACCTGGGCGGGCATCTTCAACACCCACTTCTTCATCGACCCGAGTCGCGAGATTGGGGTCGTCGTCATGATGCAGACGTTGCCGTTCTATGACGAGGCGTCGATGAAGGTGTATTCAGGCGTCGAAGAAATCGTCTACAAGAATCTCAAGTAGCTTCCGCCTGACGGCGGAAGCTACGGTACCGTCCGCTAGAGCGACTTCAGATATTCGACGAGGTCGCTCTTCTCCTCCTCCGTCAAGTTCAGACTGAACAACGTGTTGTAGTGGTTCACCACGGCACGCAGATCATGAGCGCTTCCGTCGTGGAAATACGGCGCGTGCTGCAGCAGACTTCGCAGCGGCGTCGTTCGGTACTGCTTCGTTGCTGATCTGGATGCGTAGACCGGGTCCATTCCGACCTCGGCCGGGTCGTGCAGGACAGGCACTGACTTGTCCGGTCCACTCACCACATCAGTGAAGTTCGGGCCCTGGTGACAGGACGCACATCCGGCCTCGTTCCTGAATAACTGTTTCCCTCGCGCAGCCGCCCGGTGATCGAAGCTGTCTGAGGGCGCCTTCGGGCCGTGAAGACTCAGTTGGTAATCGAGCAGCGCCGGAAGTTTCGGGGTGACGAGGTCTGGCGTCTGCAGGATGAAGAGTGGAATCCGCGGATCAATGAAGGTACCGCGGCCGCCCATCTGCCCGACCCCAACGTAGCTGTTCCAGTACGAGATCGGCCCATCGGCCGTGTACGTTTCAAACTCGACGCCCTTCAGGTCGTAGATCGGAGGGATGACGACCGGGCGCGAGGGGCTGTTCAGCGGAATGATCTGAACCCCGTTGAAGGCGTGGTGTCGCGGATCGTACTTGCCGGGTCCCCACGTTCTGAACTCTGTCTTTGTCGCCTCGTCTAACGCCGGCGAGAGCGCGACGATTGCGCCAACGTTCAGATCGGTATTGGCCCAGCCATCGAGGCGCCTGCCAATGCCGGGCGCGAACGAGTCGTCAACCGACGAGTGACACAGCGCGCATGTCACGCCAAGAGACGTGAGCCGGCCGCTGTCGTTCACCACGCCCTTGACGCCAACTACGGCATTCAGACGCAGTAACGCGAGGGTCACGGCGGGATCGTCCAGATCGACGGCACCCGCGCGGAGCGCGGCGATGATGTTCGCGGGCAGCGCATCGACGTCGACCTTGAGACCGACCCCAAGGGCGGTCGCGGGGCTGACCGTCGCGACCACTTCGTGCATGCGAAGCACATCGGTCCAGAGCTGCTCGTCACCGAACGTGTCGAAGCGGAAGATCGCCTGACCGTCGGGACGGGAACTGCGCGGGTTGATGGCGCCTGGTGCCCCCTGCTGGGGAGCCGCGGCGAGCCCGGAGACTGCCGCAGCAATCGTTGCGATGAAGACGATGGAAGCCGTGCTGATGAGCCGCATGAACTGATCACTCCTGCCCGCTGGTAGAGGCCGACCTTCAGGTCGGCCTTCAAGTGATCAGAGTTGCGAGGACGTGAAAGGTGACAGACGATTCGTCAGCAATGTTCAGCCGGCTTCTTGCGCTGATTTATCTGATCGCCTTCGGGTCACTGGCGGCGCAGCTCGCGGGCCTGGTTGGCGAACACGGGATTCTCCCGGTTGGGGAATTCCTCAGCCGTGCCCATGAGGCGTACGGCACGGATGCCTATCGCCTCTTCCCTACGCTGCTGTGGCTGTCGCCAACTGACGCCCTTCTCAACGTGCTGTGCTGGAGCGGTATCGCCGCCTCCGTTCTCCTGCTTTTCGGGATCGTTCCGATCGCGTCGGCACTGACGCTCTGGGTGCTCTATCTCTCGCTGACGGTTGCGGGGCAGGTGTTCCTCCAGTTCCAGTGGGACGCACTGCTCCTCGAAGCTGGCCTGCTCGCCATCTTCTCCGCACCGCCCGTCTGGATCTCGCGGCCACGCACTGATCCCGCGCCGCCCGCGTTGGTTCGGTGGGTTGTGTGGGGATTGGCGTTCAAGATCACGTTTCTCTCCGGCGCCACGAAACTCCTGAGCGGCGATCCGACGTGGGCGAACCTGACGGCCCTCCAGTATCACTACGAGACGCAACCGCTGCCGATGTGGACCAGCTGGTTCATGTATCAGCTGCCGCCGGCGTTTCATGTGGGATCGGCGGCGGGTATGTTCGTCATCGAGCTCGGTGCGTCCTGGACAGCGTTGCTGCCGCCGCAATGGAGACGAACACGCCTTGCCGGTTGCGTGCTGATGATCGCTCTCCAGCTTGGCATCGCTGCGACGGGCAACTACGGCTTCTTCAACCTGCTCACGATCGTCCTGTATCTCGCCCTCCTCGACTCCCGGCAATCGAGACACGTCGTGGGGCGGGTTCCGCCGGGCCCTGCGGCCATGCGAAGCGGACCGGCCGCATGGCGCCTCGTTGCCAACGGCGTCGCCATCGTCATCGCGGTGTTCAGCGTCATGACGTTCTTTCGCGAGATCGACGTGACAGGCGGGCGATCTCCGGTGGCCGCACGTCTCTGGTCGCCGCGGGTGCTGGCGTGGATCGATCCACTGAACTCGGTGAATGGCTACGGCCTCTTTCGGGTGATGACCACCGAGCGGCCGGAGATCGTTATCGAGGTGAGCGAGGACGGCGTCCTGTGGAAGGAACAGGAGTTCCGGTGGAAGCCGGGGAATCTGAAACAGCGGCCGCGCATCGTGCAGCCGCACATGCCGCGGCTCGACTGGCAGATGTGGTTTGCGGCGCTGGACCCGCCCTCAGCGCAGCAGTGGCTGCGGCCATTGCTCGACCGCCTGCTCGCCGGCGAACCGAGTCTCACGCGACTGCTCGGGCCGAATCCGCTGAATGGACCACCGCGATTTGCGCGGCTCGCGTACTACCAGTATCACTTCACGTCGAGGCAGGAACGCGCAGAAACAGGCGCGTGGTGGAAGCGTGAATTCGAGGGTTACCTGACCGACGCGGTGAAGCGAAGCGACTAGTACTCCGCGGAGGTCACTGTCCCGTTGACGGTGACCTCCGCGGTACAGCTATTTTGCGGGGGGAGCGGGCGCCGGGCTCGCATAGCCAGGCTCGCCCGGCTTCGGAATGTGATCGGTTGACTGCTCGTTCTCGTTGCAGATGAACTCGATCATTTCCGAGTCGACCATCAGGTTCCGGAACACGCGTACGGTGAACGGCTTGTCGAAAGTCTTCGGGTCGTCGATCGTCACGTCAATCTGCAGCGACCCGTACGTCGGACGACGGAAGCGCTCGGTCATCTTGAGCGCATCGGAGAACGGCGTGCCGTTGACGTCGTGCCACGCCGCCCGTTCCTCAGCGTTGAAGTGCGTCGTCTCGACCACGAGCGTGTCGTTGCCCTCCCACCATCCGCGTGAATAGCCGAACCACCACGGCTGCGGGTCGTTGTCCGGCGCAGGCCGTCCATCGAGATAGACGTAGCGAAGCCCATAGTTCGACTCGTACGTAATCAGCATGAGGTTCTTGGTCTGGACGATCTGACTCGGCTGCGGATGGTTGTGGTACTGCATCAGGCCGATCGGCAGACACCACACATCAGGATTGTCCTTGTTGTTGTTGGCCATCCGCTTCGCTTTCAGATCCTTCGCCCACTGCTTCATCGGCGGCAGACAGTTGGCATTGCCGGCCACCTCGAAGAATGCAGAGTTGAAGGTGCCATCCGCGTTTGGAGTGCAGGGCGCATTCCCGCGGCCACCGCCGCCGCCAGCCGCTGGCGGTCCACCAGCTTGCGGAGCTCCACCCGCAGCCGGCGCGGCACCTGCTCCACGAGCCGGCGCGCCTGCCGGTGCTGCACCCGCTCCACGAGCTGGCGCGCCTGCTGCCGGTGCTGCGCCACCACCGGGAGCCGCGGCCCCGCCACCACCACCGCCGCCTCGGTTTCCACGGCCACGGCCGGCGTTCCAGACGCCCGAGAAATCCACCTTGCCGTCAGCGGTCCGCGGCGGTGGACCGTCCAGGACGGGTTTGCCATCCGGCGTACGTGGCACGCCCGGCGTCGGATACGACGGCCACTGAGCGTTCAATGAAGACGACACAGCCACGCAGATGGCAATCGCCCCGGCGACTCTAACTACCCAATTCCCCACGTACAACCTCCTTAACAATCAGTGCGGTGCGCGAGAGTGGATAGTTTCCCGAAACCGAAGCGTGATGACAAGCGCCGATATAATCGCGACCAGTGCGGACTTCCCATTCCGTAGACGACCTCACCGCGGGGCGCGCGGCGCTCCAGGCGGGAGCCTGGCTGGAGGCGCAACAGGCGTTTGAACGACTCCTGAAGGTCGAGGAAACGCCGGAAGCGCTCGAAGGGCTGGGGCTCGCCGCCTGGTGGCTCGATCGCGCTGACGTCGTCTTCGATTCCCGGGAGCGCGCCTTCCGCGCGTACCGCAGCCGCGGCGATCAAATCTCCGCCGCCCGGGTTGCCGTCTGGATCGCCTGGGACAGCGTGGCGTTCCGGTCCGAAGAGGGCGTTGCCAAAGGCTGGCTGCAACGCGCCCGTCGTCTGCTGGAAGGACAACCCGAATCGCCCGAGCATGCGTTTCTTGCTGCTCGCGCCGCAGTCTTTACGTTGCTTGACGATGGCGACCCGGAAGCTGCGGAAGCGCTCGCACGGGACGCCATTCGCATCGCGCAATCGCTCAAAGCCATCGACTACGAGATGGTGGGACGCGCCCTGCTCGGGTTTGCGCTCATCACGAGGGGCGAGGTCACGGACGGGCTGCGTGAACTCGACGAAGTGAGCGCCGCGATTCTTGCCGGCGAGCTGACCGATCGTCTGCTGATCGCGTTGGCCGGCTGCTATTTGATCGGCGCCTGCGATCGCGCACGCGATCACGGACGCGCCGTGCAGTGGTGCGAGCGCATCAAGGAGCACAGCCGCAAGTGGGGGCTCAAGCCGCTCTTCGCGGTGTGCCGGACTCAGTACGCCTCTGTGTGCATGTGGCGCGGCGCCTGGGATGAAGCGGAGCGCGAGCTGACGAGCGCGTGCGACGAGCTCGCACTCTGTCGTCCGGGGATGACGACCGATGGCCTGGCGCGACTCGGAGAACTGCGCCGACGCCAGGGCCGGTTGGACGAGGCCGCGTCGCTCTTCGAACGGAGCGGCGGCCATCCGATCGCGTCGCTGGGACGCGCGGCTATCGCGATCGATCGCAACGATCGTCAGGGCGCGATTGAGCTCGCGGAACGGCATCTGCGACGTCTTCCCGTGAAAAACCGTACGGAACGCGCGGCGGCGCTGGAGTTGCTGATTCGCGCGCACACGGCCCCCGGCCACGACGGCGATCTGGTGCGCGCACGCGCTGCGCTCGACGAGCTGAAAAGCATCGCAGCCGCTGCGAACACATCACCGCTGCTCGCCTCGGCAAGTCTCGGCGAAGGGCTCGTATCACTCGGGAGCCGAGACCTGGAAGCCGCGCGGCGCGGACTGGAAGACGCCGTCGATCTCTTCGAGAAGAGCGGCGCCCCGTTTGAGACAGCGCACGCGCGCGTGCACCTCGCATCCGTGCTGGGACAGCTGGGTCGCGTCGATGCGGCAGTGGGTGAGCTCGAGCGCGCACGTGACGGATTGACCCGCCTCGACGCGAAGCTGGAGCTGGCGGCGGCCGACGCTGTGCGGCAGCGCCTCACATCAGCGCACGGACCAGCCGCAGCGCCCGTGCGCGAACCGAACGTCAGCGGTCTCACCGCGCGGGAACTCGAAGTGCTGAAGCTTATTTCGGGGGGTCTCAGCAATCAGGCGATCGCCGAACGGCTGTTTATCAGCGAACACACCGTTCACCGCCACGTCGCCAACACCCTGTCGAAGCTCGACGTGTCATCGCGTTCGGCGGCAGTGGCACAGGCGGCAAAGCTGGGGCTTCTGTAAACACCAACTCGACATGCTCCGCGCCTGAGCTCAGTAGTGCCGGCGATCCGAATCCCGACTCCGGTGGCCGAACCGCGCTGCGAGGGCTTGGGTGATCGTTGGACGCCAGCTCCGTGAGCTGGCTGGCTGCCTGAGCCTTCTCGCGCGGTTAGTACATTCGAGTCGGCCTGACCTCCGTAGGGATTCGTCTCACCGGCACCACTAAGCTCCGGGCAGACGCCCGGCCGCCGGAGCGCTCTTCGACGTCTCGAGCGGCTTCGCGGAAGAAGGTGCCAGACGCCCTCTGCCGCCGCGGTGGCCTGTTCGGGCCATTTTCAAGAAGCGGCTCAAAATGACCCGATCCGGGGACGCGGGCTCTTTCGGCCCTTGGTAAAGTCCGGCTCATGACACAGACATCCACGATTCAGACCACCCCCACAACCGGCCGGCGCGCGGACGCCCTGGCCGACCGCCTCGAGCAGGGCGCGCGCGCGCTCGCCGATTTCGCCGCGTCTCTGACCGACGCGCAATGGAAGACTCGCTGTGTGCCCGACGGGCGCACGGTCGGCGTCATCGTTCATCACGTCGGCTTCGTGTATCCGATTGAGATTGACATCGCGCAGACCATCGCCAACGGCAAGCCGATCACCGGCCTGACCATGGACGATGTTCACGCGCTGAACGCCAAACACGCGGTGGACAACGCCGCGGTCACGAAAGAAGAGGCGATCGCGCTGGTGCGAACGAACAGCGCCGCGGCCGCCAAGGCGATCCGCGCGCTCAGCGACGAGCAGCTCGCCCAGGCCGCTGTGGCGTCCCTTTATTCCGACGCCCCGGTGACCTGCCAGTTCGTTCTCGAAGATCACGCCGTGCGCCACAGCTATCACCATCTGCTGCGGCTGCGAAAGGCCGTGCAGGGATAGTTGGTAGTTGGCTAGTTAGTTAGTTCGTAGTTGGCTAGTTCGTAGTTAGTTGGTAGTCGGTAGTTGGTAGTTGGTAGTTGATTAAGAGGACGCATTCATGACCACTGCAACCCCTGCCTCGAGCGCACCTGTTGACCTCAAGGCACTCAAAACGAAACAACAGCTGACGTGGGCGTCGGGCGATTTCGCCGTGATTGGAACGACGCTCCAGATCGTCGGCGAGCTGCTGTGTGAAGCCGCGGACGTCGGTGGCGGCGAGCGCGTGCTCGACGTCGCGGCAGGCAACGGCAACGCGACGCTCGCGGCCGCTCGCCGATTCGCGCACGTGACCTCCACCGACTACGTCCCGGCGCTGCTTGAAGGCGGCCGGCGGCGAGCGGAAGCGGAAGGACTCGCCGTCACGTTCGAAGAAGCGGACGCGGAGGCGCTGCCCTACCCGGCGGCAAGCTTCGACGTGATCCTCTCGACCTTCGGCGTGATGTTCGCGCCGGATCACGCGAAGTCGTCGAGCGAGCTGCTGCGCGTGTGCCGCCTCGGTGGCCGGATCGGGCTGGCCTCCTGGACACCGGAAGGTTTCATCGGCCAGATGTTCCGCGTCGTCGCCAAGTACATTCCGCCACCGGCGGGAGTGCAGTCGCCGCTGCTGTGGGGCACACGCGATCACCTGCAGAAGCTGTTTGGCTCCGCCGCCTCGATCAACCACACCGTTCGGGATTTTGCGTTCCGGTACGAATCCGCCGAACATTTCGTCGAGATCTTCCGGACGTACTACGGCCTGGTGCACAAGGCGTTTGCTGCGCTCGACGCAGACGGGCAGGCAGGGCTCGAAACGGATCTGCTCGCGCTCCTGGAACAGTG
>DASROF010000169.1:0-20578 GCA_035647075.1 Vicinamibacterales bacterium | reverse complement strand
GCTGGTGAATACCAGTCGCGTGCCGCTGATCGCGCCTGGCGCCCTGGTGGCCGCCTTGAAAGACGGGCATCCAAGCATGGCCGCCGTCGACGTCTTTGACACAGAACCGGTGCAGAACCCTGGTGATCCGTTGTTCGCCTTCGATCACGTGGTCTGCACGCCGCACATTGGATATGTCACACGCGACGAGTACGAGCTGCAGTTTTCGGAGATATTCGACCAGATCGTCGCGTATGCGGCCGGCACGCCGATCAATGTCGTGAATCCAGCGGCGCTGGAAAGCCGCCGCACCACGTCGTGACGAAGCGTTCTACAGGCGAGCGAGGGCTCGATCGATGTCCTTGAGCAGCGCATCGATCGTCGCTTTGCGCCCCGCCGCGTACGCGTGGGCCCAGCGATCCGCGCCGAGGCGAGCACGCACGTCGTGTTCCACCTGCTGTCGAATGTCGCCGAGCGACGTGTCGGCCACCGTGACACCCGTGCGTTCGGTCACCGCGTCCTGGGCCCCCAGTACCCGCGCCGCCCAAGCGTCGTCGCTCGTGAGTGCTGCAGCGGCGGCGAGAATGGCCATCGCGTGCACGAATGAGAGCTTGTCCTGGAGATCTCGAAGCCGGGTGAGGCTTTCACGCACTAACGCGATCGCCGCATCGGGTTTCCGGCGCCGCACCGCCAGGAGAGCGCGAACATTGAGCGACAGCGTCAGGAACCACGGACCGGTATGTTGAAGCTCCGCTGTGGCCTCATCGAGCAGGCGTTCCGCTTGTATGAAGTCACCGGTCGTCAGGGCGACCGCCGCCATTCCCGTCAAGGCACTCCCGACGCCCCACGGGATCGACAGCGCCCGGTACCGTTCAGCGCTGTTGGCGAACTGTGTGCGGGCAGCGTCCACGTCGCCGAAGGCGTGTTCGACGCGTCCGGACAAGTTCTCCGCAAGTGCGACGACATCCGCGTCGTCGACATCGTTGGCGACCGCTACGGCGCGGTTGAGACGAGTGCGCGCGAGCCCGAGTTCCGCCTGCGAGTAGCACATGAGAGCCGCTCCGACGAGCGCTCTCGATTCGGCAGCCGGCGGCAGAGACGGCAGGTCCAGAGTCTTCTCGTACCACGAGCGGCCTTCGGCCAGGTGACCGCGGGTGAACCAGAAGGGCCACAGCGCCCACGCGATGTCCGCCGCTTCGGCCGGACGGTCACATTCGATGAGCCACGCAAGCGCGCCGCGGTAGTTATCCAGGTCGTCACGCACACGATCCAGCCATCGGGCCTGTGTCGGCCCGACCAGCCCGTCGGCGGCGAGCGAGGCTTCACCGGTGCAGTGGCGCACCAGCCCCTCCATGGCATCGTCGCGCTCACCGGCCGTGGTGAGCGCGAGGGCCGCATAGGCCCGCACGGTTTCGAGCATCTGATACAGCGGCTGAGAGGCGACTGACGTGTCCGCTCGCAGCAGGAGGCTCTTGTCGATCAATCTGGCCGCGGCCTGGAGCGCGTCGTCACTTCCGGTCGAGGCGCCTTCATGGCCGTCGAGAACCGCCGCGGCTGCCTCGATCGAAAAACGACCTGGTAGCGCACCGAGACGCCGGAAGGCACGCTGCTCATCCTTGGTCAGCAGGTGGTAACTCCAGGCGACCGTCGCATTCATGGTCTGCTGGCGTGCCGGGAGATCGCGCGGACCGACCATCGAGAGCAGGACGTCCTCCTCGAGCCGGCGGAGCAGATCTTCGGCGGTCAACATCTTCAACCACGGGGCGGCGAGCTCGAGGGCCAGCGGCAGGGCGTCGAGCCGCCGGCAAATCGCGGCCACGATGGGGCCGTTCGCCGGGGTCAGCGGAAAGTCCGGCTGCACGTCCCGAACCCGTTCGAGGAAGAGTCGCACCGCCGGGACGCGCGCCAGATCAGCCGGCGACATCGTCTCTGAGCCCGCTTCCAACGCGAGCGGGCCCAGAGCGTACTCACGCTCTCCGCGCACTCGGAGGGGGGCGCGGCTCGTCACCAGCAGCCGCAGCGTCGTGGCTGACGTCAGGAGATCGGCGACCAGCGGCGCGGCGTCCACGACCTGCTCGAGGTTGTCGAGCACGATCAACATCGGGCGCCCCGCGCAGGCGACTCGTACGCGGCTCGGCAAATCGGATGCGGAGATGTCTGCCAGCCCCAGCGCCTCGGCGATTGCGCACGCAGCGAGCTGTGGATCCCGAATCGTGGCCAGGCGGACGAACGCCACGCGTGTCGCGGATTCGTCCCCGATCCCGCGGGCGAGCTCCAGCGCCAGTCGGGTTTTTCCGACGCCTCCAGGCCCGAGGAGCGTAATCAGGCGTGCGGCGGGATCGGCGAGCCACTGCCGCAGCGTCTGCATGTCCGTGTCGCGACCGAGGAGGGCCGTCAGCGCCAGGGGCAGCGCGACGGTGCTCAGTTCCTCGACCGCGTTGGCGTCAGCAGGTGCCCGTGCGGATGCCAGCAGCGCGTCACAGGTCGGACCGGTCAGGTCAAGCGCCGCGCACAGCGCGCGCACGGTCTCGACATGCGGTCGCCGTCGTTCGCCGCGTTCCAACGCGCTCACGGCATGAACGGACAGACCTGCAATCGTCGCGAGCTCTTCCTGCGTGAAGCCTGCTGTCTCACGCAGCGCCTTGAGCTGCGCGCCGAACGAACCCGTGACTCCGACTCTCATGGGTCCGTTCATCTTACCGTCCGTGCCTGTACGGACAACGTACGGGTGGTGTGTGGGCGCTGTGGGTGGTCGCCGCTCCGTCGGGGCTTCAGACTGGCTCTCATGACGACAGCACGACAGGAATCACGATCGTCGCGCTGTTCGCACAACCTCGCCCGGAAATTATTTCGAGCGAATTCATGGAGGCAGTAACAGCAATGAATCGACTCTTCGTGTTCATCCTCGGCCTGAGTGTCCTTGCGGTCGGGTGCGGAGCGGCGTCTCCGACCCAACCTTCTCAAGGAACCGGGACCAGAACCACGTCTACATTCACGGTGCCGCTCTCGCCGGCGAACGAAGTTCCGGCGATCACCAACGCCGATCAGACTGGTGCCGGCACCGCGACGATTGCCCTGACGGTCACCCGGGATGGTTCCGATACCATCACGTCCGCGACGGCAAACATCCAGATCACTGTGACCGGCTTTCCGGCTGGCACTGTCATCACCGACGCCCACGTGCACAACGCAGGGGCCGGCGTGAATGGCGGGGTCTTTGTCAGTGCCGGCCTGACATCGGGCGAGCTGACGCTCGTCAATGGCAGCGGATCGGTGACGAAGAACGGCATCAACGTGCCGGCAGACAGGGCCGCTGCAATCCTGAACAATCCCGCGGGGCACTACTTCAACGTCCACACGGCACTCAATCCGGATGGCGCGATCCGAGGTCAGCTTGCGGGTGGCGGCACGACCCTCGACCCCGGTACTCCGGTGCCGTACTAACGCGTCGGTGCAGTCGACTTCACTGAATCGTCGCTTCGCCGCCTGTCAACTGGCAGCCGGCCCTTCCGAAGGACGCCCTCGATGTCCTTCAGCAGCGCATCGATAGAACTCGTGCGCCCCGCCCCGTACGCCACGGCCCACCGATCCGGGCCGAGGCGTATCTTTGTTTCATGCTCCGCCTGCTCTCGCAGATCCTGTACTGACTTGTCGGAGACCGTGACACCCGTGCGTTCCGTAATGGCGTCCTGGGTACCCTGTATTCGCGCAACCCATGCATCGTCGCCTTTGAGAGCGGCGGCGGCCGCCAGCGGGACCAGTGCGTAGACCAGCGCGAACTTGTCATGCAGGGCACGGATGCGCGTGAGGCTCTCACGGACCAACGCGATCGCGTCATCAGGATTCCCGCATCGCACCGCTCGAATCGCTCGGACATAGAGCGCCCAGGTCATGAACCACGGACCGGCGCTCTGGAGCACCGAGGTGGCCTCGTCGAGCAGGCGTTCTGCCTGAGCCGAGTCCCCCGTCGCAAGTTCCAACACCGCCATGCCATTCAAGGCGTTGCCGATGCCCGACGGCATCGCGAGTTCGCGGAATCTGCTGACGCTGTGGACGAACAATTCGCGCGCCGCCTCCTCGTTGCCCAGGGCATGCTCGACGTGTCCGGCCACATGCTCCGCGTGCGCGAGCGTCTCCATCTCACCGGCGCCATGGGCGAGAGTCAGCGCGCGCCCCAGCGCCGTACGGGCCCGCTCGAGGCCTCCCTGAACCCAGCCCATCGTCGCCGCTCCGAGGAGCGCTTTGGCTTCGGCCGCGGCCGGAAGCGCGGGCAGTTTCAGGATCTGTTCGTACCACTGGAGACCCTCGGCGGCATGCCCGCGGATCAGCCAGAAGTACTTCAAGCCCAGGGCAATGTCGGACGCGTCGGCAGCCCGATCGCGCCCGATGAGCCATTTCAGCGCCGCGCGGTAGCTCTCCAGATCGTCGCGCACACGAGCCAGCCATTCGACCTGCGCCGGCCCCATGAGCCCCTTTGCCGCGCGTGACGCCTCGCCGATGCAATAGCGGGCGAGTCCTTCCATGGCGTCGTCGCGCTCACCCGCCGCAGCGAGCTCGAGTGCCGCGTACGCCCGAACGGTTTCAAGCATCTGAAACATCGGACGAGCGGCCACCGACGTCTCGGCCCGGAGCAGGAGGCTTTTGTCGATGAGAGATGCCGCAGCGCCGAGCGCGTCGTCGCTTCCCGCGAAGGAGCGCGCGTGATCGGCAAGAACGGCCGCAGCCGCATCAATGGAAAAGCGACCCGGCAGTCCGCCGAACCGGCGGAACGCGTGCTGCTCGTTCGCGCCCAGGAGCTGATAGCTCCAGGCGACCGTCGCATTGATCGTCTGCTGGCGTTCGGGCAGATCGCGCGGGCCCACGCTTGACAGCAGCACATCGCGCTCGAGTCGGCGGAGCAGATCTTCGATCGTCAGCACCTTCAGCCACGGGGCCGCGAGTTCGAGGGCCAGGGGCAGTGCGTCGAGCCGCCGACAAATCGCCGCGACGGTGGGCCCGTTCCGCTGCGTGAGCCGAAAGTCAGGCTGCACGTCTCGCACGCGCTCCAGAAAGAGCCGGACGGCTGGCGCGCGCGCGAGATCAGCCGGCGACATGGTCTCGGAGTCAGCTCGTAATTCGAGAGGCCCGACTGGATACTCCCGCTCTCCCCTTACCCGGAGCGGCGCGCGGCTGGTAACCAGTACTCGGAGTGAGGCGACCGACGTCAGGAGTTCGCCTACCAGCGGCGCTGCGTCCAGCACCTGCTCGAAATTGTCGAGCACCAGCAACAGAGGGCGATCACCAAATGCGCCCCGTGCACGCTGCGGCAAATCGACCGCGATGACGTCGGACAGGCCGAGCGCTTCGGCGATCGCCAACGCGACGAAGCCAGGATCGCGTGTCGCCGCCAGCGGCACGAATGCCACGCGCGTGTCGCGCTCGGCGGCGATCGTATGGGCAATCTCGAGTGCCAGACGCGTCTTCCCGGCTCCCCCAGGTCCGGTGAGCGTGATCAGGCGTCCGATGGGGTCGGTGAGCCACAGCCGCAGCGTCTGCACGTCAGCATCGCGGCCGAGAAGCGTCGTCAACGGGAGGGGAAGCGAGAGGCCGACAAGCTCATCGACCGCCGCTGTATCAACAGGTGCCCGTGCGCTCCGGAGCAACGCGTCACGCGTCGCACCCGTCAGGTCGAGTGCCGCGGAGATCGCACGCACCGTTTCCACATGCGGTCGCCGTCGTTCGCCGCGCTCCAGGGCGCTGACGCCGTGAACGGACAGGCCTGCAATGGTCGCGAGTTCTTCCTGTGTGAAGCCTGCCGCTTCGCGAAGTGCTTTCAGCTGCGCGCCAAACGTCCCTGGCGGGCCAGTCTTCATGAGGCGGTAATTTTACTGCGGTGCGCGCACCTGGAAGCGCGGATCTGACGGTAACGAGGGAGTAACCGCGAACGAGACGATGAACAGCACGGCAAGAAGCAGATCGGGGCCCGCGGCCGCCGCGTCCACAGTCGTGAGCCGTCCCTGGCCGTACAAAACCGCCACACCGGCGACGTGACCAAGCTTCTCGAGGATGCCCGGAATCATCAGCGGCCGAAAGCGCGCAGGGCTCGATCCGATCACGAGAAACGCGAACTGCCACGCCATCGCCACCGACAGGAACCCATAGAAGAATTGCGGGTAGTCCACCGGCGCCGCGTACGCCCGCCCGGTCAGGTCCACAAGAAAGTAGAGCGGCGTCAGAACGACGATGCCCCACACGCCGGCGAGGATGAACACCGCTCTTGCAAATCTCATCTTCATCTCCTTCGGGGCCGCATTGTCGCTCACGCGACGATTGCGTCCTCTCTCTGTTCACGTACGAAACCAGGTGCACGCGACGGTTTCAGTTCGTTGTCGAGCGCAATCCGAAGCGCTTCACGGGCCCGCGACAGCCTCGACATCACCGTGCCGACCGGAGTTCCGATCACCTCGGCCAGCTCGCGATACGACAGGCCGTGGAATTCGCGGAGCGCGAGGACCTGATGCAAGCGGTCCGGCAGTTTGCGCATCGCCCGCGCGACCAGCGTGGCGTCATCGGCCTGAAGCAGCAAGGCCTCTGGATCGGAGTCCGAGCGGAGACTGAGGTGATCCTCTTCATCGAACGGGTCGGTGAGCGTTGTGAGCCGCCGTCGCTGCCAGCTCGAACAGCTGTTGCGAACGATGGTGAGGAACCACGCACGGCTGTCGCCGCCGACGAATGTTCGAAAGTACCGGAAGGCGCGCAGCGACGCCTCCTGCACGACGTCGTCGGCGTCTTCGTCGTTGCGGAGCAGCCAACGCGCCAGCCGATACCCGGCGTCGAGATGCGGCAGCACGGCCTCCTCGAATGTCTCAGCCTGCGCGGATGCCGTCGAGGCGGGGTGAGAGAGGTTATTCATCGAGCGCTCCCACAATCTGCTGAAGTCCCTGTTCGAGCGTCGGATACAGGAATCGGAATCCGGTTCCCCGCAGGCGAACGTTCGAGAACGCTGCGTCGTGCAACCCGTCACTGGCCATCGGGGCGCTCCCCGCGAGTCGGGCAGCGACGGACGGCATGCGCCAGACGCGCAGCGGCCGCCTGGCGAGACGGGCAAACGTCGTCGCGAACTCGTTCATCCGGATGGGGTCGCTGTTCACCACGAAGTAGCGGCCGCCGATCGCGCCATGCTCGGCGAGATGGACCAGCGCGCGTGCGCAGTCGCGGACGTGAATGGGTGACACCCACGGGCCGGTGTCTCCAAACTGCAGAACGCGCCGGCCGGCGATGATCGGCTCGATGACGCGTTCGCGGAACCACGACGCGTTGCCGTAGACCCACCCCGGCAACGCGGTGACGATCGGCAGACCGGAGACCACGTAACCATCGAGCCGATCGATCGCCGGCGTCAGGCAGCGCTCCGTGCCGGGCGGCAGGAGCGGTTCGTCTTCGGTGATCGGGCGGGAGCCGGTGGCGCCATAACAACGCGTGTCCGCGACGTAGACGATCCGCCGCGTCGGCCCTGCCGCGACGGCGTCCAGCAGGTGCGCATCCATCAAGACGCGCGCCCCGGCAATCGCGGCCGCCCGCCTCTGAGTCAGATGCAACGGGTAGGACGGATGAGGAGGCAGGTGAAACACCCAGTCGGCTCCGGCTTCGTCCTGCCAGCTTCCCGGCACGAGCAGATCGCCCATGACGGCGGTGGCGCCGATACGCCGCAGGCGCGCGGCCTCGTCCGCCGACCCCGCCAGGCCGAGCACATGATGGCCGCGGTCGGTGAGTTCCTTGACCAGTTCCGTACCGATGAATCCTGCGGCTCCCGTGACAAACGTTGTCGCCGCTGTGTCGAGTGCCATGCGGTCAGTGTGAGATGGCGACAGACGGGCGACCACCCACAGCAGTCACACACGACCCGTACGGAACCCGTACGGCCGCGGTAACTAAGGCAATTACGCGTTGGAATACCCAACCCCCTCTCCCGGTTAGGTGGGTGAACGCACACGCGTCACCGAGAGGGGTTACATGTCGTCACTTTCTGAAGCTATCGCGCACGCCGCTCCAACGTTCTCAGGTCAATGGCTCCGGCCGGGCGACTCGGGATATGAGGAGCGACGCCGGGTGCACAACGGTCTGATCGATAGACGTCCGGCGGCGATCGCCGCCTGCAGCGGCGTCGCCGACATCGTCGCCGCTGTGCGCATGGCACGAACGCTCGGACTCGAGGTGTCGGTGCGAGGCGGAGGTCACAACGTCGCGGGGCGCGCCACGATCGACGGCGGGCTGATGATCGATCTCTCGCCGATGAAGGGTGTCTTCGTCGACGTCTGCGCCGGCACCGTGCGCGCGCAGGGCGGCGTCTTGTGGAGGGAGCTCAATCGTGAGACCCAACTGCACGGCCTCGCGACCACTGGCGGCGTCGTTGGAAGCACGGGGATTGCGGGGCTCACGCTGGGTGGCGGCGTCGGCTGGCTGATGCCGAAGTACGGCCTCGCGCTCGACAACCTGCGCTCGGCCGACATCGTGACGGCCGACGCCAGTGTCATTCGCGCAAGTGCTGCCGAGCACCCGGACCTGTTCTGGGCGATTCGCGGCGGTGGCGGCAACTTCGGAATCGCCGCGTCGCTCGAGTATTCACTGCACCAGGTCGGTCCGGTGATCACCGGCGGCGTCGTGGCCCATCCGCTGTCGCGAGCGTTCGACGTGTTGCGCTTGTTCCGGGACACCTGCCGGTCATTGCCCGAGGAGGCGATGCTGGTTGCCGGTCTGCAGACGGCGCCCGATGGATCGAACACGAAACTGGTCGGCGTTCTCGGTAGTCACTGTGGATCGCTCGAACAGGGCGAGGCAACGTTCCGGCCGCTGAAAGCGTTCGGCCCCCCGGCCATGGACATGCTCGGGCCGATTGCCTACACGACGCTCAATACGATGCTTGACCCCGCCTTCCCCACGGCGGCGCGCAACTACTGGAAGGCGCAATTCCTGACCGACCTCAGCGACGATGCCATCCGCGCGCTGATCGACGCGTTCCAGAAGTGCCCGTCCCCGATGAGCCACATCATCATCGAACACTTTCACGGGGCAGCGAGCCGTGTGCCGGTCACCGCGACGGCGTGCGCGATGCGCGTCACCGGCTTCAATATCGTCATCGCATCGCAATGGATGGACGCAACGGACACCGACGCCGGCGTGCAATGGGCGCGCGAGACGCATTCGTCACTGCTGCCGTATTTCGCGCCGACGCGCTACCTCAACTATCTGGAGGACGATGCGCACGACGCCGCGGCAGTGGCCTACGGGTCAAACCTTCCCCGGCTGAGAGCCATCAAGTCGACGTACGACCCGGAGAATCTCTTCCGCCACAACGTCAACATCCTGCCGCAGTGAACGGCGTCGGGAATATCTACCGCCCTTCGACGATTCAGTAAGTTGTGTGGCGCGTGGTGCCACCGGCCAACGCTTAATCCGCGACGCGGCCAGCCAGATAACGTCGCGGGCACTCATGAATGGAGTACTTGAAGAATGAATCGATTTCCCTCGCTCTCCCGTTTAGCTCTGTCCACCGCGTCGGCCGGTCTCTTCGCCGCCGGGTTGGTCGTCCTCGGTCCGGCGCACCCAACGCAGGCGGCCGTCGGTGACGGTGGCGGCAACGCTCAACTCCTGATCGGGCTTGACGACGACAACATCAACAACGTCGCGGTTCAGGCCGGTGCGGCGGCGAACCAGTCACTGAATCGCGTCGACGTCATCTCCGGCGGACCGGGCAATGATGTGATCTTCGGATTGAATGGTGACGACGTGATCGACGGAGGACCCGGTCGCGACATCATCCTCGGCGGACCGGACGGTGGTGCGGCGCCAGGCGGCCCTCCCAACAGCGACATCATGTTCGGCGGACCCGGCAATGACGTGAATCTCTGGGCGGCCGGCGACGGCAGCGAGGCCTTCCTCGGGGGCCAGGGACTCGACGCGCTGGTCTTCGGCGCCACGGATCGTGAGACCGCTGCCGATCCGAAGACAGGTGTCCGGCTGCCGAAGCTCCAGTTTGGCGTTCCCGAATTCCCGCTTGGCATTCCCACCGCGGACGTCAGCGGCCAGCCCCAGCACTGCACGATCGAGAAGAGTCCGCTGGCCAATTACGAGTTCCTGGTGCGGTTCCGAGGGCCAGCCAACAACATCATCGTCACGGTGCGGGTGCGCGATGTCGAGCAGGTGTTCTGCACGAGCGAGCACGGGTCGGCGATCGCGTTCGCGGACTTGACGGCTCCCTCGCCGGCTTTCGTCGACGTTGCCCCGTTCGAGGTCGAGCAGCTGAACTCGGTCGTCGCGGCGATGATTCGGTAACCCGGCGTCAACGCCCTCCCCGGGGCGCGGGTCGCTCCGCGCTCCCGGGTTGGCGGCGGTGCCCGCATTCACGAGGACACGATGACGGCCGGCTCACTCCCGTTCAGCCCAGGACTCGACGGCGTTGTTGCCGCACGCACGGCCATCAGTCACGTTGATGGTCAGCGCGGCCAACTCGTGATTCGTGGATTCGCGCTGGAAGAGATCGCGCCTCGGGCCACGTTCGAGGAGATGGTCTTCCTCCTCTGGAACGATGCCCTGCCGGACGAAACGACGCGTGATCGGTTTCAAGCGGACCTTGCCGGTCGCCGGGAGGTCGAACGCCACACGCTGGAGTTGCTGAAGACGGCGGCCGCTCGCGCGGTTCATCCGATGGACGCCTTGCGCATGGCATGCGGGTCGCTGATGGCAGGCGCCGCCAATCGATCACGTGAAGCTGTCGGCCTCGCCGCCGCGCGACGCGATGCCTTCCGTCTCGTTGCCGTCTTCCCCACGCTCGTGGCTGCCTATCACCGGCTGTTACAAGGGCTCGAACCGGTTGCGCCGCGTACGGATCTGTCACACGCCGCCAACTTCCTCTACATGCTGCGTGGACATGAAGCGCCGGGTACGTTCGTCCGTGCGCTCGACACGTATTGGAACACCGTCGCCGATCATGGTCTCAATGCCTCGACGTTTACCGCGCGAGTCATTGTCTCCACGGAGTCAGACGTCGTGTCCGCCGTCACAGGCGCGGTGGGGGCGCTGAAAGGACCCTTACACGGGGGCGCGCCGGGACCGGCGCTGGATCTGGTATTCGAGATTGGCACGGCCGATCGCGCAGAGACCGTCCTGCGCCAGAAACTTGACCGCGGCGAGCGCCTGATGGGCTTCGGACATCGCGTGTATCGCACCAGAGATCCGCGGGCAGATGTACTGGGGGAGGCGGCCGCGCGCCTCTTCGAGCGGCAAAGTGATCGGCAACTGTACGAGCTCGCGCGAGCTGTCGAGACGTGTGCGCTGAGTCTGTTGCGCGAGCATAAACCCACGCGTGCGCTGCAAACCAATGTCGAGTTCTACACGGCGCTCGTGCTGTACGGGCTCGAGTTCCCAACGACGCTGTTCACGCCGGCGTTTGCCGCCGCCCGGGTCGCCGGCTGGACCGCACACTGCCTGGAACAGATCGCCGCGAACCGTCTGTTTCGCCCGCAGTCCGAATATGTCGGAGCGCGCGATCGGAAATGGCGCTCACCAGCGCCGTAGGTGGTCACAGCCCTCTGAGGGGTGTCACCACATGTCGTGAGTCCCCGCGCTCGCGGGTTGTGAATCGATTCCTCCACACACGTTTCGCGTGGGCATCCCGTGGCATTCGGACGGACTGCCGTTTGCAAATTCGGAGCAGCCGCGCGGAGCCACGTCCGCCTGCCAACGGTTCATTCACGACACGCAGGAGATCACCGCCGATGAACAACCACGCCGAAGATGAGGTGGCGAAATGAGCAAGGACACGAAGCACCGTTCCCATCTCCCGATGCCGAACACCCAGCGGTCCCAGTTCATCGCCTATGACGCGAAGGACCCAGACAGCAAGTTTCCGCCGATCGAACAACTGCGTCCGCCCAAGGGGGCGCCGAACGTTCTGATCGTCCTCATCGACGACGCGGGATTCGGATCATCGAGCGCCTTCGGCGGGCCCTGCCAGACGCCGAACGCGGAGGCACTGGCTGCGGGCGGCCTGAAGTACAACCGCTTCCACACCACCGCGCTTTGCTCACCGACGCGGCAGGCCTTGCTGACTGGACGCAACCACCACTCGGCCGGCATGGGCGGCATCACCGAGATCGCCACGGGCGCGCCCGGCTACTGCTCGGTCCGGCCCAACACCATGGCTCCGCTGGCGGAGACGCTCAAACTGAATGGGTACTCCACCGCGCAGTTCGGCAAGTGCCACGAAGTGCCGGTCTGGCAGACGAGCCCCGCCGGTCCATTCGACGGCTGGCCGTCGGGCGGCGGCGGCTTCGAGTACTTCTACGGCTTCATCGGCGGCGAGGCGAACCAGTGGTACCCCACGCTCTATGAAGGCACGATCCCCGTCGAGCCCAAGAAAACGCCCGAGCAGGGCTACCACCTCGTGGAGGACATGACCGACAAGGCGGTGACCTGGATCTCTCAGCAGAAAGCCCTCACTCCCGACAAGCCCTTCTTCGTCTACTTCGCGCCCGGCGCAACCCACGCGCCCCACCACGTGCCGAAGGAATGGGCCGACAAGTACAAGGGCAAGTTTGACCAGGGCTGGGACAAGCTACGCGAAGAGACGTTCGCACGACAGAAGAAGCTCGGCGTCATTCCGGCGGACTGCCAACTGACCGCGCGCCATAAGGAAATCCCGGCCTGGGACGAGATGCCGGATGCGTTCAAGCCAGTGTTGCGCCGGGAGATGGAGGTGTACGCGGGCTACATGGAGTACACCGACTACCACGTGGGCCGGATCCTGGACGGGTTGAAGAAGCTCGAGATCCTCGACGACACGCTCGTCTACTACATCGTCGGCGACAACGGAGCCTCAGCCGAAGGCGGCCTCAACGGCTGCTACAACGAGATGAGTTACTTCAATGGCCTGCAGGCGCTCGAAACGGCGGAGTATCTCACGGCGCGGCTCGACAAACTCGGCGGTCCGGATTCGTACAACCACTACGCGGTGGGCTGGGCGCACGCAATGAACACGCCTTACCAGTGGACCAAGCAGGTCGCGTCGCACTGGGGCGGCACGCGCAACGGCACCATCGTCCACTGGCCAAAGGGGATCAAGGGGAAGGGCGAGATCCGATCGCAGTTCCACCACGTGATCGACGTCGCGCCAACGATTCTGGAGGCGGCCGGGCTTCCGCAGCCGGCCTCCGTGAACGGGATGCAGCAGGACGCGATCGAAGGCGTGAGCATGGTCTACTCCTTCAACGACGCCAAGGCGGAGGAGCAGCACGAGACGCAGTATTTCGAGATGTTCGGGAACCGCGGCATCTACCACAAAGGCTGGACGGCGGTGACGAAGCATCGCACGCCGTGGGCGTCCTTCGAGACGAAAACTCCGGCCTTCGACGACGACGTCTGGGAACTCTACGACACGACCAAGGACTGGAGCCAGGCAAAGGATCTGTCCAAGGAGATGCCGGAGAAGCTGCACGAGTTGCAGCGCTTGTGGTTGATAGAAGCGACGCGTTACAAAGTGTTGCCCCTCGACGATCGGCTCATGGAGAAGATGAACCCGGATACCGCCGGACGACCGGTCCTTATCAAGGGCACGACGCAGCTCCTCTTCGGCGGCATGGGACACCTGGGCGAGAACTGTCTGCTCAATCTGAAGAACAAGTCGCACTCCGTCACCGCGGAGATCGTGGTGCCGGAGACGGGCGCCGAGGGGGTCATCGTCTCTCAGGGCGCCAACATTGGTGGTTGGAGCTTGTACGCGAAGGACGGCAAGCTGAAGTACTGCTACAACTGGGGCGGCTTCAAGCACTTCTTCGTCGAGGGAAGTACTCCGATCCCGGCGGGCGAGCATCAGGTGCGCATGGAGTTTGCCTATGCGGGCGGCGGCCTTGGCAAAGGCGGCACGGCGACGCTGTTCGTCGACGGCAAGAAGGTCGGCGAGGGAGAAATTGGGGCGACGCTGGCAATCATCTTCTCCGCCGACGACGGTTGCGATGTGGGCCAGGATGGTGGTGCACCCGTGTCCCCCGACTATGGCGCCCAGGGAAACGCCTTCAACGGCCGCGTGAAAGGTGTGCAGCTGGCTATTGCGGAGGCTGCAGAGAATCTCGATCACCTGATCGAGCCGGAGGTGGCGCTCCACCTCGCGATGGCGAGGCAGTAGTTACCCTACGCCAGGATCTCTCCGGATGTCGGCCCTCAGACGACGGCCGCCGTCCGGAGTTCTCACCCTGTTTCCAAAGCCGAATCTCAAAAAGTCTCGCGATACACGGCGGTCTGCCCGAAGTTCTCTTCGACTTCCATTTCGAATGCCGTGAGCGGTTTGCAGGCCTCCGCGCCGATCGCCGCCTTGAGCCGGATTGTCAGCAATTTCGCCAGCATCTCGACAGTGGTGTTCGGGATCGGCAGCAGCGCGCAGTCGCGGCGCGGAAAGGTGTAGCGGGGCTTGCCATCGACGCTGACACGGACGATGTCGCCGTCTTCAACGACCTTCACGCGGTCGCTTTCGAGCGGCAACAGCACGAGATGATCGATCTCGTCGCAGAGCCGTTTCATGATGCCCTTCAGCTCGACGAAATCGAATACGAACCACGATTCCTGGTTCAGCGCGCCCTCGATCGTGACCCGCACCCGGTAGTTGTGCCCGTGCAGCCCTTCACACCGGTGACCAGCAAACGTGATGAAGTGCGCCGACGAGAAGACGAGATAGTCCTTCGTCACCGCTACGCGGTAATCGCCCCGCGGCGTCATGATTCCTCCGAACCTTCCTCGTGGGGTCCCGCTTCAGCCGGACCGATCGTCAAACCGCCAACGAGCAGTACCGCAAACAGCGTCGCCGCCGTCAGGTCGGCCGTCGTGCCAGGATTCGCGACGTTCCGCGGGTCACGGAGCGACGCATCCATCGCCACGATCTTCTGCCGACCCACGTCTGACCTGACCCCGCCTGCAGCCAGGCTCTCGGCCGCGAGGGTCGAAACCCGCCGCCCGAGGTCGTCGCCGCCCCGGCGCACGACGTGCGTATCGGGCGCCGCCGCCAGCATCGTCAGGTAGGTCTCGACGATGGCATCGTTCAGGGCCAGTCCATCTGCGCGCGCGCTCAGCAGAGTCGGCACTCCCCTCTCGAACGTCGTCTCGTACGTCGTCGCGTACTCGCGCGCAACGCCGTCACGGTCGGAGGCAAGGCGCATCGCCTCGAGCAGCGTCACCGTCGGCTCGTGCACGACATCCTGCTCCTCGGCGCTGCCGAGTCCACCAGGATTCGCCAACCGGATCGCACGGTAGACGTTCCTCGCATCGTCACGCGTCGTCTCTGCCAGGACCTGCCCGACTTCTGCTCGCAGATGTTGCAGTCGTTCATCACGTGCCACCCCGGCCTGCACATCGAGCAACCGAACGGCGGCCCGCGCCAACGGCGCCAGCAGCAGGACGATTCCCAGGTTGGTGTTCGCGCGGGTGCGCGCGGCCGTTGCCTCGACAGCCAGGAGTATCGTTTCGCCCAGCGGCCGTCTGCCTGCTCCCTCGAATGGACGGGCGATCGCTTCGGCACTCGCGAGGAAGTCCTCGTAGCGCACGTCGGCGAACGGCTGCCCGGGCGATACATTTCCCGGTTTCGGTGCGCTCGCCTCCAGGACGCAGGCGAAATGCGCACGCCCGGCAATGGACGCCGAGTTGCGCGGAACCTGCAAGACGTCAACGCGGCGGGCCCGGACGACAGCCGTCATACGTGGACGCTTTCCGCCATGGGCTCAAGACGCGCAGCAACGCGCGTCTCGACCTGCTGGACGATGGCCGCCGCCACGTCGAGACCCGTGGCGCCCTGAAGTCCCTTCCAGCCGGGAATCCCGTTCACTTCAAGCACGTAAACATCTCCCGTGCGTGAGACAAGCAAGTCAACGCCGGCATAGTCGGCCCCGACAGCCTGGGCTGCGGCAAGCGCACACTCCTGCAACTGCGAAGAGGGATCAATCGGACGCGCAATGCCGCCGCGCGCGACGTTCGTTCGCCAGTCGCCGGGCGCGGCGGTCCGCTCAATCGCCCCGAGCACACGCCCGCCGACGACGAACAGCCGCACATCCCGGCCGCCGTGGTCTATCGCGCGCTGCACGTAAAACACCGCGCCCGTCTGCTCGAGCGATCGGACCACGCGCCACGCCAGTTCGGCATCGCCGACGCGAACGAGCCCGTGTCCCATCGATCCGAAGATCGGCTTGATGATCACCTCGCCGCCGAGGGAGAGCATTCGACGGATCGCGTCCATCGCGTCGGCCGCGCGCTCGCAGACGACCGTTTCGGGCACCGGCAGCCCGGCCTGCTGCAGCAGCGCGGTCGTGTAGAACTTGTCCACCGACCGTTCGATGGCACGCGGTGAGTTCACGACAGGAATGCCGCGCTCCTCGATCCAGTGCAGCGCGTCGACGCGAAAGATGATCTGCTCGAGCGAGCCGTTCGGAATAATTCGCGCGAGCACGGCGTCGACGTCAAAGGCCGACGTATCCGGACCGAACCGCGCCACCAAGGATTCATACGGCGCCACAGACGGCTGATGCCCGCGCGCAATGAGCGCCCGGCACAATTCATCAGTGTGCCAGCCGGTCCTGGCACTAAGAATCAGAACCTGCATCAGTTGCCGTACAACGACGCGCCAAGCACGTCGGGGTTGAGGCGCCCGGCATGAAATGTCCGGCCGGTGGTGGCGCTGGTAAGCCACACTTCCGCCGGGCTGAACAACATCGGATCGATCTTATAAAAGTCGTTGTCGTAGCGCTTGAAGATGTCGTGGAACGGCGTGCCGTAATCCTTCGACACTGACGACGGCAGCTGCTCGGCGAGGTCGGCGAGCGTCTCATCCGGCGCGCGCACGACGTAGCGTGCCCGCCCACCGTACAGGATGCAGTCGTTGGTGCGGCCGATGGCGCGAACGTCGTTCTTGGCGATCGGCGGAATCGGCGCGGTGCCCATCGCGCTCTGCACCCGCGTCACGTCGAACTTGAGCGCCTCCATCTTGTGCAGCCCGGTCTCAATGATGCGGGCCGCGATCTGCACGCCACCCGCAACGCTCGCGGTTGGCGCAATCGCGAAGGTGATCGCCTCCGGCGGCAAGCCACACTTCGCCGCCACCCAGACCGCCACTTCATTCCTGGGAAGCATCCGGCCCTCGAGCACCAGTACTCCGCGCGCGGCCTCCTCGACGTAGCCCAGCCTGCCGAACAGCTCTTTCTCGACTTGCGCCACCGCGCGCAGAGGCCCGGAGCCCATCGCGAAAAAATCTTCGGGATCGATCGCCCAGCCGGCGTACTGCGACGCCATGCACGCCTCGGCGGGATGATCCGTCCACACCTGAACGCCAGGAAGCGGCTCGTCGCCGACGCTCAACGGCACGAAATCGATGTGCCCGAGGCCGCCCATGCACAGCTCGGCGAGCAACCGGCCCGCCGCCAGCCCGCCCGGGGCATGGACGCCTGCGTCAAGCACGCGGGATCCGGCAGGCAGCGTCTCCACATCGATCTTCAGCTCGCGCGCGCGCGCAGCCGCGGCGTCAACGAGCGCCCATGCCCGTTCGTTCATCCCCAGGTCGATCATTGGAGACAACTATATCGGAGTCGGTTTTGGTCCTTTCAGGTGGACGCTACCGGGTGGAGACGACGCACGAGAAGTTCCACGCGTCATCCGAACTACCTGAGCCCGTCCATTTTGCAACTCGTCCCAACGCACACAACGGCCGGGTCCGATCGATCGTTGAATTTGTGACGTGTGAGGCCACGATTTTTTCGGGCGCCACACCGCCAGCCATCCACTGTTCCAGCGCCGCCACTTTGTCGAACAGGTCCGGTCCAGCCCCACCGTTGCAATGATTCATTCCCGGCACCATGTAGAGCTGAATCGAGCTGCCAGCGACCTGCGGTCCGAATCGGGAAACCACCTTCTGGAAGTAATTGATCGAGTTGAGCGGCGTGACCTGCGTGTCGCTCCACCCGTGGTACATCAGCAGCTTGCCGCCACGATCGAAGAACGCTTTCAGGTCGGTGCTGCTCGAGTTCAACACGTCATTCCGATCGGCGCGCAGAGTCCGCTCAATGTCCGTGGCGGCATTGAACGTCGCCGGATCCCAGTTCGGATTCTCGAAGACGATGTACTTGAAGGCGTCGAGCGCGGTGGCCACAGGACGGCGGGCCGCCGCAATCGCCCACGCCTGTTCCGATCCAGGTACGAGCCCCGGAAGCACCTCCTGTCCCTTCGAATCGAGCACGGGCGCGTACAGCGCACGCGCCGATTCGACCTGCGCCGCAGTGAGGCAATTCGCGCCGTCGTTTTCTTTGCACTGCAGCACCTTCGGATCGAAGCGGCACGACAGCGGGTTCTCGATCAGGCCATCCATGACGCCATCGTTCATGTCGCACGCGTCGAGCGCGGCGTTATGAACAAGGACGTATTTCTCCTGGGGAATGGTTGCCGCGTCGGTGCGGTTGGCGGCACGATTCGCGGCCATCCGTCCGGCATGGAGGTGCATCCAGTTCACCGCCGGCGCGCCGGCGATCACGCCGTCGAAATCGTTCGGATAGCGAACCGCCTCGGTGATGCCCTGACGCCCCCCTTGTGAGCAGCCGTTCCAAATCGAAAACTGCTGGGCCCGTCCGTAGAAGCTGTTGATCAGCGCCTTGGCCTGCACCGTCATCTCATGCACGGAGCGATAGCCGAGATCGATCACTTTCTCAGGATGTCCGATCGCAAACGCAGCGTTGTTCCCGACATGGCCGGTGTCCGTTCCTGCTGTCGCGTATCCCTCGGCAATCCCCTGCCCCATCGGCGCGTACGGAATCACTCCCGCCCATGCGCCGTTGCCGACCGCCTGGAACCTCCCGTTCCACTGCGTCGGCAGCCAGACTTCGATCTTGATGTCTGAGTCCGCTGATGGACGCAGCGTTGCCGCGACGCGGCAGAACTCCGGAAGCCGGGCGTAGAGAGCCTGGGAGCCAGGGGGAACCGGTCCGGTGGACGGTTTGAACGTGCCAGCCGGCACCACCACCGCGGCAGTAATGGTCGTCGTCGGCAGCGCCAGATGCGCGAGGTCGGCGCAGGTCGCTGCCTGCGCGACACGCGATACGAGCACGAAGACGATCACCGATGCACAAACGATCGCCCGGCACTTCATAACATCACCTGTCAGGGCTTGGTTGGATTGAACGCGTTCTGGGCCACGATGATTTGCGGGATGTCCGCTTCGGGACGTTCAAGCAGGAGGAACCGGCCATCGACTGGATGCACAACGACGGGGAATTGCGCCTGGCGTTGGAGGGGGAAAAGCGCTCGCGGCACGGCGGTCATTGCGAAGGAGGATCCACTCGTCTGGACCGAAACCGCCATCACCTGTTGCTGGGCAAAGTAGTAGAGCTCGCGACCGTCAGGCGACCATCCGGGATCCTGGCCTCCGCCCTGCGAGACCTGCCACTTGCCCGGCCCGGTCACTGGGCGTACAACGATTTCAGCCTGGCCCGTCTCGTTTGAGACGTACGCCACGAACTGCCCGTTCGGCGAAAATGCAGGATTCGCCTCGTTGTACCGAGTCTGAGTAAATGGCACGGGCTTGCGGTCACCAGACACGGCCATCGTGTAGAGATCCCAGGCCCCCTGCTCGTCTCGCTCCTGATACATCAGGATTCCACTTCGTGTGATCGAACGGGGCACCTGATCATGAGGACTCGTCGCGAGCCGCTCCGGCACTCCGGTGCCATCGGCCCGGGTCCAATACAAATTCCGGACGTCGTCCGGCTTGTCCGTGCCGGCGTAGACGATTCGACCGTCGTAGGTCCATATCGGATCGGAGTAACGGCCCTGACCGAAAGTCAATTTATCGAGCGCCTTCGTTTTGACCGTGTACACCCAGACCGCCGCCTCACGCTCGGCGCCTTCAGTGTCGCTGACGACGTACATGGCCACGCGGTCACCGTCGGGCGAAAGGCGAGGGCCACGGTAGGCCTGCGGCATCTCAAGCAATGGCTCGCGGCCACCCTCACGTCGCGCCCACACGAGTGTGAGCGCGTCGCCCGCGGAACCCGGCTTATAGGCCAGCGTGTTTCCGACGGCTGCCGAGGGAACCAGCGCGCCGGTGTTGATCTGGACACCTTGCGCGATGGGGACTGGTGGCGCCGTGCCTATGGTGAACGTCTTCGGATCGAACGGCGCTCGCCAGATCGAACTGGCGCGTCCGAACAGGAGCACGCCGCCCGCCAGGACGATCGGATTCGCGCCCGGCAGCAGCACGCGGGACTGGCCCGTCTCGAGGACATAGACCCCGATCTGCGCCGTCCCGACACTGCCGTTGAAGATCGTCACGAAGACGGCGCGACCATCCGGACTCCACGCGGGCCATCGCAGCGATCCAACCCCGAACGACTTGGCGGTAGCCAGCACTTTGGGTGTGCCTCCTGTGGCCGGCACAACCATCAGATCAGGCGACAGGGATGAAGCAAAGACAATCGTCTGGTCCGGTCCCCAGCTCGCGCCGAACCGGTTGCCCGCGGGTGCGAGCAGCGTGGCTGGCCCACCTTCCGCTGGCACCTTCTTCAATCCACTTTGCGTGAAGAAACCGAGCCACTGTCCATCGGGG
>DASROF010000168.1:0-106754 GCA_035647075.1 Vicinamibacterales bacterium | reverse complement strand
GCAGCGCTGCGATGGCCTTTCGTATAGCGCTCGAATCGTTTTCGGCAGCAGCCATCTCGAGCCAGATGCGTCCCAGCGCCGCCAAGAGCGCCGACGACCCAGGGTGCCGCTCGGCGGCGCGGTTGAGCGTGAGTAACGCAGCTTCCCGCTGGCCGTTGCGCGCCAGCGCGAACGCCACATCGACGACGCGCTCCGGCCGCGACGGTTCAAGTGCTGCGATTGCCTCAAGTTGATCGACTGCTTCGCGGACACGGCCGCCGCGACTCAGAGAGAGAGCCGCAAGCTCTTCGCGCGCAGGGATCAGTGCGGCGTCGAGGGCGATGGCCCGGCGCAGTTCGGTGAGCGCCTGATCGTTATTCCCACGATCCCGGAGCGCCAGCCCAAGCAGGTAGTGCGCCTCGGCAAATCGATCGTCGAGCCCGATCGCCCGCCGGAGCGGCTCTATTCCCCGGTTTGCCTGTCCTTGGCGCACGTACGCCAGCGCCACCTTGTACAGCACCCGTGTGCTGCGGTCGTCGAGCTGAAGATACCGGTCGTAGTGATCGACGGCCTCGTCGTAGCGCCCCATCGCGGCACTGACGTCGCCGAGCAGTTCGATCGGCTGGGGGGCGGTCGGATCAAGGCTGCTGGCTTCACCCGCGTCGCGCAGGGCGGCGGCAAGGTCACGCTCGCCACGCCGGTATGCCTCGGCGCGCTGCAGGTGGGCCAGCATCGAGCCGGGCTTGAACGCCAGGGCGCCGCTGAACGCCTCGATAGCCTCGGAGGTGCGATTGGCATCGAGGGCGGCGTCGCCTTCCGCAATCAGCCGTCTGAACTCCCGTTCCTGCCTTACCTCCATCCAGACGACCGTCGTGGCGATCACGAGGGCGACCAGCGTAGTTATGAGGACCGCCAGACGGTTCATGGTCAGATGATACGGTCAACCCCCAGTTCCGATAGCAACCGCCAAAACTGCACATGTGGGAACCACCCCGCGCCGACGGTGTCCAAGTTCTTAGGTGTAGACTTCCATGCAGACACCCTTTAACCCCATTACCGGGGACGTCCTGAGCGCGGACATGGTGAAGAACGCCGGCACCCTTAGCTGGTCGGAAGTCGATGGTCGCGAAGCCGCCCTGATCGGGCGCTGTACGGCTGGTGATGAACTGGCGTGTGCTGAGCTGGTGGCCGAGCACCAGCGGATGGTATTTACGCTGGCGCTTCACCTGCTGGGCGACCGGGATGAAGCGCTCGACCTCTCACAGGAGGTCTTCCTGCGGGTCTTCCGCACCCTGTCCAGCTTCCGAGGCCAGTCAGCACTCCGTACCTGGATCTACCGCATCGTCATCAACCAGGCGCGCAACCGTCAGCGCTGGTGGCGGCGGCGGCACCGGTCGAGCCAGGTGTCGCTTGACGATCATCTCCAGCAGTGCGGAGAGCTCGAGTCGAGTGGAACCGTGCTGCCGGACCGGGCTCTGGCCAGCAAGGAGACAGCCGAGCGGATCTGGCGCGCGCTTGATCAACTGCCGTTCGATCAGCGGACGGCGCTGATCCTGCGGGAGATCGACGGCCTTCGCTACGAAGAGATTGCGTTTTCACTGGGTATCGCCGTGGGCACCGTGAAGTCACGTCTGACGCGAGCGCGTCAGGCGCTCAGAGCAGAGTTGCTGGGGTTGCGGCCATGACGCAATACGTCGGCTGCGACCAGGCCAGGACGCTGCTCGAAGGGCTTATTGATGGCGAGCTCTCGATGGTGGATCAGCTCGCCGTCGAGTCGCATCTGCGATGGTGCGATACCTGTGCGCTGCGCGTCGCGGATATGCGTGTGATCGGCGCCGCGCTGCGATCGGAATCAGTCGCCCGGCCGCTCGGCGAAGCTGACAACAGCACGCTGAGCGTCCTGACGGAAGGGGTGTTCGTGCGGGTGCGCGCCGAACGGGCACAGTCGTTCCCGGCGCGCGTGCGCGAGATGTTCTCGGATCGGCGGCTGCTGTGGCCGGCGCTCGGTGCGACGGCGGCCGTGTTCCTGTGTGTGACCGCCGCGTTCAGCGTGCTGCACATGTCGATCTCACACGAACCCGAATCGCTGGCGGCCATGATTTCGGCACTTGCCAGCCCGGGGTCTGAACTCCGACCCCTGCGCCCGGCGGACAATGGCATCACGATTCCACGACTGAGCCAGTACGAGGCCCAGCGCGCCGGCGGAACGCTCGAGCGGATGCCAGAGGAAGACGCGATCTACACCATTCGCACGACGGTGGGCCGCGACGGCAGCGTCGCGAGCTACGAACTGCTTCTTTCCGACGATGCGCCGTCCAGCGATCGCGCGGCGGTGGCGCGCGCGGCGGCCCAGGAACTGGCAGTCCTCAATGCGGTGCGTCACACGCGGTTCATGCCGGCGCAGACGCCCCTTGGCCAGGCTGTGGCAGTCGACATGGTGTGGGTGATCGCAAAGACAACGGCCATCGCCGGTCCGCCTGAGCCGCTGCGACGACGGCCGGTCACGGACACGGAGGCCAAGACCGTCAAGCCACCGGCGCGCGAACCGACAGGACCTCCGGTGAGCGGACAGACTCCGACGCTGCGGCGTTCAGCGACGGCCTGACGGCGCGGGCGGAGCCGGGGGCGCCTCACCTCGGGCGCTCGCCACGTTATTCAACGCGTCGGCGGCCCTGACGATGACTCCCCGCGCGGCCGCCTCTCCCTCAAGCACCAGTTCGAATTGCTCGACACGCGAGTCGGCGATGCCGTCCTTCGGGTAGATCGTCTGCCACTTGTCACCGTCGAGCGAGTAGTCGGCGCGCTGCACCGCCGAGTACTCATCCTTGACTTCAAACTCGAGTATGAGCCGGGCGCCGTCGCGCCGGACGGACGAGATGGTGATTTCTGGTGGTGCATTGTCGATGTCGAAGGCACTGCTCTCGAGTGCGCCCGTGAGCGCAGTCGAAGGCGAATTCGATGACGCATCCGAGGCGACAACGCGAAGGATGTAACTGCCGTTCGGGACCGACGTCGTGTCCCAGACGACGATCGGATCGACGACTCCGCGCTTCAGGATCTTCCAGGACGTCTCGCCTTCGCGGCGATACAGCACGTCGTAGGTGAGGTCGTCCTTGTTGTCGTCCTCGGCGCGCCAGACGAACGTCAGCAGCCCTTTCTGGTACACACGGCGACCCAGGTTGGGAGAGCCAGCGGCCGCGGCGGCCGCCGCACTGCGCCGGTCGGGCAGGTCGCCATCAAAACCGGCAATCTCCGGGTCAGTGGGGAACGGACGCTGGAAGACCGTCCCCGGCGGATGAATCGTGATCGAGGTCACGCGCGGCCGGAGATTGCGCGGCAAATACGCCGCCGAGACGGACGTCAGGAGCGGAGATTCGCCGCGGGCACCGATGAGAATCGCGCGCCACTGCAGGTAGCGGGCGCGCGGGCTGGAAATCGTGCTACCCGTCTGATTCGTGTAGGCGGGCGCCCAGTCGCTCCAGGTCTCGTCCGGCGTCCGTGTATTGCCGGACCGCGTGGAGATGTCCACACGCGTGCCTGTCGGGATTTGTGCCCTCCAGCGAATCGTGCCCCACGACGCGACCGTCTGGGCGTCGCGGACATCGGACGTGTACGTCCCGCGATCGGCCTTGCTGGCAGAGAGGCGCAGCAGCTTTCCGGGATTCGACGTGGCGAAGAGGATTCGACCGTCACGTTCCGGCAGGATGGTGGTGACCTGCTGGACATTGGCGCGAACGACGAGCGTTGGCTGATAAGGCTCGCCGGCAAGGCGATAGATCTTGCCCTTGTTGCCGGTGGCGACGAGCAGGTTGCCGTTTCCCTCGAACGCGACGTCGTACGGCGTGTCGTCGCGTAGTTCCCACGCGAGATCCCAGGTACCATCGGCGCTGATCCGATAGATCGCGCCGGTCACCGGCCCGGTACTGCGCGGCGTCTGCTGCGGCGGCGGTCCGCCGCCTGATGGCTCAGCAAGCCCGATCGCCGTGACTTCTGCAGAGACCGTGACAACCGGCTGCGGGCCGCTGGAATCCGACGCCGGCGACGGCGACGAGCTCGGCGTGCCGGCGACCCGGCTGCTGACGGCAACGGCGTAGATGGTGCCGTCCTTGTCCACACGCAGATTCCGGATCTCGTTGAAGCTGGAATCGAGGATGACGAACGGCTTGCCAGTGGAATCGATCCGGAAGACGCGGCCTGGCGACTCGGTGCCGGCGAGGAGCCGCCCCTGAGAATCGAAGGCGAGCGTCATCGCATGCGTGGCCTTTGTTTCGTAGAAGGTCGTGCCTTTGCCATCCGGCGTGATCCGGTAGATCACACCCTTGTCCCCGGTCGCCGCAAACACGTTTCCGCCGCGATCGACGGCAAGGCTCCAGATGTAGCGATCCCCCGGATCGAAGAAGACCGACGACTTGCCGGTCGCATCAACCTTGTAGATCTTTCCTTGCGGGGAAGTGCCGACGTAGATTCCGCCACCCGGTGCCGGAGCGATCGCGTGGACCTCGAGCTCCTCGCTGTCGAAGAACACGGTGCCTTTGCCCGAGGAGTCGATGCGGTAGACCTGACCTTCGTTGCCGCTGCCGGCGTATACCGACCCGTCTGGGAGCGTGACCGCCGTCCAGATAAACGGCGCGCTCGATTCGTAGATTGGCGTTGAGGTCGGGCCTAGCGTCAGGCGGCCGTAGGAGTCGATCGAGAGGTTCTCGACCTCGCCGCGCAGAAACTCCGCTTCGGTTGAAACCTGCCAGAACGTGGGGAGGGCAGCTTCACCCACGGCGATTGCGGCGCAGACGATGACGGCAGAGACCGCTAGTCGGCGACGGAGGCGCATGTCGTCTCTTTATTCGTCCAGCGGAAGCGTCAACGTGCGGGAGCCGGTGACCGCATGCCCCGTCACGATCTCCCATTCGCCCATCAGGGCGCTCTGCAGTGGCCGGAAGCTGCCGCCGTTGCGGTCCGATTCCATGACGGCGAGGACCGATGGCGGCAAGGCGGCGAGCGATTCACCTCGGACGACGGCGCCGCCGTCGCGAGTGACCATACGCACGTAGAGACGGTTGTTCTTCTTGGTGTCGTTGAGCAGTCGAATCATCTGCGGCAGCCCGCGCGTTTGACCGGGCTGCACCTGTAGTTCGCGCGCTTCCCACTGCGAAAGGCGCACGGCGTCAGCGACCATGATCGAGACACTGCCGGCGGCGTTCGCCGGAATGCGAACTGGTATCGACTTGGTGATCTCCTCGCCGCGATAGGTGCGCAGCAGCACCTTCAGATCGACGGTCGTGCCGGCCTTGATGCGCGTGCTGTCCACCCACGCGCGTTCCAGCGTCGCGCTGCGCGGCTGCTCGCTCGCGTCAATCTCGAGATTGAGTCCCTCGAATTCGACGCCCTCGAAGGAGTTGCGCAAGAGGAAGTTGATCGGTCCGACGACCGACGAGGCCGCACCGGAGGACGGCTGGTCGCCCGTGAATAAGTCTTCGAACGCGATAGCGCCGTGATTCTTGATGTTGGCGCTGCCTTTCAATGCATAGGTGCCGACGCCGTTCTGTCGTTCGTACGATTGCAGCGTGTTGAGAATCGACATGTACGCCAGGATCGGCGTAAACAGCTCGTCGTTCACGATCGCGATGTTGAATGTCTTCTTGAAGCCGCGCTCGGCGTTGTTGAGCGTCAACGTGATCGGAATCATCCTCGGGCCCGGTCCCAGCCTGCCGGCGATCGTCGTCGCCCGGTCCTGGGAGATGACACCGATCACGTCGCCGGTGCTGGCGATCTTCTGAGAAGCCTGCAGGCTCGGCAGCACCGCGTGCACGTACGCGCGGGTTAACGGGAACTGCGTCGGCCCGAGCCCGTAAAACGGATGACCGAACGCATAGACCCGATCGTTGTCGATATCGGTGACGGTACCCGTTGCGCCGATTTCAAGGTCGCCGCTCATCAGTGCGACACCGATCGGGTCTCCCGGCCGCAGCCGTGGAGCAGACGTCGTGCGCGCCGACGTCGGTAGCTGCGCAGCGCCCGCCAGCATCGGCACGAATCCCTGCTCGTGGAAGACCGACGTCACCGGCGCCACGACGGACGGATCAAACCCGCCGAGCGTCAGCGGAGTGGCGATAGGCCGCAGCAGCGTACCAAGGCCTGCGCTGACGTCGCCAAGCACCTGGACGTCCGCGGCGCTCTGGGCGAACGGACGAGCCCACGAGAACGCCTGACGCAGCGACGCCTGGAAGCTTTCAGGCGTCAGTGTCCCGGCGGCTACTTCAACTCGCGGCAGCTGCCGGCGAGGAGCCGTGAGGGTCGCATCGGCAAGCATTTCCGCAATGGGCGTGATTCCGGCGATCGGCTCCTTCGAGAACTCGCCAAGGGAGTACGACACCGCGCCGACCAGGCGACCGTCGATGTAAACGGGACTGCCGCTCATCCCGGCGATGACGCCGGCGTTGGCCAGCGGACCGCCTTCGAGGCGCGCCAGAATCAGATCGCGCTTTGGTCCGATGACGTTGCGCAGGACGCCGAGGATGTGGACCTTGAACTCATCGAGCCGGTCGCCTTCGAACACCGTCCGGCCAACCCCGGTCTGGCCGGGACGGATCTCATCCAGGGGATAGATCCGGCTTTGCGCCGGCAGCCCGGCTGCCAGATAGACGATGAACGCGAGCAGGGCAGCTGGACCGCGATATTTCACGATTGGGCTCACGTTGATGATACGGGTAAACCCTTGAAATCGCTAGGGTCTGCGGTGGGCGGGCACCGAGCCTCACGCCGGCCCGACATCTCGCTCCCGAAACCATGGCCACTTGCGTCTCGAAAGATTCGCGCCGCTTCGTGAGGGGTTGAGAAAGAGGCGCAGCGTGTTGCGAAGGATCATGTTCGTGCCGTCCATTCGCTTCAGCAGCCGCTGGTCAACGAGGTCTTCACCGACCATCCACGCGGTGCCGGCGACTGGAGTCATGACCAGGTCCACCCACGCCATCTTCCGCGGGTTGCGCATGCCGACGTTGCCGATGGATGCCTCGCTGACCGGCCCGATCTCGAACTGCGTGCTGACCACGGCCGCAAAGATCATCGCGCGAGCCACCATCCCGACATAGCCGGGCTCGCCGACTTCCAGCTGCCGTCGACGCGGGTCATTCTGTCGATAGATATCCGCATAGACGGCGCCACCCATCGGATGTGCCACGTAGTTCGTGAAGACTTTGTTGCCGTCGTTCCAGTTACGCCCGGTGTGTGACACCGCCTTGAACCAGTCTCGTAAGAAGGCGCCACCGAGCTCCTGTCTGGTCCGCTCTTCCCTGAGCCTGACGACGTGCTGAAAGACGGTGAAGCCGAAAGCCTGACCGATGGCGGCACCCAATCGAAAATGCGCACTGTCGTCGTCCTGGCTCGATACGTTTGACACTCCAGTCGGGGAGGCAGCAAGAGCGCTGTCCCCCTCGGTTTGCGCGTTCGCCAGCGGGCTCTGTGTCAGCGCTGTCAGAAGTACCAGTGAGAAGACGAGCGCCGATCGGTGCGTTGTGTCGCCGAGTGTCCTTTTTTGCCGCCCGGGTTCCAGCATGCGGTCCTCCTCGAGCCGCGACCTTCCACTTCGGAGGCATCGCGCTCAGGAGCCGCTCTTGGTGCAAGAACGCTGGGGCTGTCTTTGTTGACAGGTGCCGATGGCGTGCGCTACGCTTCCGGTTCGTTTTCCTGTCATGACGATGTCGTTTAGCTCCTTCGCGCATCCGTTTTCCGCCAGCTATTGGTGGTGGTACCGGACTGCACGCTGAAGGGCGGACGCCAGAGTCTTAAGACAGCAAGTTCAGAAGCTCAGCACCTCGAAACGCCTCTTCAGCCCACCGGTTGAAGAGGCGTTTTTCATTTATGGCCAGTTCGCTGTTGTGCGAAACCGTCACGGGCCAATCGATGGCCGACCTGAGAGCCGCGCGCGATGCCGCGGTTGCCGACATGGTCGAAGTGCGTCTGGATGGCGTGGCGGATCTCGACGTGGCCGGGGCACTGTCCGGCCGGGACAAACCCGTGGTGGTGACGTGCCGACCGACGTGGGAGGGTGGGCGATTCAACGGCAGCGAAGAAGAGCGGCATCGAATTCTGGCCGACGCAATGTCGCTCGGCGCCGAGTTCGTGGACGTCGAATGGGTCGCACTGCATGGGATTCACCAGCCGCGATTCGGCGACATCGTGGCGCGTGACCCCTCACGCGTCGTGGTGTCGTCGCACGATTTCGATGGAGTCCCGATCGATCTCGGGGCCCGCGCGCACGACATGCGGAGCCACGGCGCGGCGGTCATCAAGGTCGCAGTGATGCCACATGCGCTGTGCGACACGCTGCCGCTGCTCGAGGTGGCGCGCGGCGGCGATGCGGTCGTCGTGGGGATGGGCGACGCGGGGGTGCCGACACGGCTGCTCGCCTCGCGTTATGGCTCGCGGTGGAGTTATGCGGGCAACGGCGTGGCGCCGGGGCAGATCGCCGCGACGCGGATGCTGTCCCAGTTCAGATTTCGCGACATCGGCTCCTTGACGCGGATCTTCGGCGTGGTCAGTTCCACGGCGATGTACTCGTTCTCGCCGCTCATGCACAACGCGGCGTTCGCGGCGGCGGGGCTCGACGCCGTCTACATTCCGCTGCAGACAGCGGCGTTCGCCGATTTCGATGAGTTCGCGTCAGCGCTCGGAGTGGAAGGGGTCAGTGTGACGATTCCGTTCAAAGGCGATGCGCTGCGTGCCTCGTCGTCCGCCGACGCGCTGACGCGGCAGGTAGGAGCCGCCAACACCCTTCGCCGGTCACAGGACGGCTGGGAGGCGACGAACACCGACGTCGCGGGTTTCCTCGCGCCGCTCGAGGAGGCGTTCGGGCAGCCGCTCTCCGGTGCATGCGCGTCGGTCATTGGCGGCGGCGGGTCGGCGCGCGCCACGCGACAACAGGGCCACCACGACTGCGCGCGCGTCTCCGTTCACACACGCCGGCGTGATCAGGCGGAAACAGTCACGGAGTCGCTGGCAGGTCCGTCTGAAGGCGGACACTACGAACTGGAGATCGGCGCCTGGCCGATTCCCGACGACTGGGATCTGCTGGTGAACTGCACCCCGCTCGGGAGTCCGACGATGCGGGACGAATCGCCGCTGCCGGGTGGGCCTTTCAAGGGCCGGCTGGTCTACGACGTGACCTATGGTGCGGGCGAATCTCGCCTGCTTCGCGAGGCCCGCGAAGCTGGATGCCGGACGCTCGATGGCCTGTCGATGCTCATCGCTCAGGCCGAGCGGCAATTCGAATGGTGGACTGGCCAGCCACCGGTGGCCGGCGTGATGCGGGCCGCGATCGAGCGGAGCGTGTGATGCATCTGACGAGTTTCGATGAGTTCAAGGACCTGGCGCAGCGCGGGACGTTCGTGCCGGTCTACAAGGAAATCGTCGCCGACATGCTGACGCCAGTCTCGGCCTTCCTGAAGATTGCCGAGAACTCCGACTACGCGTTCCTGCTGGAGTCGGTCGAAGGCGGCGAGCAGATCGCGCGGTATTCGTTCCTCGGCAAGGACCCGTTCCTGATTCTGCGCGCGAGCGGCGGGAAGACGATCATCGATCGCGCAGGGCAGCGGTCGGAGTCGGACAAGCCGTTCGTTGCCACGCTGCGCGAGCTGATGGCGGGGTTTCACGCGCCGTTCGTACCGGGCCTGCCGCGCTTCACCGGTGGGGCGGTCGGCTATCTCGGGTACGACGCAGCGGCCTGGTTCGAGCCGGTCACGCTGCAACCGGTCAGCGAGGACTCCGACGACGCGGGGTTCATGCTGTTCGATACCGTGTTGGCGTTCGATCACGTCCGGCACCGGATCCTGATCATCGCCAACGCACGCATCACCGGCGACGAGAATCTCGAGTCGTTGTATCAGTTCGCCTGCGCGCGGATCGAATTCGCCGAGCGTGAGCTCGAGCGCGCGTTGTCCAGGTCGACCGTGCGTGGCGGGCAGGCCATCGAAGTCACGTCCAATGTCTCGCGCGACGACTTCGAGCGCATGGTACGCACCGCCAAGGAGTACATCGCCGCCGGCGACATCTACCAGGTAGTGCTGTCGCAGCGTTTCGAGACGGCGCTCAACGCGGATCCGTTCACCGTCTACCGCGCGCTCCGCCACGTCAATCCATCCCCATACATGTATTTCCTGAAAGTAGGAGATCGCTCGATCGTGGGTGCCTCGCCGGAGATGCTGGTCAGAGCCGAGGGGCGCCGCGTGCAGACGCATCCGATCGCCGGCACCAGGCCACGCGGCAAGACCGAGGAAGAAGACACACGGCTGGCCGAGGAGCTCAAGCGCAACGAGAAGGAGCGCGCCGAGCATGTCATGCTGGTCGATCTCGGTCGCAACGATTTGGGGCGGGTGTCGGCATACGGGACGGTCCGCGTGCCGACGTACATGACCATCGAGCGGTACTCGCACGTCATGCACCTCGTGTCGATCGTGGAAGGGAAGCTGGATGACCGTCACGACCGGCTCGATGCGCTGGTCGCGTGCTTTCCGGCAGGCACCGTGTCCGGCGCGCCGAAGGTCCGGGCGATGGAGATCATCGCCGAGCTGGAAAACAGCCGCCGCGGCGTCTATGCCGGCGCGGTGGGATACGTCGACTTCGCGGGGAACCTCGATTTCTGCATCACGATTCGAACGGTCGTCATCGAGAACGGGCGCGCCTACGTGCAGGCCGGTGCCGGCATCGTGGCCGACTCGAATCCCAGTGCTGAGTACGAAGAGACGCGCGACAAGGCGCGCGCGGTCATCCGCGCGCTGGAGCTGGCTCAGGCAGGATTGTAGGGCGCACATGATTCTCGTCATCGACAACTACGACTCGTTTACCTACAACCTCGTCCAGTATCTCGGCGAGCTGGGTGCGGAGCTGCGGGTGCGTCGCAACGATCAGATCACCATCGGAGAGATCGAGGCGATGGCGCCGGAGCAGTTGCTCATCTCGCCAGGTCCCGGGCGGCCGGAAGACGCCGGGATTTCGGTCGAGGTGATCCGGCGGTTCGGGCCGAGCATGCCGATTCTGGGTGTCTGCCTCGGACACCAGGCGATCGGGGCGGTGTACGGCGGAACTGTCTGCCGTGCCAAGGCCCCTATGCACGGTAAGACGTCAACGGTCGTTCACGATGGCAAGGGACTCTTCCATGGGATCACGGCGCCATTTCTCGCGGGCCGGTATCACTCGCTGGTGATCTCGAACGATGGACTGCCCGGCGAGCTGGAGGTGTCCGCACGCACCCAGGACGACGGCACAATCATGGCGGTGCGGCATCGCTCATATCCGGTGCACGGCGTGCAGTTCCATCCCGAATCGGTGCTGACCGACGAAGGGCGTCACATCCTGCGGAATTTTCTGGATTTGTAATGTTCACGGCGCTCATCGAAAAGCTCGTCCGCCACGAAGATCTGACCGCCGACGAAGCGGCGAAGGCCATGCAGCACGTCATGGACGGCGCTGTCTCCCCGGCGGCACTCGCCGGACTGCTGTCGGCGCTGGCGATGAAGGGCGAGCGGCCGGCGGAGATCGTCGGCTTCGCGCGGACAATGCGCGCGAACGCGGTGAAGCTGTCGAGCCCGGCAGGTGACGTCTTCGACACGTGCGGGACCGGCGGTGATCGCTCCGGCACGTTCAACATCTCCTCTGCCGCTGCACTCGTCGTGGCTGCGTGCGGCGTCACGGTTGCGAAGCACGGTAATCGATCGGTCTCCAGTCGTTGCGGGAGCGCAGACGTCTTCGAGCAGCTCGGAGTGAACGTCGCAGCAGCGCCCGCAGTGGTCGAGCGTACGCTTCGTGAGGCTGGTATCGCGTTCTTCTTTGCCCCGACGTTTCATCCGTCGATGAAGCACGCCGGACCAACCCGACGGGAGCTTGGAATCCGAACGGCGTTCAATCTTCTCGGCCCATTGACGAATCCGGCGGGCGCTTCGCGCCAGATTGTCGGCGTCCCGAAATCCGAGTTGACGGAACTGCTGGCGCGCGCGTTGATGATGCTCGGCTCGGTTCGCGCCTGGGTGGTGCACGGCGCAGACGGCATCGATGAGATCTCAACCACCGGTTACACGAAGGTGTCCGAGTGCCGGGACGGCGCTGTGTATACCTTCTACGTTCACCCCGCCGACTTCGGATTCGAGAAAGCGTCAGCCGAAGACCTGAAGGGCGGCGATGCTGCGGTCAATGCTGAGATGGTGCGCGGTGTGCTCGACGGCCGCCGCGGCGCACCGCGCGACGTCGTTCTGCTCAACGCGGGTGCCGCGTTGTTCGTTGCCGGCCGTGCGGATTCGGTCTCGGCCGGTGTCACGCTCGCGGCGGCCGCGATTGATTCCGGAGCCGCCCGAGCGACGCTCGACCGGATGGTCAGCAGCTCACAGCAGCAACCGGAGGTGATGGCGTGAGCGCGCCGGACCTTCTGCGGACCATCGTGGCCAGCACCGAGCGCATCGTCGAGGTGCGGCGGAGCAGCGAGCCGCTGGGCGCGCTCGAACGGCGTGCTGCAGCGGCGGGACCGCGCGGGCCGCAATTCGAAGCGGCGCTTGGAATGAAGGGCAGGGTCAACGTCATCGCAGAGTGCAAACGGCGCTCACCCTCGCGCGGCGTCCTCGCCGCGGAGTACCACCCGGTCGCCATAGCCCGGCAATACGAGGCTGGCGGTGCAGCGGCGATTTCAGTCCTGACCGAGCCGACGTTCTTTGACGGTTCGCTTGAGCACCTCACGGCCGTGCGCGCGGCGGTGAACGTTCCGCTGATTCGAAAGGATTTCATCGTCGACGAATATCAGTTATTCGAGGCCAGAGCCGCAGGCGCAGACGCAGCACTCCTGATTGTGGCCGCACTGGAGCAGAGCCTGTTGAAGAGTCTGCAGCAGCGCGCATGGGAGCTTGGTCTCGCAGCATTGGTTGAAGTTCACAACGAAGACGAGCTCGAGCGGGCGATCGATAGTGGCGCGCGCATCATCGGTGTCAATAACCGGAACCTTCGGACGCTCGCCGTGGATGTCGAGGCGTCGTACCGCCTGGCGCCGCGAATTCCGAACAGAGTGATTGCAGTCAGCGAGAGTGGCCTGCAATCGCGTGCGGACCTCGAGAAGTTGTCTGGCGCCGGCTATCGCGCCTTCCTGATTGGCGAACGGTTCATGACGGACAGCGACCCCGCGGCGGCGATTCAGGCGTTGATCGGGAGGGGCGTCGAGTGTTCTTGAAGATCTGCGGGATGACGCGGCTGGTCGACGCCCGACTTGCGATCGAACACGGTGCCACGGCAATTGGCTTCGTGCTGTGGCCGCAGAGCCCACGGTTCGTCTCGAACCGGAAGGTCGCGGAGATCGTCGCCGCGCTGCCTGCGTCGGTGATGACGGTCGGCGTGTTCGTCAACCAGCCGCCTGAAGAGATCGCGATGACCATGGAGCAGACCGGATTGACGACGGCCCAGCTGCATGGAGACGAGCCGGCCGCGTATGCACGCACACTGCGGTCGTCGCCCTGGAGCATCTGGAAGTCGGTGACGCTCGAGAGAGCTGACGACGCCTTCGCGATGTGGCCGGCGGAGACGACCTTTCTCCTCGACGCCGCGGACCCCGTCCGGCGTGGAGGTACAGGTCAGGTTGTGGACTGGACGCAGGCCGCGGCCCTGGCACGACGTCGGAACGTTGTGCTCGCCGGTGGTCTCACGCCCGACAACGTCGGCGACGCGATCGTTGCGGTACACCCGTTCGGCGTCGATGTGTCGAGCGGCGTCGAGGACGCACCGGGATTGAAGAACGCGAAGAAGGTCACGCGCTTCCTCGCGAACGCCCGGAAGGCCGAGCAGTACGTGCAGTCTGCGTAAAGAGCCAGGTGGAGAGTGATGGCGACAGCAACAAGCGAGCGAGTGCTATTCGGCCGGCGTGACCCGGACGCGCGCGGCTACTTCGGCGAGTACGGGGGCCGGTTCGTCCCGGAAACACTGGTCGCGCCGATCGAAGAGCTGACCGCCGGATACTTCGCCGCACGGCAGGACCCGGCGTTTTGCGAGGAGCTCGCCCGACTGCTGAAGCACTACGTCGGACGCCCGACACCGCTGTATGAGGCTGCCCGGATGGCGGAAGGCACGAACACGCGCGTGTTCCTGAAGCGCGAGGACCTGACGCACACCGGCGCTCACAAGATCAACAACGCGCTGGGCCAGGCGCTGCTCGCGCGGCGGATGGGAAAGACGCGGGTTGTTGCGGAAACCGGTGCTGGTCAGCACGGCGTCGCAACGGCGACCGCGTGCGCGCTACTCGGCCTTGAGTGCGTCGTCTACATGGGCGCGGAAGACATGCGCCGCCAGGCACTCAACGTCGTTCGTATGCAGCTGCTCGGCGCAACGGTGCAGCAGGTGGATGCGGGCAGCAAGACGCTGAAGGACGCGATCAACGAGGCCATGCGCGACTGGGTCGCCAACGTCCACGAGACGTACTACCTGCTCGGGTCGGCGCTCGGGCCGCATCCCTATCCGCTGATGGTGCGCGAGTTTCAGTCGGTGATCGGCCGCGAGGCGCGGCAGCAGATCCTCGCGCAGGCTGGCCGTCTGCCGGATGTCGTCGTCGCGTGCGTTGGGGGTGGCAGTAACGCGATCGGGATCTTCGACGGCTTCGTTGAGGACAAGAACGTCCGGCTGATTGGCGTGGAAGCTGGAGGCGAACGGATTGCGCCGGGCCGGCACGCCGCGCGCTTTGCCGGCGGCAGCACCGGCGTGCTGCAAGGCACGCGGACGTTCATCCTGCAGGACGAGGCCGGCAACATTGAGCTGACGCATTCGATCTCGGCGGGGCTGGACTACGCGGCGGTCGGACCCGAACACGCGTGGCTGCGCGATCTGGGACGGACCGAGTACGGCTACGTCACCGATGCCGAAGCGCTGGACGGGTTCCAGCTCCTCGCGCGGCGGGAAGGGATCCTGCCGGCTCTTGAATCGGCGCACGCGATTGCGTACACGCATCGTCTCCTGCCCGATCTGCCTGCCGGAACCATCGTGCTGGTGAACCTCTCCGGTCGCGGCGACAAGGACGTGCAGAGCGTTGCAGAGGCGCTGAGATGACTCCAGCGTCGACAACGGACCACCGCCTCGCTGCGGCGTTCAGCCGCCTGCGTGCCGGCAAGACGCCGGGACTGGTGACGTACGTGGCGGCCGGCGACCCCGATCTGCCACGCACGGAGGGGATTCTGCGCGCGCTCGATCGCGCCGGCGCGGATGTACTGGAGATCGGCGTGCCGTTCTCGGATCCACTCGCCGACGGTCCGGTCATTCAACGCGCCACGGAGCGCGCGTTGGCATCCGGCACGACCCTCGCCGGTGTGCTCGACATGCTCGAGCGCGTGCGACCGGAACTCCGGGCGCCGTTCGTGATCTTCAGCTACGCGAACCCGATTCTGCGCATGGGTGCCGAGCGCTTCGCGGATCGGGCGAAGGCCGCCGGGGTCGATGGCGTCCTCGTTCTCGACCTGCCCATCGAGGAAGCTGCGGGTTTCCGGAACATGCTGGCCGCTCGGCGGATTGATACAATTCTCCTGCTCAGCCCGACGACTACCGACGAACGTCTCCGGAAGGCGGCCTCCCTCGGAAGTGGTTTTCTGTACGCGATTTCGCGTCTGGGCGTGACTGGCGCGCGCGACCGTCTGGCGGACGGTGCGCAGGAGATGGTGCAGCGCATTCGGCGCGTCAGCGACCTGCCCGTAGCCCTTGGCTTCGGTATTTCGAAACCCGAGCACGTGCGCGAAGTCGGCCGCTGGGCCGACGCCGCCGTGGTCGGCAGTGCGCTCGTCAGCGTCATCGCCGAGGCCGGCGCTTCGGACGATCTGGATCGGCGGGTAGAGGAGTATGTGCGTTGGCTGAAGTCCTGACAATCGAGGAGTTGCGGACCCGTATCGACGTGATCGACGAGCAACTGTTGCGCCTGCTGAACGTCCGCGTCGCGTGCGCCGTTGAGGTCGGACGTCTGAAACACGAAGCGGGATTGCCGATTTATCAGCCGGAGCGCGAGGCGCAGGTGCTGGGCCGAGTGCGGCAGTCGGCGACCGAGCTCGCCGGTCCGCTGACGGCGGAAGCAGTGGTCAGGATATTCGAACGCATCATCGACGAAGCGCGTCGCGCGGAGCGCGAGGCGAGCTCACAGCGGGACGAGCTCAGGTAATTGGTTCGGAGGGCACCGCTTGAGCGGTGCCAAAGCGGAGAACAGCCATGGTTGTCGTCATGAAAGAACGCGCCTCCGAGGCGCAGATTGATTCGGTCATCGCCAGGCTCATTGAGCTCGGGATGGACGTGCACCGTTCGTCAGGCACCACGCGAACCGTGCTCGGCGTGGTGGGCGCGCACAAGGTCGAGAAGGAGCTCATCGAGCTCCTGGATGGGGTGCACGAGGTTCTGCGCATCTCAGAGCCGTACAAGCGGGCCAGCCGTACCTTCAAGCCCGAAGACACGATCGTCACGATCGACGATGTGCGTATCGGCGGCGACGAGGTCATCATGATGGCGGGGCCCTGCTCGGCGGAGACCGAGGAGCAGGTGATGGCCTCGGCGGCCGCCGTGCGCCGCGCCGGCGCGAAGATCCTGCGTGGCGGAGCGTTCAAGCCGCGCAGCTCACCGTACAGTTTCCAGGGACTGGGCGAGCCAGGCTTGCAGATGCTGCGGCGCGCCGCCGACGCACACAACCTCAAGCTGATCTCCGAGGTGATGGACATCAACCAGATCGAGTTAATCGAGAAGTACTGCGACATTTTCCAGGTTGGCGCCCGCAACATGCAGAACTACACCTTGCTGCGCGAGCTGGGGCTTCACCGCAAGCCCGTCCTCCTGAAGCGCGGCATCTCCGCGACGATCGAAGAGTGGTTGCTGTCCGCCGAGTACATCCTGGCCGGCGGGAACAACGACGTGATCCTCTGCGAACGCGGCATCCGGACCTTCGAGACTGCGACGCGCAACACGTTCGACATCTCGGCGATTCCGGTGGTCAAGAAATTGAGCCACCTGCCAATCGTTGCGGATCCGAGCCACGGCGCCGGTCGCCGCGATATGGTGGCGCCAATGGCGCGGGCGGCCGTCGCTGCCGGCGCCGACGGTCTCATCATCGAGGTTCACAACGATCCCGACCGGGCGCTGAGCGATGGCGCACAGTCGATGTATCCGGCGCAGTTCGATCGACTGATGGCGGAACTGCGCATCATTGCGCCGGCGATCGGCCGGAGCATCTGCCTCGAGCCGGTCTCGCGCCGCGGGTGGGCGAGATAGGAGCAACGTCCAAGTCCCGACCTCCACCTCCCAAACGTTCGTGCTTGGGCGCGTTGGGAGTTGGGAATTGGCAGTTGGGAATTGATCGATGCCCCCCTCCGACCAGCCGTTTGAAACCATCTCCATCGTCGGCCTCGGCCTGATCGGCGGATCGGTGGCGTTGGCGATTCGCGATCGCTGGCCGGCGGTACGGATTGCCGGGGTCGATCGCAAGGCCGTGCTTGCGCACGCGCTCAGCAGCGGCGCTATCGATCGAGGCGTTGACAGCGCGGCCGACGCCGCCGAAGGCGACCTGATCGTCCTGGCCGCTCCTGTCCGACAGAATCTGAAGCTGCTCGCGGAAGTGGCTCAGCGGCTGCCAGCGACGTCCATCGTCACCGACGTCGGCAGCACAAAACGTGACATTGTCGACACGGCGACCGCTCTCGGGTGTGGCGGCTCGTTCGTCGGCGGCCATCCGATCGGAGGGGCCGAGCAGGGCGGCTTCGGGTTCGCCCGGCCGGATCTGTTCCGGCATAGGCCCTGGATCTTTACGCCGCTCGCGGCAACGCCCGCGATCGCAACGGAGCGGCTGTTCGCGTTTGCGCAGGGGCTCGGAGCGCGCCCGTCGAGCATGAGCGCGGCGGATCACGATCGCGTGATGGCGTTTCTCAGCCACCTTCCGCAGTTGACAGCCAGCGCCCTCATGGACGTCATCGGCACGAGCACCGGGGAAAGCGGATTGCGCCTCGCGGGGCGTGGCCTGGTCGATACGACGCGTCTGGCGTCAAGCCCGCCCGACACGTGGCGCGACGTCTGCGCGACCAACGCGGACGCATTGGGCGAGGCGCTCGACGTACTGATCGCCCGGCTGTCGGAGTTGCGCGCGGATTTGCGCGGCGGCGATGCGGTCACCCGCATCTTTACAGAGGCCGCGCGGTGGCGCGCCGAGTTGATGAGCGGCCGCGATTAGCGATGGAAGCAGGCAGCGCACTGTGCGAGGAGCTTCCCTGGGATTCGAGCTTTTTCGGGATCTCGATCGCGCGCGTGGTGCCGTCCAGACTCGACCACGAGAGCTGCGATGCTGCGCTCGACTGGTGCCGGTCCAGGCGTGTCGATTGCCTCTACTTTCTCTGCGCGCTCGACGATACGAGCACGCAGGCGGTGGTGACGAGCGCAGGGTTTCACCTGGTCAGCGTCAAGGTCACATTGGCGCGGTCCTCGGAAGCAGGCAGGGGCGAGATACAGGGACACGTCCGTCCGGCAACGGCCGCGGACGTCCCGCGTCTTCGTGACATCGCGTCGGCGTCACATCTCGATACCCGATTCCACTCGGATGGCAACTTCGATCCGGCGCGCTGCCGCGAGTTGTACGCCACGTGGATTGAAAACAGTGTTCATGGCTACGCAGATCACGTGATGGTCGCCGAGCGGGACAGCTCGGCTGTCGGTTACATTACCCTCCACGTCGACGGGAAGGAGTCTCCGGACGCGGGGACGCGGACCGCCCGCATCGGTCTGTTTGCGGTCGACGAGCGGTGGAGAAATCGCGGCGTCGGCCGCGATCTGCTGCGACGGACCGCCGCGCTGCTGCGCGAGCTGGGAGTAGAGGAGACGTCGGTGGTAGCGGCGGGGCGCAATGTCGCCGGATTGAAACTGTATAAGAGCGAAGGATTTCACACGACCGATGTAGCCCTCTGGTACCATCGGTGGTTCCGCGACGGCAAGCGATGACCTATCGGATTCCGTTTAACCGCCCGACCACCGCACCGAAGGCGGCGGACAACGTCGCGCACGCCATCGCCAGCGGCCGCCTGTCCGGCAACGGCCCGTTCACGCATCTCTGCGAGTCGGCGCTCGAGCGCGCGACCAGTGCCCGTCGCGCCCTGCTCACGAACTCATGCACGGCGGCGCTGGACATGTCGGCCATCCTCCTGGACGGGCAGCCTGGCGACGAGGTGATCATCCCGTCATTCACCTTCGTGTCGACGGCGAATGCATTTGCCACGCATGGATTCCGACCGGTGTTCGCCGACTGCCGCAGCGATACGCTGAACATCGACGAACGGCGTATCGAGCGCCTGATCACGCCGAGAACGCGTGCCATCGTGCCGATGCACTATGGCGGTGTTGCCTGCGAGATGGATGAGATCCTCGACATCGCCGCCCGGCACTCGCTGACGGTCATCGAGGACAACGCCCACGGCCTGTTTGGGAAGTACAAAGGCCGGTCGCTTGGCACCTTTGGCGCCGTCGCGACCCAGAGCTTTCATGAGACGAAGAATCTGACCTGCGGTGAAGGTGGCGCCATTCTGGTGAACGACGGGTCGCTGATCGATCGTGCCGAGATCGTCCGCGAAAAGGGCACCAACCGCAGTCGCTTCTTCCGCGGCCAGGTGGACAAGTACACGTGGGTCGATATGGGCTCCAATTACCTCTGCTCTGAGGTCCAGGCGGCGCTGCTCTCGGCGCAGTTGGATATCGCAGCGGACGTCCAGGCACGACGCCAGGCGATCTGGGGTCGATACGAATCAGAGCTGAAGGACTGGGCGGACGCCAACGGTGTCCAGATGCCGGTGATTCCTCTGTCGGCCGAACACCCGTCGCATCTGTTCGCGCTGGTGATGCCGTCGGCCGCAGCGCGGAAGGCCTTCATCGATCATCTCGCGGGGCAGGGGATCCTCGCGGTGTTTCACTACATTCCACTGCACCTGTCGCCCGTCGGTCGGCGCCTTGGCGGCAGGCCAGGCGATTGCCCTGTCGCGGAGGATGTCAGCGAGCGTGTCGTTCGCCTGCCGTTCTTTACAGACTTGACGGGCGACGAGCAAACCAGCGTGATCGAGACCGCCAGGTCGTTCGCTCCCGCCGCACTAGCTACACTGCGGCGGTGTGGCGGTGCGGACGATATAGGCCGGACGATCCATCGTTCGCATATGCATGCGACCCAGGTACTCGCCGAGGATTCCCAGCGCGAAGAGCTGGGCCCCCGAGAAGATCGCGATGATGGACGCGAGAAACGGGAAGCCGGCGACGGTTGTGCCGCTGAACAGGAACCTTCCGAGCACGTACGCCAGCACGGCAAGCCCGAACAGCGTGAATGCGAAGCCGACGAGCGTGGCCATTTGCAAAGGGATCAGGCTGAATCCAGTCATCAGATTCATCGCATGACGGGCGAGTGAGCGGAACCGGTAGTTTGAGCCACCAACTCGGCGCCGTTCCGTGCGGACCGGAATGGCCGCAAAGCTGGTGGTCGCCCACGTCAGAAGAACGTCGATCGAAAACAGCGGACTTCGATACTCCTCGAACGCGGGCTTGACCGTGCTCCGGAAGGCGCGGAACGCGCTGACCATTGGTGCCACCTCGCCGCCCGTGGCTGTCGCGAGTGCCGCCTTGGCGATTCGCGATCCAAGGTTGCGCCACATCCCATGCTGCTCGCGTTCCGGCCTTCCGTACACAACGTCGTAGCCATCTCCGAGCTTCTCGAGCAGCCGCGGGATTTCTTCCGGGGGTTGCTGCAGATCGTCGTCCATTGTGACGATCACAGCATGCCGGCTCGCCCGGATTCCGCAGAGCAGCGCGTTGTGCTGACCGTAATTCCGCATCAGATCGATGCCGCGGATCTCCGGGTAGCGGCGCGTCAGCGATTCGATGGTTCCCCAGCTGTCGTCGCGGCTGCCGTCGTTGACCAGGATGATCTCGTAGGGCACTGCGGCCGCACGGACGACAGGCACGAGCCGATCGATCAGTGCCGGTAGGGTGGCCGCGCCGTTGTAGACGGGAATGACGATGGAGAGCGACTGCGGCACCGGGCTCAACGGTAGCACGAGGAACCGCCCACTCAGCCGCGGGCGCGCGCGATCTCCGCCACGGCCTGCGGATTCTCGAGGGCTGACAGATCGCCCGGCGGATCGCCAAGATAGGCCGTGCGTATGACACGGCGCATCACCTTGGCGTTCCGCGTCTTGGGCAGGTCCTTGACGAAGTGGATGCGCAGTGGCCGCAGCGGCTTGCCAAGTCTCGATGCCACGAACTCCTTCAAGAGGTTTTCCAGTGAGGGTTCCGGCGCCGGGTCGCGCGGCACGCAGAAGCACACCAGCGCCTGTCCTTTGAGCTCGTCGGGCACGCCGATCGCAGCGGCTTCCACGACGGCCGGGTGCTCGACCAGGACGGACTCGACTTCCGCCGGACCGAGCCGCTTGCCGGCAATCTTGATGGTGTCGTCCGATCGCCCGAGGATGTACCACTGGCCGGCCTCGTCGATCTGCGCCCAATCGCCGTGCAGCCAGACATCCGGAAAGCGTGACCAGTACGTCTCCTCGTACCGCTCCGGGTCCTTCCAGAATCCGCGCGTCATGCCGATCCAGGGCGCGCGCACAACGAGCTCGCCGAGCTGATTGCGGATCGACCGTCCGTGATCGTCCACGACGTCCGCGGCGATGCCAGGTGGTGGCCCCGCAAACGCCGCCGGCTTCAGCGGTGTCAGGACGTTGCCGGCGACCAGCCCGCCGGACACTTCAGTACCGCCTGAGTAATTGATGATCGGCAGGCGCGATCCGCCGGCGACGTCGAAGAACCATCGCCATGGCTCCGGATTCCACGGCTCACCGGTGGAGCCAAGGATTCGCAGAGACGACAAGTCGTGCGCACGCACCGGATCCTCTCCATGCCGCATCAACGAACGCACCAGCGTTGGCGAGACTCCGAGGATGTTGACGCCATGACGTTCGACCAGGGACCACAGGCGGTCTGGGCCCGGGTAGTCGAGCGCACCATCGTAGATGACGAAGGTGCCGCCGAGCAGCGTCATCCCGAAGATCTCCCACGGACCCATCATCCAGCCGATGTCGCTGACCCAGTACATCGTCTCGCCAGGCTGGACGTCGAAGCAGTGGAGCATGTCCTGCGCCGTTTTGATCGGAAAGCCGCAATGCGTGTGCACGGCGCCCTTCGGGCGCCCAGTCGTTCCGGATGTATAGATCAACATCAGCGGATCGTCCGCGCCCGTCTGCTCATTCGCGCGCTCACCACGCGTCGCCATGACGTCGGCGAACAAGACGTCGCGGGCATGCATCGGGATATCGATGCCGAGGCGCGGAACGACCACGACACGCTGCAGCGATGGCGCCGCGGCGACCGCCTCGTCCGCGACCGGCTTCATCCGTACCGGCGCGCCGCGCCGCAGGAACCCGTCGGCGGTCACGAGAGTCGTTGCCTCCGAGTCTCGAAGCCGCGTCGCCACCGCATCGGCACCATAGCCGGAGAACAGCGGCAGCACGATGGCGCCGAGTCTGATCACCGCGAAGAACGAGATGATCAGCTCCGGGCACATCGGCATGAAGAGAGCGACGCGATCGCCTTTCCGGACACCGATCGCTTCGAGGCCCGCCGCGCACTGATTCACGCTCCGCCACAGTTCCGCGTAGGTCCAGGCGCCGGTCTGTCCATCCTCCGTTTCCCATCGGAAGGCATGCCGTTCAGCGACGGGAGTGCCCATCCAGCGATCGAGACAGTTGTGGACGATGTTCAGGCGTCCGTCGACACACCAGCGTGCCCACGGGATTCCGCGCGAGGTGTCGAGGACTCTGGTGTACGGCTGGTAGAACTCGATGCCGAGCTCGTCGAGCACCGCTCGCCAGAACCACTCCGGATCGCTGGTGGAGCGCGAGAGGAGATCGTCGTAATCGCGAAGGCCGTGGCGGTCGATGAAGGCTGTGAGCCGACTGCGGTTGACGTAGTCAGCGGTCGGGCGCCACGCGAACTCCTCGCCGCTCACTGATCAGCGTTGTCGTCGATTCCGGAGCGCACCCGCACGGTCCCTTTGCTGTAGGCGACGATGCGACTCTTCTGCTTCAGGCGGAAGGCGATCTCGTACTCGCCGCCCTCGCGGAACGTGTGCTCGGCAGTGAATCGTCGCTGGATGGTGCTTTTGCCGGCCTCGTACGGCTCGCAGTCTTCGCTGCTGCCGGACGTGGTGCCGTCGGCCCAATCCCATTCGACGTTGGCGCAATAGAAGTCGGCGTAGTCGTTCGCGCCGCCCTTGAGATCCACGACGGCGCGCACCTTCAGCGGCGCAAATCCAAGTGGCGGCGTCGCCTTGAGTGCTACACTGGGTTTCTTGTTCTCGTCGGTGGAGCGCTGCCCGGCAATCACGGGGCCGCCCGCCGCCATACTGGTGGCAAGCACTGCGACAGTCAAACAGCCCGCGCGTGTCTTATGGGTCATGATCCGTCCCTCGGGGGCCTGGCTCAATCGATTCTAAGCCCGAACGCGTCACCCGTAAAACATTCACTCACTGCCAGACACACGGAATGCGAAGCGCCTTCAAGACGCCCGACGTTGCACTGAGCGCACGCCGGCCTGAGGAACTCGACGCTGATTTACTCGTCGTTCCCGTATTCGAGTCCGCCGGCGCCACTGATGTCGCGTGGCTCGACGAGGCGTGCGGCGGGGCCGTCGCCCGCGCCCGCGCCAGCGGAGAGTTCCGGGGCAGGCTGTACGACACGCTCATCACCACTGTGACCGCTCCCGCCTGGAGAGCGCGCCGGGTGCTGCTGGTTGGCGCGGGGCGATCGGCGGAGTGGACAGCAGATCGACTGCGCAGGATCGCGATCGCAGCCGGTCTTTACGCGCGGCAGCGGTTCATTGCCCGGCTTGCGTTTGTTCCGGTCCTGTCTCCCGGAGATTCCGCGCCGACGGACGCCTCGCAACTGGCGCCCGCCGTTGCGGCGCAAGTCGTCGCCGAGGGTGTCTGCATCGCGAACTTCGACGGCGGCGCGTACAAGACGAACGACGATCGCTGGGGGTGGCTGGAGCAGGTTGCGATCAGCCTTCCCGACAGCCTGAAGGCACAGGCCGGCGTCGAACGTGGCCGCATTCTCGGCGAAGCGACGAACCAGGCGCGCACCTTCTCCAACGAACCTGGTAACGCGCTGACGCCGCGCGTGTTTGCTGCGCACGCTGAGGCAATTGCGAAGGGGGCCGGCCTTGGCGTCGACGTTCTCGACGAGGCGCGGATCAGCCAGCTGAAGATGGGCCTGCTGCTCGGCGTGGCACAGGGCAGCCAGGAGCCGCCGCGGCTGGTCGTGCTGCGCCATGAGCCGGCAAACGCGGTCGCTGGCGTCGTCCTCGCGTTCGTCGGTAAGGGCATCACCTTCGACACCGGCGGTATCTCGATCAAGCCCGCGCAAGACATGGACCGAATGAAGGACGACATGTCCGGCGGCGCCGCGGCCATTTGCGCGCTGGCGGCGATTGCCCGTCTGAAGGTCCCGGTGAAGTGTCTGGGAATCGTGCCGATGACCGAGAACATGCCTGGCGGACGAGCGATGAAGCCCGGCGACGTATTGACGAGCGCGGAAGGGAAGACGGTTGAAGTTCTGAACACGGATGCTGAGGGACGCCTGGTCCTCGGCGACGCGCTGTGGTACGCGCGCCAGCTCGGCGCAACGCATCTGGTCGACCTCGCCACGCTCACCGGTGCCTGCGTCGTCGCGCTCGGCAAGACCACGAGCGGGCTCTTCGGCACGCCAGCGGCCTGGGTCGAGCAGGTGCAGCGAGCCTCCGATCGCGCGGGCGACCGGTCATGGCCCATGCCGACCTTCGACGACTACAAGGACCTCTTCAAGAGCGAGATTGCCGACTTCTCGAACACCGGTGGACGTCCGGCCGGGTCGATCACCGCTGCGCTGTTTCTGAAAGAGTTCACCGGCGATGTCCCGTGGGCGCATCTGGACATTGCCGGCACGGCCTGGGCGGAGGACGTCAAGCCGTATCAGCCGAAAGGCGCCACCGGCGTGGGAGTACGCACGCTGGTCGAGCTCGCGCTGGATGTAGAAACGTGGGGTAAGCTGAATTTACGACGCTGACCCGCGACCGGGCCAAATTGCTCAACGAAATTGAGCTGTTTGGCCTTCCCACCGGAAATCAATCACGAACTCAACACGACTCCGAACCGTGGCCGCTCCGCGACCCAGCCTCGGTTCGGTTCTTCGCTGGGGCCTCGCGCGGCGGGCGGCGTGAACGTTGTCACACCATTTCATCAGGTGCGTTCGCCTTAAGGTGACCCGCGGAGCACCTCATACGACAGATTCTGTGCGTCCATCGTGACAGGTCCGAACGAGATGCATCCATTTCCGCACGCGGCGATGTTGTCGAAGATTACCAATGGCGCGTTTTCCGTGTACGGCGGGTCGCCAAATAGCCCGTGGGGTGAAAGTCGATCACACTCCGGTGCCACTCTAGCCGCCTACTCGGCGGCCGCTCATCCATGGGTTTGATCCCAGATCTTGCCGAGCAATACATGGTTGACGTACGAGAGTGGGAGCAGGACAACAACAAAGCCGGTGTACGTCAGACCGAATATCGTTCGGAGAAGAGGGTCGACAATCAGTAGTCGTTGCAGGGTTTCGACATGGCTTTGCGCGATCCAGCCTCTTCCGACGTATCCCATGCCGGTCGCCAACAGGAACAAATAGGTGGCCAGGTACAGATCGCCCAAGGCCACCCAGAAACGCTGGGAGCGAGTCAGGTGTGAGAATCGTCGCGCAATGTGCCCGACCAGTAGACCGATGATTGGTGCGGCGACGACTCCGCCCGCGAAGGTCCGCGCCGCATCGAGCGGCGTGCTGTGAATCGGGGACACAGCGTAGGCGGTTGCACTTGCGACGGCAATCCACGCAAACCCTGACGCCAACGACCACAACAATGGCTTCTTCATCTTGAGCTTCAGCGGCAGCTGCGCTCATGTGCCGCGTACGACAATGCTCGCCGTGGCCATGGGTAAACGCAAGCTCGAACGGCAGCCAGGACCTGGGCAAGCGGACGGCACATCACCAAACCGCTCACGAACCGACGTGTCAACACGTTTGGGCTGGTTCGCCCTGGTTCGGCGGAATGGAAAGTTCGGAACAAATCGGACCAGTCGGGATCAGATGGAACGAGGCGGTACACTGATCTAGTAAGCTGAATTTACGACGCTGATTCCCATGCTCGCTCTACTGGCTCAGAAGCCGATCGTCGTCGACCTGGCGAGAGAACAGCCAACCAGCCACGACATCAGTATCGACGTGGTGCTGGGCATGTTCGCGATGGCGGGGATCTTCCTGGTCGTTGCGCTGATAGGCTGCGTGATCGTCGCGGGCGGAATGATTCTCTACAAGCGGTGGCGCGACTCCTCAGTCCCGCCACCGAACGAGCCGCATACACATATCCGGCTGCACATCTGACCAGCGACTGGTCAGGCCGAACCGGACACGACGCCTACTCAGCCCTGGGCAAAACTTTCTTCAGCGAATTCTGATAACGCATGACCCCGGCCAGCAGGGCTTCGGCGATCTGCTGCTTGTAGCGGTCGGTCTTGAGCAGCGTGGCCTCGGCGCTGTTGCTCATGAACGAGATTTCGGCGAGCACGCTTGGCATCGTCGCGCCGACGAGCACCATGAACGGCGCCTGTTTCACACCCAGGTTTTTCAACGTCCTGTTCGTTTTGCGAAGCTCCTGGTACAGCGTCGACTGCACGATCGCCGCAAAGTCGCGCGACTCGTCGATCTTGTTGTTGAGGGCAATAGCCTGCACGATGTCGGGCAAGTGCCGCATGCTCTTCGACGAGCTCGCATTCTCGCGCGCCGCAACGGCCTCAGCCTCGGGATTCGGCGCAAAGTTCAGAAAATAGGTCTCGATTCCGCGGGCGGCGGGAACTGTACTCGCGTTGGCGTGAATCGAGAGGAAGAGGTCCGCAGCGCTGCGGTTCGCCAGCGCGGTTCGCTCGTCGAGCGCCACGAACGTGTTCGTGCGCCGGGTGAGCACGACCTCGATGTGTTCGGCTTTCAGGAGCTCCTCGAGGCGCGTTGCGACGTCGAGCACCAGCGCGGCCTCCGAAATCCCGTTACCGCGTGCGCCGGGATCGTGGCCGCCGTGGCCCGGGTCAATCACGATCCGCGTGACGCCGAGCCCGAGTTGTCGCGCGAAGGAGAAACTGCCCGTCGTGTTGTGTGGAGGCGTCGATGGACCAGGACGAGCCTCGACGGGGGGCGGTTCTCGGACCGGAGCCGTGATCGCGGAGCGGGACGTCTTGCTCGCGTTTGACGCGAGGACCAGAGGCGCGCGGGCAGGCGTCGAGGCGACTGGCGGCGCCTGTGTCGTCAGGATTGCGGGCGCGGCGGCTGGCAGTCGCTCGACGTCGATCACGATGCGATACGGGTTATAGACCGCGTAGACGCTGTGCGATCCAGCGCCGTTCAGGTCGAGCACCACGCGCGTTCGCGTGTTCAGCTGCCGCCCGATTCGCACCTGCTTCACCGGGCCATCGGGGAAGGGAATCGTCGCGTCCTTCAGGGTCTCGACCGCCCGGGTGTTCGGCAGGTCGACGAAGACGCGCGGCGGCCCATCGATGCGTTCGTCGTAGTAAGCCACCTCGCGATCCAGATCCAGAGTGACGCGCAGGGTGTCCTGGATCACCTCACGGCGAATCGCCCGCAGCATGACCGTTGAAGAGACGGCCGGTGCGGACGCTGGCCTGGCGTCCGCGGCCGCTGCTGTTACGGGAGGCGCTGGCCTGGCTGCGGCGGTCGCGGGTGGCCTGGAACCCTCGAGCTGTTTCACACGCGCCGCTGCGTCTTTGACGAGCGGACTCCTGGGAAACCGCCCCGGCAGAGATTTCAGGAGGCGAAGAGCGGTGTCGCGGTCAGCGGTGTCCCCGAATGTGGCGAAGGCGTCGGCGGCAAGGGTCCCCGCGTGCGACAGCGAGTCGTCGCCGCTGTCGCTGGAGGCGAACAGACGCGCCATGTCCTCGTAGGATCGGATGAGGACGTGGATGCGCTCGAGGATGGGACTGCCGGGGGAACCTGGTTTGATTGCCTCGAGCTCCTGTCGAAGCGAGGCTTCGCGCTTGAGCGCCTGCTGGTACAGCGCAGATGGATCCGAGGACTGGCTGTGCAGCGTGACCACGAGTGCAGCGCTCAGGGCGCACGCCAGGACAGGAAGGCTACCGGAGCTGCGCATCCACTTCCTCGAAGTAGTTGCGGTCCACGAGCACCTCGCGCGGCTTGCCGCCCACGCCCTGCGAGACGAGCCCTTCCGCTTCCATCATGTCGACCAGACGGGCCGCACGGCTGAACCCGATCCGCATCTTGCGCTGGAGATACGAAATGGACGCCTGGCCGGTGCTGACGACGATCCGTGCCGCCTCGTCGTACAGCTCGTCCTTGTCGAACTCGAGACCGCCCGGCCCCGCCTTCTCGTCGTCCGCGGTAATCGTGTCGTTGAAGACCGGCTTTCCCTGCTTCCGCAGGAAGCTCGCGAGCCGTGCGCTCTCCTGTTCGCTGATATACGGCCCGTGAAGCCGGATACAGCGTGACGACGCGGGCGGCAGGAACAGCATGTCGCCTTTGCCGAGCAACTGCTCGGCGCCGTTCGAATCGAGAATCGTCCGCGAGTCCGTCTTTGACGAGACCCGGAACGAGATCCGCGAGGGCAGGTTTGCCTTGATCAATCCGGTGATGACATCGACCGACGGCCGCTGCGTCGCCAGAATGAGGTGGATGCCGACGGCCCGGGCCATCTGCGCGAGGCGGCAGATGGATTCTTCGACCTCGTTGCCCGCGACCATCATCAGGTCAGCGAGTTCGTCGATCACGACCACGATAAAGGGCAGCGGGCGAGGGCTGTCGGGGTCGTTCGAACCGGTCTCCGCGAGGATGTTGCGGATGTTGCGGTTGTACTGATCGATGTTCCGCACGCCTTCGGCCGCCAGCGTCTTGTAGCGCTCCTCCATCTCACGCACGGCCCATCGCAGAGCGTTCGCCGCCTTCTTGGGATCAACAACGACGGGCGTGAGTAGGTGCGGGATGTCGTCATACATCCCGAGCTCCAGCCGCTTCGGGTCCACCATGATCATCCGCACATCGTCCGGCGTGGCGCGGTACAGCACACTGGTCAGCATTCCGTTCAGCCCGACGGACTTGCCGGTGCCGGTCGATCCCGCGATGAGCAGGTGCGGCATCGTCGCCAGGTCGGCGACGTACGGCTCACCGTGGATGGTCTTGCCAAGCGCCAGGGTGAGCTTCGAGGTCGATCGCTGGTAGGCATCGGACTCGAGCAGATCGCGGAGAGAGATAGCTTCCCGGTTCGGATTCGGGATCTGAATACCGACCGTCGACTTGCCAGGAATGCGATCGATCAGGACGGACTCCGCCTGCATCGCCAGGCAGAGGTCATCGGCGAGGCCGGTGATCTTGCTGTACTTCACGCCAGCGTCCGGCTTGAACTCGAACGTGGTCACGACAGGTCCGGGATGAATTTGTGCGACCTGACCTTCGACCGCGAACTCGCGGCACTTCTCCTCGAGCTGCCGCGACGATTCCATGAGCTCGCGCTCGTCGATCTTCCGTTCGCCCTTTGGCGCATCCAGCAGCGTGAGGGGAGGCAGCGTGTACTGGCCGCGACGCTGGGCTGTCGTCTTCAGCGGCTCCGGCTCGGGTAATGGCAGCGGTGGCGCTTCGAGCCTTTTCCTGGCGACGACAGGCGGCACAGGTCTCGCGGCAGGCACCTCCGGCTCTTCGGCGATCTCAGGGCGCGCCGGTCGAACGGTTCGCGGCGATGATTCCTCGTTGCCGTTCGCCGCAGCGGGTTTCGCTGCCGCAGGCGCAGCTTTCTTGCCCTGGCGGGTCACGAGATCGCGCCGGTCACGCTCCTTGCGATACGCATCCCAGCGCGCGCGGAGCCGACCCAGGCCGGTGCTGGATGCGTCCTGAAGCGTCACCATGACGCCCGCGAACATGCGGCCGAAGGAAAACTGGGTCGACAGGATGACGGCCAGCACCATCAGCGTCAGCAGAACGATGATCGAGCCGGTGCGATTCAGGTAGTCTGCCAGCACCCCGGCCAGCCAGGCGCCGATCGATCCGCCGGCGTGGAACGATTTTCCCGCAACCTCCGTGCTGCCGAAGATCAGGCTGAGAAACGCGCTGGAACAGCCGAAAAGCAGCGCGGCTCCGGTGATTTTCGTGTACGCAGCGTCGGGCTTCTTGCACCAGAAGTAATGCCACCCGACGACTGCGATGACGCCGGGAATGAGGTACGCCGCGTAGCCGAACAGTTGGAACGACAGCTCGGAGAGAAAGGCGCCGACGCGGCCGACGAAGTTTGCCGGAGCATGGGTGGTGTCGGTCGTAAAGAACCACACGGGATCCGTCGGCTCGTGGCTGACCAGCGAAATCAGCCAGATCAGCGCCACGGCAAACAGCGCCACGCCGAGAAACTCGCTGAGGCGGCGCGATAACGTCGACTCCTTCACGTCAGATCTCCATCAGGATAGGGAGCACGAGCGGCCTTCGGCCCGAGCGCTTCTTGAAGAAGCGTCTCAGCTCGACGCGTAGTTTTTCCGTCATGAGGCCCTGGTCGGTCCGTTCTTCATGACTCGAGGCTTCGATGCACTCGGCGATCACGTGCGACGCGTCGCGAAACAGCTTCTCCTCCTGGCCTTCGTCTACGACGTAACCGCGGGCCACGAGTTCCGGCTCTCCCACGAGCGCACCGCCATGACGGCTGATGGCAATGACGGCGACGACGATGCCGTCGCCGGCGATGTGTCGCCGGTCGCGCAGCACCTCGTCACCAACTTCGCCGAGACGCGTCGTATCGATGAGCACGCGGCCCGTCGGGGCCTTATCCGCGATGCGGGCGCCCTGGCGATCGAACTGGATGATGTCGCCGTCCTCGGCCAGCAGCACCTGCAGCTCGCGGTCGGGACCCGACATGACGCGCTTGGCGATACGGGCATGCTGCGCCAGTTGCCGGTACTCACCGTGAACGGGCACAAAGTAGCGCGGCCGGATCAGCGAGATCACGAGCTTCAGCTCCTCGGCGGATCCGTGGCCGGACACATGGACGTGCTTCATGTCCGGAGTAATCACATCCGCGCCACGCCGGGTCACGTGGCTCATCGTGCGAGCGATCGCCTTCTCGTTCCCGGGAATAGCCCGCGCAGAGAAGACGACCACATCGTCGGGTCCGAGCTTGACGAAGCGGTGATCGTCGATCGCGATGCGCGAGAGCGCCGCCTGCGGCTCACCCTGCGATCCAGTCGTCACGCAGAGCACATCTTCGGAGGAGTAGTTCGGGACATCCGAGTCGCGGATCTGGATGCCCGACGGAATCCGCAGGTAGCCAAGGCGCTGCGCGATTTCGGTGTTGCGGACCACGCTGCGGCCCACAAACGCGACCTTGCGATCGAACTGGGTTGCCAGATCGACGAGCAGCTGCATCCGGTAGATGCTCGAAGAAAAGGCCGCGACGACCAGCTTGCCGTGCGTGCTGGTGAACAGTTCCTCGAACCCTTCAATCACCTCAATCTCAGGTCCGGTAAACCCCTTGCGATCGACGTTGGTGCTGTCCGCGAACAGCGCGAGCACGCCCTGGCGCCCGAGTTCGGCGAAACGGTGCAGGTCGAAATACTCACCGTCCAGAGGCGTCTGATCGATCTTGAAATCGCCGGTATGGACGATCACGCCGACCGGCGTCGTGATCGCCAGCGCCACACAGTCGGGCATGCTGTGCGTCACCCGCACGAACTCGATCGTGAACGGCCCGACCGTGACGGTCTGCCGTGGTTGAACAGTTTTCAACCGATCGCCGGGATCGATGCCGTGCTCCTCGAGCTTGGGCTCGACGAGCGCGAGCGTCATCGCGGTGCCATACACCGGGCCGTCGAAGAGCGGCATGACATGCGGGACGCCGCCGATGTGATCTTCATGGCCGTGTGTGAGGACGAGCGCCTTGACCTGCTGGCGCCGTGCTTCCACGTAAGTCAGGTCGGGAATGATCAGATCGACGCCGAGCTGGTCCGGATCAGGAAACATGACGCCCGCGTCGATGAGGATGGTGGAGTCCTCCCACGTCAGCGCCATCATGTTCATGCCGAACTCGCCAAGGCCTCCCAGTGGGACGACCTCGAGCGTCGCCGGCGACACGTCGGGTACAGCGGACTGGTTCATCGTCGGCGGAGAATTCGATCGAACCGTACCAACGAGCCCGGGAGGGTCGCTCGAACGGGGTCTCCAACGCGGCAATCCGCGTCGGACGTGGACGGCTGGGACCGCCCGCAACTATGGAAGGGTCAACGACTTCGGGGCAAACTATAGCACAGCTCGGCTGAGCTGTGCGATGTCGCGCAGCGTCAGTTCCTGCGGTCGCTTCGTGCCGTCAACTCCTGCCGCCGCGATAAGATCCGCCGACGAACGGCCGAACGTCTCCGCCACCGGCTTCAGCGCATTGAGCAGCATCTTTCGTCGTTGCAGGAAGATGCCTCGGACCAGCCGCTCGAAGGTCTCTCGGTCGCCGACGTCCTCACGCGGCGTCCTGAATTGCAGCCGCACGACAGAGGACGTGACCTTCGGCGGAGGCCGGAACGCACCGGGGGGAAGGGTCAAAATCCGCTCGACGTCGGCCAGAAGCCCCACCTGAATTGCCAGGGTGCCGTAGTCACCGGTACCCGGGGCGGCGAGCAGTCGATCCGCCACTTCTTTCTGGAGCATCAGCGTTGCATCGGAGAAGACCCGTCCCTCACCAGCCGAGTGGAGGAGCTTGAACAGAATCGGGGACGAGACGTTGTACGGGAGGTTGCCGACGACGCGGATCGGCCGGGGCTCGTCGCGAAGAACGTGCGGGAGATCCAGGTCGAGGAAATCACCCTCGACGACTCTGACATTTGAGGGAAGCTCCGTCCGGAGATGCGCAGCGAGGTCGCGATCGATCTCGACGGCGACGATATGCCGGACCCTGGCGGAAAGTGGAAACGTCAATGCGCCCCGCCCTGGTCCAATCTCAAGGAATACGTCGTCAGGCGTCGGGGATTGCGCTTCCAGGAGCCTCGCGACCCACGCTGGCTCGAGGAAGTGCTGGCCGAACCGTTTTCTCGCCCGCGGAAGCGACGTCAATCCTCGTCCTCGTCCGGACCAAGGGTCTCGCCGCGCCAGTACCGCTCCTCGATGTCCTCGATTTCATCTTCGCTCATGCCGAAATAATGGCCAACCTCGTGAATGAGGGTCTCGCCAATGACGGCGCGCACTTCATCTTCGTCGTCGCACTCCTCTTCGATCGGTCGCTGGAAGATGGTGATCCGATCCGGGAGGTTGTTTCCGTACGCCCAGGTCCGTTCCGGAAGGGGAGTGCCCTGATAGAGCCCGTAGAGGGAGTCCGGGGGCTCGATCTCCATTTCGGCGAGCAGTTCGACAGATGGCTCGTCCTCGACGACGAGCGCAAGGTTCTTCATCTCGCGTCTGAATCGCTTCGGGATCAAGGCGACCGCCTCAATCACCAGACGCTGGAACTGTTCCCTCGTCATGCACCCGCCATCAGCGTGTTGGTTTTCGGGCGCGCTTGCTCGTGGTGACCTTTGTCTTCTTCCTGGTCACAGTCTTCTCTGTGGTGGTTGATCGCGGCTCCCGAGAAACAACGGTGCGGTAGTAGTCGCAGTCGTCACGGACGGAGCACTGGTCGCAGAGCGGCCTGGGGCGGCAGATGCGACGCCCGTGCAGGATCTGCACGTCCGACGCGAGGGTCCACAACGCCGAGGGAAGCATGGAGCACAACTGCTGCTCGACGATCACCGGATCGTCGCCCTCTGCGATACCGATTCGATTCGAAACCCGGAGCACGTGCCGATCCACCGGCAGTCCCGGCACGCCCAGCGCATGTCCGAGTACCACGTTCGCTGTCTTGCGACCGACTCCGGGCAGGGCCGTCAGGCTTTCCATGTCAGCAGGAACCTCGCCACCGTGATCGGCCACGAGACTCCGTGACATGCCGATCAGCGCCTTGGACTTCTGACGAAAGAATCCGGTCGAGAGAATCAGCTTCTCGAGGTCAGGCGCTGTCGCGCGCGCCATGGCGTGGGCGTCGGGGTAGCGCTCGAACAGGGCCGGCGTAACCATGTTGACGCGCTGGTCCGTCGATTGCGCCGAGAGAATCGTCGCGGCGAGGAGCTGGAACGCGTTGCGGTAGTGAAGCTCGGTGTCCGCGTTGGGATGCTGCTCAGCGAGCGTCTCGATCACCCTGCGAGTGGAGGCCGCCGACTTCATGCATCACGACCGGTGGTTCGCGCCGCCCTAGTGGATCGGGCCCTGTTTCGACCACCCGACGTTCGTATAGGTTTCAGAGAACACGCGCATGTGCTCCTGCAGCGCCGCAATCAGATTCGGCACAAACTGCACCGGCACGACGACGCGTGCCCGCACCGGAGCACGCACGACGTGCTCACTCTCAGCCTCCCGCAATTCCTTCTCGGACAGCGGCATGACTTCGCAGAACGTCAACGTGAAATCGAATGGCGTGTGCGCAATGGAGCAGAAGTTGGCGTAGGTTCGCGGGTCGTTGGGCTGCTCGTCTGGGACGATGGTGAAGTTGATCTGCTTTCGTTCCGGCTGGTCGGCCATCTCAGTACTTTCGCATCACGCCGACAACGACTCCCTGCACTTGCACGTTGTCCGGGTCGACGAAGATCGGTTGCATTGTGGGGTTTGCCGGCTGTAGTCGGACGCGGCCGTTTTCGCGATAAATCTTCTTGAGCGTCACGTCGCTTCCGCCGACGAGCGCGATGACCATCTCGCCGTTATCGGCGGACTTCCGATCCTCGACGATGACGAAATCGCCGTCTCGAATCTGCTCGTCGATCATCGAGTCGCCCTTGACACGCAGGACATAGCTATCCCGCTTGCCTGCGAGCGCCTCGGGCACGGCAATCGTTTCAGAGCCCGCGACCGCCTCGATCGGCGCACCCGCGGCCACGAAGCCAAGGAGGGGCAGCTCCAGTGCTCGACCGCCCGTGCGCGCCGGTACGAGCTCGACCGACCGGCTGCGATTCCACGCCCGACGGATGAATCCCTTTTCCTGGAGATTCGTGAGGTGTTTATGAACCGTCGCCAGCGAGGAGAGATTGAAGCGGCGTCCGATTTCCTCGAGGCTCGGCGCGTAGCCGTGCTGCTGGATGAACTCGTTGAGGTAATCGAGAATCTCCCGCTGTCGTTTCGTCAGAGGTAGCACGGCGTGCCTCCGTCTGCGATGTGCACCCGGAGACCCGATTCCGAGCGTAATCAGCAGAGCCGGGCATCACTATATGCGAACATAAGGCGAAGAACAACCTGTTACACTCACAACGCCAGCCTTTTGGGGACCCTGAACCATGAGCGTTTCCCTGCGCTTGTCCTCTGTCATTTGCATCGCGATCCTGGCCTTTCTGGCTACGGCCGAGGCCGTCAACACCTCGAGACCGCAGGCGGACTCGTTTGCCAAGAAGCTCGCGATCATCAAGCAGCACGCGGCAGAGTCGCCGAAATCGTCGCGCCGAACCACTGTTACGGAGGGCGAGCTCAACTCCTGGTTCGTCTATCGCGCACCGGCCTTACTGCCCGTCGGCGTCAAGGACCCCCGCGTGACTGTCGTCGGCAACGGAAAGTTAGTCGGCCTGGTCACCGTCGATCTCGACGATGTCGGGAAGAGCAAGTCTGGCGCCTGGAATGTGCTGGGCGGCCGTGTGCCGATTTCATTAAGCGGCGTCCTGCGCACGAAAGACGGCCGCGGGCAGTTCGATCTGCAGTCGGCGGATATTTCCGGCGTCCCTGTCCCCAGATTCCTGGTACAGGAAATCCTTTCGCACTACACCAGGGACGAAGACCGCCCGAACGGCGTTCGGCTGGACGACCCGTTCGCGCTGCCCGCGAGCATCAAGCAGATCGACGTCGGATCGGGGCAGGCCATCGTGGTGCAGTGAGTGCGCGATGAGGTGCTCGTCACCCCGCTTCAGTTCCTGAAGGGGGTCGGCCCGCGTAAGGCCGCGGATCTCAAGCGCGCGGGCCTCGTCACGGTCGAGGATCTTCTTTACCGCCTGCCATTCCGCTATGAGGACCGCAGCCGCATGCAGGCAATCGCCTCGCTGCGGCCAGGCCAGAAGGCGGCCGTTCTCGGCGAGATCAAGTCCGCCAATCTCGCGACCACCCGTCGACGCGGCTTCCGCATTTTCCACGTGGTCCTCGGCGACTCGAGTGGCGCCATCCGGTGTACCTGGATGAATCAGGCGTTCCTTGCCGACATCCTGCGACCGCATCTGCAGGTGGTGGTTTTCGGCGACGTGAAACTCGACTCGTCCGGGCTGCATTTCATGAACCCCGAGTACGAGATCGTCTCGGCAGATCCGCCGGGTGACGCGCTTGGTGGCATTCACACGGGACGAATCGTCCCGTTCTATGAAAAGACCGGCACGGTCACGCCCAACATGCAGCGCCGACTGGTGCGGCAGGCGCTCGACCAGTTGCCGCAGGAGATTCCGGATGCGCTGCCATCCGATCTTCGCGCGCGCGTCGGCCTTGCACCGCGCCGGCTGGCGCTCGACGCCGCTCACTTTCCGCCGAACGAAGAGTCGCTCGACACGCTGAATGCGTTCCGCACGCCGGCGCAGCGCCGGCTGATCTTCGAGGAGTTCTTCCTGTATCAGCTTGGCTATGCGTGGCGGCGGCACGCCGGCAGCGTCGAGCTGAAGCCGTTTGCCTCAAAGGTCGACGATCGCATTCGGGCGTCGGCGGCCGCCGTGCTGCCATTCAAGCTGACACCGGGTCAGAAAAGCGCGCTCAAGGAGATCGTCGACGACATGCTGCGGCCGCAGCCGATGCATCGGCTGTTGCAGGGCGACGTTGGCGCCGGCAAAACAATCGTCGCGTTGCTGGCGGCGATCGTGGCGATGGAGAACGGGCTGCAGGTCGCCTTCATGGCCCCAACGGAAATCCTTGCGGCACAGCACTACAGCAACATTGCCCGGCTGCTCGCATCCTCACGGTTCCGAGTCGATATGTTGACGGGACGTACGCCAGGGCTGCACAAGCACACGTTGCTCTCGCACATCGAGCGCGGCACGACACACCTCGTCGTCGGCACGCACGCGCTCGTCGAAGAGAAGATCAAGTTCCACAAGCTCGGGCTGGTCGTCATCGACGAACAGCATCGCTTTGGCGTCGCGCAGCGCGCCGCGCTGCGAGCGAAGGGGCTGCGCCCGGACGTCCTCCTGATGACGGCGACGCCGATTCCGCGAACGCTGGCGCTCACCGACTACAGCGAGCTGGACGTCTCCAAGATCCCCGATCTGCCGCCGGGCCGGAAGCCGGTGCGGACGTGGGTAAAGCCGGAGTCCCGGCGCGACGAGATCTATCAGTTGATTCGCGAGCAGCTCGACGCCGGCCGTCAGGCCTACATCATCTATCCGCTGATTGAGGAGTCCGAAAAGATCGATCTCAAATCAGCCACCGAAATGGCTGATCACCTGCAGACGGACGTCTTTCCTCAATATCGGGTTGCGCTGCTGCACGGTCGCATGAAAGACGACGTCAAGGGTCGCGTGATGCACGCATTCGTCAAGGGTCAGCTGCATATCCTCGTCTCGACCACCGTCGTCGAAGTCGGAGTCGATGTGCCGAATGCGTCGGTCATGGTGGTGGAGCACGCGGAGCGATTCGGGCTGTCACAGCTCCATCAGCTGCGTGGACGCGTCGGCCGCGGATCCTGGGAGTCGCACTGCATCCTGCTGTATCAGGCGCCCTGGACTGACGATGCGCGGGAACGCTTGAAGGCGATGTCGGAGACCAGCGACGGGTTCGTGATTGCTGAGCGCGATCTCGAGCTTCGGGGTCCCGGCGATTTCTTTGGGACGAGGCAGTCCGGCCTGCCGAAGTTGCGCACGGGTGATCTCGTGCGCGACCGCGACATCATGGAAGCCGCACACCGCGAAGCCCGCCAGCTCGTGGACGATGGCGGCCTGACGCCCGAACTGATCGCGTTTGTCCAGGACCGCTGGAAACAGCAGTTCGGGCTGGTCGAAGTCGGATAGTGCTTCGTGGCGACATGCGGGTAATCGCTGGCCGCTACAAGGGGCGCAGACTGAAGGCGCCCACCTGGGAAGGGCTGCGTCCGACCTCCGACAAGCTCCGCGAGACGCTGTTCAACATCCTGGCGCCACGCATTGACGGCGCCCGCGTCTTCGACGGCTATGCGGGCACGGGAGCGGTCGGCATCGAGGCGCTCAGCCGCGGAGCGCGCCACGTGACCTTCGTGGAACAGGACGGTCGTGCGACGTCGCTGATTCGCGGGAACGTCGCCAGTTGCGACGCGGGGGCGGACTATACTATCGAGGCGGGTGACGTTGCGACGCTGCTGCGGAGGCACTCGGCTGCGTTTGACCTGATCTGGCTCGACCCGCCGTACGAGAGCGATAGCACCGAGGCGCTCGTCGCGGCAGCCGGAGCGCTCGCGGCCGGCGGTCTTGTCGTCCTGGAGCGCGCCACGCGTCGTCAACCCGATGTTCCGGACTCGCTGGTGCGGATCCGCGACGTCAAGTCCGGCGACAGCACCCTGACATTCTTCACTCTGGCCTAAAATCGGATCACACATGCCTCTCGAACGCAGAGATCCGCCGCCCGGGCGGCTGGCGCTGTTTCCGGGGTCCTTCGATCCGCTGACCAACGGTCACGTGGATATCGTGCTGCGCAGTGCGCATCTGTTCGAGCGCGTGCTGATCGCGGTCCTCGTGAATCCGGACAAGAAGCCGTTGTTCACGCCTGAGGAGCGGGTCGAGATCATCCGGAAGGTCTTCCGGGAGTACCCGAACGTTGAGGTCGACACCTTTGCCGGCCTGCTGGTGGACTATGCGCGCCAGAAACGGGCCAGCGCGATCGTTCGCGGGCTTCGCGCCGTATCAGACTTTGAGTACGAATTTCAGATGGCCCTGATGAACCGACATCTGGAGCCGACGCTCGAGACCGTGTTCATGATGCCGGCCGAGCAGTACACGTATCTGAGTTCACGGCTGATCAAAGAGGTGTTCAGCCTGGGCGGGGAAGTGCGCGGCCTGGTGCCGCCGATCGTCGAAGAGCAGATGCGGAAGAAACAGAGAGCAGGACAAGGAGCAGGAGCCCAGGGGGCAGGAGCACAGTGATGTTTGCACAGCGGTTAGCACAGGTATCCGAATCAGCCACGATGAAGGTGGCGGCCGAAGCCGAACGGCTTCGCCGCGCGGGTCACGACGTGGTGGACTTCAGCGTCGGCGAGCCCGACTTTCCGACACCGGAGCACATCAAGGCGGCTGCGAAGGACGCACTGGACAAGAATTTCACCCGCTATACGGCGGTTGCGGGCATCCCCGAGCTGCGTGAAGCGATTTGCGCGCGCTACAAGGCGGACTATGGCGTGACGATCACTCCAGCAGAAGTGCTGGCGACGTTTGGCGGCAAGCAGGCGCTCTACAACGCCGCGCTGGCGTTGATGAACCCTGGCGACGAGGTCATCACCCACGCCCCGTACTGGCCGACGATCCCCGAGCAGGTCAAGCTCGTCGAGGCCACACCGGTCATCGTCCACACGAACTGGCAGGACTCGTTCGCGGTGCACGCCGACAGGATCCTGGCCGCGATCACGCCGAAAACGAAGGCGATCATCCTGAACTCGCCCTCGAACCCGACGGGTGCGCTGATCGACGAATCAGCCGTGGCGGCGATCGCGGATGCCGCGGCGAAGCGTGGCATCTGGATCATCGTCGACCTGTGCTACGAGCACCTGATCTACGAGGACGTGCCGCACAACCTGCCGAAGGTGCTGTTCGATCGGCATCGCGACAGGACGGTCCTGGCGTGCTCGGCGTCGAAGGCGTACTCGATGACCGGCTGGCGCGCGGGCTGGACGATTGCCCCAGCCGCGGTGACGAAGGTCTTCAACACGATTCAGGGGCAGACGACGTCGAACATCACGTCGATCGTGCAGAAGGGGCTGATTGCGGCCCTGAGTGGATCGCAGGAGCCGGTCGCGAAGATGCGCGACGAGTTCCGTCATCGTCGCGACAGCGTCCATGCGTGGCTGACGGCGAATCCGGGGATCCAGTGCGTCAAACCGCGCGGCGCCTTCTACCTGTTTCCGAATATCAGCGGCCTGCTGACCGACTCGGTGAGCTCGTCGCTGGAATTCGCGGCACAGCTGCTGGAGAAGGAGCACGTCGTCGTAACTCCCGGTGAAGCGTTCGAGGCGCCTGGCTATCTGCGCATCTCGTACGCGACGTCGATGGAGCGCCTGCGAGAGGGCGCCGATCGGATGCTGCGGTTCGCCGAGTCGTTGCAGCCGGTAAAAGCCAGTTGAGTTGACACTCCCGCCAGCGTTCCTCAGCAGCCTGGGTGCGTCGATCGGTCCGCGCTCGATTCGCGACCGGTCGACGGATCTGCAGCCGTACGCTGCTGACGCGCTCGGCATCGGCGCACCTCCGGATCTGGTCGTCATCCCGGAGAGCACGCAGGACGTCTCGACCGTTGCCCGGCTATGCCATGAACATCGGGTCCCATTGGTCGTACGTGGCGCCGGCACCGGCTACACCGGCGGCGCCGTCCCGACGCAGGGCGGCGTCGTCCTGTCGATGGAGCGGCTGAACCGCATCCTCGAAATCGACGAAGTCAACCTGCTCGCCGTCGTCGAGCCGCACGTCATTACGGGGGAGCTGCAGCGCGCCGTCGAAGCCGTCGGCCTGTTCTATCCGCCAGACCCTGCCAGTCTTGAGATGTCGTCCATCGGCGGCAACGTGGCGGAGTGCGCGGGCGGGCCCCGCGCGTTCAAGTACGGCACCACCAAACGCTACGTGCTGGCGCTGGAAGCAGTCCTTCCTGGCGGGGAGATCATTCACACCGGATCAAAGGCCGTCAAGAACGTCGTCGGCTACGACCTGACGCAGTTGCTCGTCGGATCAGAAGGCACGCTGGCGGTCATTACGAAGATCACGCTTCGGCTGATCCCGAAGCCGCCGGCGCGAGAGACGCTTGCGGCGTCGTTTCGAAGCATCGACGGCGCGGTCGATGCCGTCAGCGCGCTGCTGGACGAGCGCGTGGTGCCTGCGGCGATTGAGTTGATCGACACGGAATCCCTGCGAGCGGCCGAGGCCTACGCGGGCAAGTCCGTCGCCGACGGCGAGGCGCTGCTGATTGTGGAATGCGACGGAACGCCGGCGGCAGTGGAAGAGGAAATCGGACGAGTCAAGCGGGCCTGCGCGGCTGTCGGCGCGGTGGAGATCAGACGCGCCGCGAGCGATGCCGATCGCGCAGAGCTGTGGACGATCCGTCGGCAGGTCTCGCTCGCGCTTCGCGCCACCGGTCTCGACAAGATCAATCACGACGTCGTCGTGCCCCGCGGACGGATTCCCGAACTGTTCGAGGTGGTCGAGGATCTGCGGCGCGAATTCGCCCTGGACATTGCGTGCTTCGGCCACGCCGGCGACGGCAACATCCACGTCAACTTCATGATTCATCGGGACCAGGCCGACCAGGTGGCGCGTTCGAAACGGGCAGAGCGGGTGCTGTTTGAGCGAGTCGTCGCCCTCGAGGGCTCAATCAGCGGCGAGCACGGTATTGGCTTCGCCAAGAAGCCTTACCTGAGCCTCGAGCTGGACCCTGCTCAGATCGAGCTGCTGAAACGCGTGAAGGCCGCGTTCGATCCACGCGGCATCCTGAATCCGGGCAAGATCTTCTAGAGGAGGGTCCGCCTGACGGGGGGACACCGAACGCATGCCCAAAACCGTGGCGGTGGTTGGAGCGTCGAGCAGCCGGACGAAGTTCGGCAACAAGGCGCTTCGCGCATTTCTCGCCGAGGGGTATCACGTCGTCGCGATCAACCCGAATGAGAGTGAAGTAGAAGGACTGAAGACCTACGCGTCGGTGCTTGACGTGCCAGGTCCGATCGACATGGCGACGGTCTACGTCCAGCCGGAAGTGACGCAGCGTTTGCTTGACGAATTCGCGCAAAAGGGCATCCCTGAGATCTGGATCAATCCCGGCGCGGAGGATGACGCCGTGATGGCCGACGCACGTCGGCGCAAGCTGAATGCGATCTTCGCGTGCAGCATCATCGGCATCGGCCGCAGTCCGGCCGATTTCTGACTGGCGATCTGTGATCGGTGATGAGGCGGAGGAATGGTGACGACGATTCGGTTGCGGCAGAACGGCCCTTACGTGATCGACGGTGACGATGTGAGTGTCATCGATTGGAATGGAATGGAGTACCGGATCGAGAGGCGGCCGATTGCATTGTGCCGATGCGGGGCCTCGACGAAGAAGCCATTCTGCGACGGCACGCATTCAAAGGTCGGCTTCCAGGCGGCCGAAGCGGCGGTCGGTCCGGCGGCGGAGGACAAGCCGGCAACGTGATGCGCGGCTCAGCGCTGCTGCTGTAAGCGGGAGATCTGGCCGAGGAGCGTTCGCGCGCGCTCCCGCATCTCCTCGTTGCGCGGTCGCGCCAGAATCGGGCCAATCAGACTGCGGGCCCCGGGGAAGTCGCCGAGGCCGAGCAGCGCCGCGGCAAGCTGAAGCGCCGCGTCCTGATTGTCCGGCACTGCCTTGACGAGCGGCACCAGGAGGTCGCGCATCTTTTCAAACTCGCCGGTCTGCCCATACACAGACGCCAGCATCTGGATGGCGGCCGGATACCCGGGCCGGAGTGCAATCGCGCGTTCGAGGGCAGCGCGCGCCCGTTGAGCGCGGGAAGCGTCAAGAACGTCTTCAGTTGCCAGCGCCCAGCCGTACTCGAACTGTACGGACTCGACATCCGGTCCCGCTGTAACTGCGCGCTCGAGGAGCGCCATGCCTTCACGACGATCGCCCTGTCGAATTCGCAATACGCCGAGCGTGGCGAGCGCGCGGGGCAGATCAGCGCGGGCCTTCAGCGCGCGTTCGAGCCGCGGGATCGCCTCCGGGCCACGCTGTAAGTGCGCCAGCAGGTCGGCGAGCCAGCCATCAACCTCCGGCGAGTCGAGGGCGGCGGTCTCTCCATCGATCCGCGTGATGACGCTGTCGGCGGAGCTGAGCTCGACGTGCGTATACACCTGCTTCCGAACATACGCCTGCAGTTCAGTGTCCAGTTCCTCGATCGTCATCGCATAGGTCGCGCGCACGCTCTCGTCGAGGGGTTCGCCGTCAGCGAGGCGGCGAGCCAGCGATTCGAGAGAGGCAAACCGTCGTCCTTCGACTCGCTGGCGCTCGCTCAGGACAGGCTCCGAGTGACGCGCGTAATGCACCAGCGCCCATGACTGGGCGTACAGGAGTTCGCGCTCGATGCCTTCCTGCGTGTACTCCTTCGACTCGGGCCCGATTGCAAACAGCTGAGAGAGCTTCAGGCGGCGCTCGCGGAGTAGTGCCACGTGTCGGCTGATCGGTTTTCCAATCAGCGCACGGCGTCCGGCCTCGGTCAGCTCGAAGGTGCTGAAGTACTCGGCGAGCCCTTCGTTGAACCAGATCGGCGCGTGGGCAAACGCCGTGCTGAGCAGCAAGTGCGAGTACTCGTGAAAGACAACGGGGAAGGCCGCCGCACCGGCTTCGATGTTCATCGTGATGTAGTTCACGTCGGCGCCATCGACGAAGAATCCAGCGACCGGCACTGTCCGGCCGTTGACCACCGGCATGAATGGCCGATACGACCGATCGTTCGGAAAGACGATGACGACCACCGGTGCGCTTCCCGCGCGCAGCGCGGCGGGCAGGAGCTGCGTCACGACTTCGCGGAATTGTTCGAAGCGAAGCGCGACATCACGCAGGCGTCCGGCCGAGACATCGCCGATGACGTAAAAGTGCGGAGTGCGAAGCCCACCCCACTCCGCGGCAGCCTGCAATGGCGCGAGAAGAAAGAGTGTCGCCGCAAACAGACACGCTCGTCGCACCACTAGGGAACGAAGCCCACCGCGGGAAGAGGAATGCCGCGCACGCAGTGCCTATGGTGTGTAACCGTCGGGTAAGAGTTCCAGCGCGACAGCCGTTGTCGGAGCGCCGGCGCGAACGGTCAAGAGCGCCGGCACCTCGGCCTGCGCCCCGCAGGTGATGTTCTCCGCAGCCTGCGATCGAAAAGTCACAAACTCGACGGCGGCTAGACTCGCGGCGGATCCGCGAGTGATGCCTTGCGGTGCGCGCACGACGATCACGACGCCATCGCGACCGCACTCGATGGCCTGCAGTGTGCCGAAGATCCGTTGTTCTCCCTGTCGAACTGCCCGCAGGCTCAGAATGATCCCTCCATTGCGAGGCGGTGGGCCAGGTGCATCCGTGCTTCGGGACGCAGTGCCGCTGGCGCGCGGAGCCGCCGGCGGAACGTCGGGAGGATTACCGAGAGTGGCGCGGAGTCTGGCCGCCCGCCCAAGTAACTCTCGGGCCTGATCGGCTTGCGCTGCACTTGCCGCCGTTGCCAGTACGGGGCCGAGCAGTGCGCGGGCTCCATCGGGATCGTCGAGGTGCAACAGCGCTTCAGCGAGGATCAGCGCGTCCTCGTGGCCGTCAGGTCCTGATGTGACGATCGGCGCCAAGGCGTCCCGAACGCCCTGGTAATTGCCGGTCTTCAGGAACACGCGCGCAGCAGCTTGGCGTGCGGCGCGGCCGGTGATCTGGACTTGAACGGTTCGCAGCGGCAGAACGTTCGCTTTGGCTGCCGCCTGGAGATGCGCCTGCACCTCGGCGTTCCGGCCTTGACGCATGCGAACGGTGGCCATTCCCGCGTGCGCGATTCCGTGATCGGGCCGTGCCTTCAGCACTCTCTCAAGGCGAACCGCGGCCTCGTCCTCGCGGCCAACGGTCGCCTGGATTGAACCGAGCCAGGCATCGACATCGAGTTGATCGGCAGCCGTGGCCGCTGTGCGCAGCGCAGTGACCACCGCGTTCTTGAATTCGAAGCCCGTCGCCGAGTACACCTCGCGCCGCATGTACGCCTGAAGCTCGCGTTCGAGCTCCGGCAGCGTCATCCCGTACGTCTCGAGGACTGCTTGCTCGGGCGTCGCGCCAGCCGCGATCTTCGACGCCAGCGCCACGACCGCGTCGCGGCGTTGCGGCGTCTGATGAAGCGCGTGGTGAATCAACGCCCACGCCTGTGCGTACAGCAGGTGACGATCTGGTGTGTCCTCGGTGTACTCCGGGGAAGCGGCGGTGATCGACAGAAGTCTCGACAACGGCAGCCGCCGCTGGCGCAACAACTCGACGTGTTGCGGAATCGGTGTGCCGATAATCGCGCGGCGGCCGTCACTCGTGACTTCGAACGTACTGTAGTACTCGGCGAGCCCCTCGTTGAACCACAGCGGAGCGGCGCCAAACACCCCGCGCAGCAGGAAATGCGAGAACTCATGGTAGACCGGCCGATAGCCGTCCTCCGGTGCGCCAAGATTCAGCACGATGAATGCGCCGGCAATGCCGCTCACGAAGAGTCCGGCGCTCGGCACCTCGCGGCCGTTCACGATCGGCGTAAACGGCCGGTAAGAACGGCTGTCGGGAAATGCGAGGACCACGACAGGCGTATCCGCGATGGCGCGAACGCTCAACTGATTGAGAGTATGAATGACCTCGCGGAACTGCTCGAGCCGCAAGCCGATCTCTCTCAGCTCGCGTGAGGAGACATTGCCGGCCACCTGGTGATGCTCGGTTCGGAGCGTCAGCCACTCGGCTCTTGCACCGGGCGGGTGTATCGCGATGATCGACGCCGCGAGGAAGAGAACGCGCCGCACGATGTGCGGCAGAGTATCACTCCTGCCTGGGTCCCTGATTACCGATCTGGGCCATGACGGCAGCCACCACCCGGTCGCAACGACTGAGGCCGAATGTGAATGCGCTGGCGGCAGCAGCGCCCGCCTGATCCAGGAGATCTCGCTGCAGCGCAGCCCGTGCTCGCGACAGGCGCGTCTTCACGACGTCCTCGCTGACGTCGAGCACCTGCGCCGTCTCAGCGGTACTGAGCCCTTCCACCTGTCGCAGCATGAACACCTCGCGGTAGCCGTCACCCAGCTTGTCTACCGCTGACTCGATTAACGTCGCGAGCTCCCGTGCGAACACCTGGCGTTCGGGGTCCGGACCTGATTGGGTGGGCGTGAGCGTTTCCGTAGAGGAGTCTTCCAGCGATTCGTAACGGCCTCGTCGCCGCGCCCGTGCGAGCGCTTCGTGCACCGCAATCCGCGTGAGCCAGGTGGCGAACTGCGCGCGACCATCGAACTGCCGCAGGTGTGTATATGCGTTCACGTACGCCTGCTGCATCACGTCCTCCGCCTCCGTATCGTCCCTGAGGATCGCGCGCGCCGCCCGGTAGATCCGCTCGTTGTGCCGCCGCATGAGAATCTCGAACAGTGCCGTTTCACCGCCGAGCACGCGGGCCACGACGTCTTCGTCAGAAAGCGAAGTGAGCGAGCTCAACTGCGGCGTGGCGGCAGAAACAGGAGTCATTACATCCATAGAGTAACAACTCCCGGAAAGGTGACAGGACGTCAGAAGCGTCACCTCTCGGCAGCTCGCGACTCCATTCCGTGGAGGGCAATCGATGGATAAGCGGCTTGAAACTCCTTTTCGGATTCTGCACGTAACACTCGGCTTGACGGCAGCGCTGGCTGGCTTCGACAAGTTCTTTAACCTGCTCGCCGACTGGGGCAGCTATGTCAGTCCGACTGCCGCGGCGCTCCTGCCGGTCTCGGTCCAGACGTTCATGGGCATTGTCGGGCTGATCGAGATTGCGGTGGGGGCAGCGATTCTCGGCCTGGCGCCACGTCTTGGCGCCTACGTGGCCAGTGCGTGGCTGCTGCTCGTCGCGGCGAACCTGACGCTCGGCGGACACTTCGATGTGGCCGTGCGCGATGTGGTGATGTCGGTGGCTGCGTTCACGCTTGCCCGCGGCCTGGAAGTGCTGGCCACCACGAAAGCCGTCGCCGGAGCACGGACCAGTCGAATCTTCGCCGCGTAAAAAAAAAGGCCGACGAGTGACGTCGGCCCTTTTCGGATTCCGGATTCCGGATGTCGGACCCTACTTCACTTCGACATCGACGCCGCTCGCCAGCGTGGGATTCAGCTCAGAGCCCGCGGCAAGTTCAACGTCCTTGCCTCGCGTCGCGAGAACGGCACCCGTACCGGCGGCACCGCCGATGACGGCACCCTTGGCCGCGCCGGATCCGCCGCCGAGGATTCCGCCAAGCGCCGCGCCGATACCGGCGCCCGCGCCGATCTTCGTCGCGTCCTGGCCCTTCGACGCTTCACCTTCGAAGCTGATCGGATTGGTGCGCAACGATTCACGACGTCCGTCGATGACAACTGACGTGAATCGCAAACCGAGCCGGGAACGTCCCTGCACGCGGCCAGCACGATCGACCTCGCTGACTTCTCCGTGCACGACGGAGCCTGCCGGCAGAATCGTCTCGCCGTCCACGGTGACAGCGCGTCGAAGTCGTGCACTCACAGGCGCTTCGACCTGCGCGGTCTCGCTCGACACCGCCGTCGTCAATTCGAGCGGCAGCGCGGTGCCTGCTGGAATCGTCACGATGCGCACAACGGGCGTTGGACGCGGAGCAGCTGCTGCCGCGGCTCGCGACGCGTTGGAAGGAATGGGATCAACGGGGCGCTCGTCGCGAAGCGGCTGCGTTGTGGTGCGCGGACGGCTGGTTGTCCCGACCGCCGAGTTGTTTGGCCGCCGCGACGCTACGTCCCTGTTGGAGGACACCGCCGGCTGGTCCGCTGGCGCGGGCTGGAGATTCGCCGGTGTGCCCGGTTCCTGAGGCACAGCCACGGTGGTTGCGTCAGTTTGCGGGTTATTCTGCGAATTCTCGGTTCCCTTCCCGCCGCAGCCCGCCGCGAACGCTGCGGTGATTACTCCAACGGCCATCCACTGAATCTTCATCTGGTCCACCTCGATTGAGGGCATAGTTCAAGGATTGGTCCAGCCCTGGGTTGGGTTGCGGACCTAATCAATATTGCTTATTGTGTCTGAACAACTATCAATTTGACTGATACAAGCTGTGCAGGGCAGACTGGACAACATGCCAAGCCAACGTACGGGCGCGCAGATCATTTGGGAATGCCTTGTTCATGAAGGGGTAAACACCGTTTTCGGGTATCCGGGCGGAGCCATCCTGCCCGCCTACGACGCGATGCTGGATTACCCGGTTCGGCACGTCCTTGTCCGCCATGAGCAGGGCGCGACTCACATGGCCGATGGTTACGCGCGCGCCGGCGGCGGTGTCGGCGTCGCGATTGCGACTTCGGGGCCTGGCGCAACAAATCTGGTCACAGGCATCGCCACGGCCATGATGGACTCAGTCCCGATGGTGTGCATCACAGGGCAGGTGCCGAGCAAGTTGATCGGCTACGACGCCTTTCAGGAGACCGACATCACCGGGATCACGCTGCCGATCACGAAGCACAGTTACCTCGTGACGCGCATTGAAGACATCATGCCGGCGATGAAGGAGGCCTTCCTCCTCGCCAAGTCGGGACGGCCCGGGCCGGTGCTCGTGGACATCACCAAGGATGCGCAGCAGTCGAAGATGGACTGGGCGTGGGATCCACGGCCGGTGACGATGCGCGGCTACCGTCCGAAGCTGGCGGTGTCGAAAGGTGACCTCGCCAAGGCCGTCGATCTGATCAAGAACGCCAAGAAGCCGGTGATCCTCGCCGGGCAGGGCATCCTGCAGAGCGGCGCGATGGCGGAGGTGCGGAAGTTCGCCGAACAGATCAACGCACCTGTGGCGCTGACGCTCCTCGGTATCGGCTCGTTTCCGGCGAGTCACCCGCTGAACATCGGCATGATGGGCATGCACGGTGAAGCATGGGTCAATCACGCGATTCAGGAAGCGGATCTCCTGCTGGCCTTCGGGATGCGTTTCGACGACCGCGTCACCGGCAACCTGAAGACCTATGCCGTCAACGCGAAGAAGATTCACATCGACATTGACCCGTCGGAGATGAACAAGAACGTGAAGGCCGACGCGGCAATCGTCGCCGACCTTCGCGACGCGCTGAAGGACCTGATGGACGCCGTGGCGCCGAAGGACCACGCGCCGTGGATCAAATACATCGAGTCGATGAAGGGCGATGCTGCCGTCCGCGACATTCAGACGCTGCCGGATAACGGGCATCTGTATGCCGCTCACGTCATCAACGACATCTGGCGCCTGACGGACGGGAAGGCCATCGTCTGCACCGATGTGGGGCAGCACCAGATGTGGGAAGCGCAGTATTACCACCACGAGGAGCCACGGACGCTGATTACGTCGGGCGGGCTCGGAACGATGGGCTTCGGACTGCCGGCGGCAATCGGCGCGAAGCTCGCGAAACCGGACGCAGAGGTCTGGGCCATCGTCGGTGACGGCGGCTTTCAGATGACGGCCGCCGAGCTGTCAACGGCGGCGCAGGAGAATGTCAAGGTCAACGTCGCCGTCATCAATAACGGCTACCTCGGGATGGTCCGTCAGTGGCAGGAGTTCTTCTACGAACGTCGTTATGCCGCCACGCCGCTGCGCAGCCCGGACTTCGTCAAGCTCGCCGAGGCGCACGGCCTCGTGGGTCTCCGCGCGGAGAAGCGTCCTGAGGTTGCCGACGTCGTCGCACGGGCACGCGCGGCTGAAGGAACGGTGCTGATCGACTTCCGGGTCGAGCAGGAAGACAGCGTGTACCCGATGGTCCCCGCTGGCAATGACCTCGACGCGATGATCCGCCGGCCGAAAGAATCGGTCCTGGTGGAAACGGCCGCCGACCAGATGTAGTTCAACTCCCAATCCCCAATTTCCGACTCCCAAGAAGCGGGCAGTTGGGACTTGGGTGTTGGAAGTTGGGAGTTTGCATGCTTCATACGTTAGTCGCTCTCGTCGAAGACAAGCCCGGCGTCCTCAACCGCGTCGCGCTGGTATTCCGCCGCCGCGCGTTCAACATCGAGTCGCTGACCGTTGGCCGCACTGATGTCGCCGGTGTCTCGCGGATGACGATCGCCCTGGACAGCGATCAGGTCAACGTCGACCGCGTCATGGCCTACCTGTACAAGCTCGTGAACGTGCTCGAGGTCGAGGATTTACGCGACGTGCCGGCTGTCGCCCGGGACCTGGCGCTCGTCAAAGTCGCCGTCGGCGGGCACGACCGTGGTCAGATCCTGCGCGTGGTCGACGAAACGCGAGCCCACATCGTGGACTCAGGCGAACAGACGATGACGCTCGAGATCACGGGCGAGCCGCCGCACGTCGACGCCGTCATCGCCCGTCTCGAGCCACTCGGCATCGTCGAGATGGTCCGGACCGGCCAGGTGGCGATGCGCCGCGGCGACACCGCGTTATCCACGGCGCAGTATTCGTAGTTTTGTGAGATACCAGAGGAGACGGAGATAACGGCTTCACAGGAGGAACGGAGGTAACGAAGGTCAGCGGGGTCTTTTTCCAGAATTGAACTCCGTTCGTCTCCGTTCTCTGCGTGCCTCCTCTAAACCGTTCCCCTCCGTCCCCTCCGTTTCCCTAAAGGAGCGCACACAGTAATGGCAACGATGTTTTACGACCGCGACGCCGACCTCGAGCTGATTCGGCAGCGTAAGGTAGCCGTCATTGGCTACGGCTCCCAGGGGCATGCCCATGCGCTGAACCTTCAGGACAGCGGCGTCGACGTTGTCGTCGGCCTGCAGAGCGGCAGCAAGTCGGCAGAGAAAGCGAAGAGCGCCGGCCTGAAGGTGCTCTCCGTCGCGGACGCGTCGAAGTGGGCCGACGTCATCATGGTGCTCATTCCCGATCAGCACCAGGCGCGTGTCTACAAGTCGGACATCGAGCAACACCTGAGCGCGGGGAAAATGCTGATGTTCGCGCACGGCTTTGCGATTCGCTTCAACTGGATCGTTCCGCCGAAGGACGTCGATGTGACAATGGTGGCCCCCAAAGCGCCAGGCCATCGCGTCCGTGAGGTGTTCAAGGAAGGTGCCGGCACGCCGGGGCTGCTTGCGGTCTATCAGGACGTGAGCGGAAAAGGACGTGCCACTGCGCTGTCGTATGCCCGCGGCATCGGCTGCACCCGGGCCGGCGTCATCGAGACCACCTTCGCCGAGGAGACTGAAACCGATCTGTTCGGCGAGCAGGCCGTCCTGTGCGGCGGCACCAGCGCGCTCGTCAAGGCGGCCTTCGAAACCCTTATCGAGGCGGGGTATCAGCCGGAGATCGCGTACTTCGAATGCCTGCACGAGCTGAAACTCATTGTCGATCTGATGTATCGCGGCGGACTGCAGTACATGCGCTACTCGATCAGCGACACTGCGGAATACGGCGACTACATGGCGGGATCGCGGATCGTCACTGCTGAGACCAAGGCGACGATGAAGCAGTTGCTCAAGGAAATCCAGTCAGGCGAATTCGCGAAGAAATGGATCGCGGAGAACGAGGCAGGGCAGCCGAACTTCAAGAAGCTGCGCGAGGCCGATCGGAACCATCCGATCGAAGTCGTTGGCGCGAAGCTGCGCAACATGATGCCGTTCCTCGATCCCGTGCAGCTGCCGCAGCCGGCAATCGTGTAGTGCTCAACAAATACTCCTCCCGCGTCACGCAGCCCCGGAGTCAGGGCGCGTCACAGGCGATGCTCTACGGCATCGGCCTGACCGACGCCGACCTGCAGAAGCCGCAGGTCGGCATCTGCAGCATGTGGTACGAGGGCAACACGTGCAACATGCACCTCGATCGCCTGGCAGCCCACGTCAAAGAGGGCGTCCAGGCGTCCGGACTCGTCGGGCTGCGCTTCAACACCATCGGAGTCAGCGACGGGCTGTCGATGGGAACCGACGGCATGAGCTATTCACTGCCGTCGCGTGATCTGATTGCCGACTCCATCGAAACGGTCATGGGGGCGCAGTGGTACGACGCGTTAATCACTGTTCCCGGCTGCGACAAGAACATGCCGGGCAGCGTCATCGCGATGGCCCGACTCAATCGTCCGTCGCTCATGGTGTACGGCGGAACGATTCGCGCCGGATCGGCGCTCGGGAAACCCCGCGACATCATCTCGGCGTTCCAGTCCTATGGGGAATATCTCGCCGGCACCATCACGGACGAACAGCGTCTCGAGATCGTCCGACATTCGTGTCCCGGGGCCGGCGCGTGTGGCGGCATGTACACCGCGAACACGATGGCGGTTGCAATCGAAGCGCTTGGTCTGTCCCTTCCATATAGCTCATCGCTTCCCGCCGAGGACGCGGGCAAGGCGGACGAGTGTCGCCGTGCCGGAGCGGCGGTCCGCGTCCTGCTCGAACGGGATCTGAAGCCGCGCGACATCCTGACCCGCCAGTCGTTCGAGAACGCGTTGACGATGATCATGGCGGTCGGCGGCTCGACGAACGCCGTTCTGCACCTGCTCGCGATCGCCAGGGCCGCGGAAATTCCGCTCGCGCTTCAGGATTTCCAGCATGCCAGCGACCGTGTGCCGCTGCTGGCGGATCTGAAGCCGAGCGGCAAGTTTGTGCAGGAGGATCTCCATGCGGTGGGCGGCACGCCGGCGGTGATGAAATACCTCCTTGAGCGCGGATTCCTGCACGGCGACTGTCTCACCGTGACCGGCAAGACGCTCGCGGACAATCTGTCCGACGCCGCTCCGCTGACGAGCGGTCAGCAGATCATCCAGCCAATCGAAGCGCCGGTCCTCCCGCGCGGTCACATCCGAATCCTCTTCGGCAACCTCGCACCGGATGGCGCTGTGGCGAAGATCACCGGCAAGGAGGGCGAGCGGTTCGAGGGTACCGCGAAGGTATTCGATTCCGAGGAGTCGATGCTCGCAGGCCTCGAGCGTGGCGAGATCGCGAAAGGCCAGGTGATCGTGATCCGGTACGAAGGGCCGAAAGGTGGTCCGGGCATGCCGGAGATGCTGACGCCCACCTCAGCGATCATGGGCGCGGGTCTCGGCGCCGATGTGGCACTGCTGACCGACGGACGGTTCTCCGGCGGCTCCCACGGGTTTATTATTGGACACATCACCCCGGAAGCTCAGGACGGCGGCCCGATCGCGCTGGTTCGCGACGGTGACCGGATCGTCATCGACTCGATCGCCTGCGAACTGCGCGTCGAGGTTTCTGATGCCGAGCTCTCGGCACGGCGTCAGGCATGGAATGAACCTCCGCGCAAGGCGGCGAACGGTGTCCTGGGCAAATACGTGCGACTGGTGAAATCGGCATCGGAGGGATGCGTCACGGATTGACGCAGTGGTGAACGACATCATGAAGACTTTCAAAGTGCTCCTCATCACCTGGTCGCTCATCGCGGCTGTCGCGTCGGCCGCAGCCGTCTGGGAGACCAAGCCGTACACCGAGTGGTCCGACAAGGACGTGGAAAAGCTGCTGACCGAGTCGCCGTGGGCAGGCAAGGCGACGATCACGCATGAACGGGAGGGCGCGAACCTCGGTCCGATAGATTTGAAGCTGATCGTCAGCGTTCGAAGCGCCGAGCCAATCCGCCGGGCGGTCGCACGCCAGCAGCTTGCTGCCGGTGTCCCCGCGTCGCCGGACCTGGAGGCGAACCTCGCGGCGCCTTATCCGCGCTATGCGTTCGCGATTTCCAAAATCCCGCAGTTCTACCGTATGCAGCTCACCAAGAGCGCTCAGGGGTCGATGCTGAGGGTCAAAGGGCAAGACCTGATGGCCGTCAACGGCGCCGTGCAGCTCCTGGACAAGGACGGCAAGGAAGTCCCGCCTCCACCCGCACGCGGTCCGGAACCGCGCCCGCAGGCGTCGGCAGGTGTTCCAATCGTTCCGGTTGCGCAACGCGGCGGTGGATTCGGTGGGGGCGGCTTTGGCGGAGGAGGATTCAAGGACGATGGAACCACCGCAACGATGGTCCTCGAATATCCCAAGGTCGAAGGGGTTTCCGCTTCCGATGGTGACGTCGAGCTCTCGATGGTCATCGCCGGTTACAAGGTCAAGAAGGTGTTCAAGCTAAAAGAGATGATGTACAAGGGCGCGCTCGCGTTCTGACCGCGCTCACGTTCCACGCCACCCGGGGTTCCCGCTACACGTCGCCTCTGCCGGCGACCAACGTCTGCCGAACGCGCGACTTCGGAGACCGTTGGCGCTGGGTATGGCCGTATTGTCATTGTCGACATCTTTCAGTCCTTTCTCGTAGCACGAATAGACGATGCATCCAGGCCCGGGCCGGCATAAACTTCAAGCGGCTTCTTCAGTTTCAATCTAAATCTCTTTCACGCGCCGTATCGGGCCGCGCTTCGGACCGAGGACATTCATGGCATCACGTACTGGTCAGACCCTTCTCCGATTCCCCTCGATCGGGTTGGCATCGAGGTTCGCGCTTGTGAGCGTCCTGCTCTTACTTTTCGCGCAGACCGGCAGCCACGCCGCGTCGGTCGACCCGCTGCATTACGGCGGTGGTTTTCTCGTGACCGGCAATTATGTGGTCGGTTCCGTCGACTTTACCGAAGCATTGAATCCGCCGAACAGCGAAGGGTTGTCGACCGGCAGCATTGCCATCAGCGGCGTACCTACGGAGGCGGAGATCGTCTCGGCAACACTGATCTGGGAAACGGTCACAACCACGGCGGACCCGTCCATGGCGCGTGCGTTCTTCCGCGGCACCGAACTCAATCTGAACGACGGCGTCTCAGTGAGGAAGGATAGCCAAGATCTGGTTGGCAACGTCGCCACGTGCTGGACGTCAGGAACCCCGGTGACGATGTGGCGGTACAGCGCCGACGTGCTGCGTCTGCTGCCGGTGCGCTTGGACAAGGACGATCACCCGACGCCCAAACGTCTCGTCAATGGTTCCCATGAGGTCAAACTGCCGACACGGAGCGGCAATCAGCTTCCCGAATCAGCCGGCGCCACGCTCGTCATCGTGTATCGCGATTCATCGCAGCCGCTGCGGAAGATCGTCTTTTACGACGGGATTCACATCCAGGATTCGTTGACCGATACGATTACTCAGAGAGTGCGCGGCTTCTACCGGTCGTCGAGCGTCGCGGCCGACAAGTCCGCCAAGATCACATACCTGCTCGGGGCTGGGCAGCCAAACAGCAACGAGCGCGTGTTTTTCAATGACGGGACGAACACACAGATCTCACCTGCGAATCCGGTACAGGGCACCGGCACGTCGTCGGAGCGCACCTGGGCGGCACTGACTTACAACGTCACCGACTACATGACGCCGGATAACAACACTGTCGAAGGTTTCGGTGAAACCGCCACGACGACGATCGATCACTCAGGTGGCGGTGGATTTGATTGCCTCACCGCGGAAGGAATCATCTTCAGCACGGCGGTGGCCGATGTCGATCCGAATATTGACGGCGGCCCCCCCGGGGACGGCATTCCCGACGGCATCGAAGACGCGTCTAGCGGTCTGAAGGACCCGGATGGCACGCCACTGCCGAATCTCAATCAGATGCTTGCGAATTCCAGCCAGCGCGACCTGTTCATCGAATTCAATGCGATGAAGGCCGAGCCCAACACGCCGTACGGGGCGGTCACGGATTCGCTGGGCCACACGCACATGCCGACGCCGGCAATGCTGAAAGCGATCGGCGATAAGTTTGCCGCACACGGCATTTACGCGCATTTCGATGTCGGCAATATCCATGATTATCACGACCTCGGCGTGATTTGCGGCGCGGGCGTGGAGACCGAACTCGTATGTGACGTGGAGCGTCCCGATTGGGATTGGATTGACAACTACAGGTCCACGGAGGCTGACGGTTACCTCGTCCCGTCGACTCTGGCGCGCGGCGGAGAGATCATCAAGGAAGTCTGGTGCACCAGCGCGCAGGCCTCGTGCCAGTTCCCGAATTACGCGGGGACGGTCAGTTGGAAGCTTGGTTTCCAGGTCTATCGTGACTTCCCAGTGAAGGACGACGGCGGGGAACTGACTTATCAGGAACTGATAAACCCGGCCATGGGCGCCTTCAATTGGGATAACGGCACGCACCGGGTGCGTTTCGATCACAAGCGCGCGGGCCTGTTTCACTACGTGTTGTACGCGCACTCGCGCGGCCGGCCGAAGTCTCTCTTTCCCTGCCTTGTGAGCGGACAGCCCGCGAACTACGACGTCAATGGCACGAGCTGCACGACCAATAATCCCGATTTTCACATACCCTCGAGCGCCGGTGGAATCGCTGACCTCCCTGGCGGCAACGTCCTGGTGACACTTGGGGCGTGGGATGGATTTGTTGGCCGGCCGTTCGTGCGCGCATCGACGACCTTCCACGAGCTCGGGCACAACGTGGACCTGACACACGGAGGCGTACCGGTCGTCTGGGGCAACAAGACGCTGACGACGCCGACCGCGACGATCGTCGAGCCAAACTGTAAACCGAATTACCGCAGCTCGATGAGCTACGCGTTCCAGGTACACGGGCTGCTCAACAATGCCGATGAACTGAATCTGGACTACTCGGGCACGAAGGACGCCGACATCACCGAGACGCCGAGCGACCTCTATCTGTCGTCGCTGTCAAACTATCGACCGGTGTGGTTTGCCCCGTTCGGTAGCGCGATCGTGGGGAAGCTGGGAGTTCCCCAGGCCACCCGCTACTGCACGGGCGTGAAGGCCACGCTTCCGACTGGGGTGGCACGTGTCTACACGGATCTCAATACGGATTTTGTGGATTGGAACGGTAACCTTGCTTATGGCAGCGCCTCCGCTTCGCAGGACTCGAACTTCGACGCGAAGACGAGCGAGACGTTCAAGGGGTTCAACGACTGGGAGAGTCTGCGCCTGAACCAGATCGGCGCTGGCGTCACAGTAAAGGTGTTCGGCAATGCCCTGGGCCTTGGTGACGCATTGGGCCTCGGTGACGCCCTTGGCCTCGGCGATGCACTCGGGCTGGGCGACGCACTCGGGCTTGGCGACGCTCTTGGTTTAGGTGATGCCCTCGGACTTGGTGACGCCCTCGGCCTCGGTGACGCGTTGGGCCTCGGCGATGCGCTTGGCCTCGGCGACGCGCAAGAACTCGATGTCGAGACCGCGCGAGGCGCAGGCCCCGCGTCGCCGTATGCGCTCAAGGTGTGCATCGTCGGCTTTGCGGGGTGCACCGCCGCGACGGCGGGCAGCCTGGAGTATCACGGGCGGCAATCGACATGGCAGGTGCCGTCGTTCGGGAAGGTATCGGAGTATCAGGTCTATCGAAAGCTGGCCTCGGCGATTACGTATCCGACGACTCCCATTGGCACGCCCTCGACGGCCAAGTACGTCGACACAGAGCAGCTTCCGGACGGCACACTGAATCCGACGATCACGTTCACGTATAAGACGAAAGCGAAGTTCACTGACTTGACGCTCAGCGGCGATTCGAAGTCAGTGACAATCGCCGCCGTGAACAACGCACCAACTGCGAATCCAGATCCAGACTACACGACGCAGAGAAACAAGCAGTTGAAGGTTGCGGCCCTAACAGGCGTGCTCAGCAATGACACTGACGTCGATTCGCCCAAGAGTATCCTGCGGGCTGTACTCGTCGCACAGCCGCCAAGTGGGAATGTGGTTCTGGAAACCAATGGATCGTTCACGTACACGCCGAAGAACGGTTTCACCGGGACAGATACGTTCTATTACAAGGTGGACGACGGCTTGTGGGACGGGGATACGAGCGTGCGTCTGAGCGATTTCTCGGACACGGTTGCGGTGACGATAACGGTTACCGCGAAGTAGCCAGGCGAAGAGTCATCTGCGAAGGGGACGAGCGGGGCGACCGGAGCCCTGGTCGTCCCCTTCAGCCGTCAAGCACTACCCACCAGCGCGCCCGCGCGCGTCTTTGACGATCGGATCTTCAGTCGAAGCACCGCGAATCTTGAGGTACTCCCGGTAGGATTCGGCAAACTTCGCGCCTCCGGCGCCTTCTCGCGCGCGCCCGAGATAGTAGTAGGCGAGCGGGAACTGGCCATAAGACGGCTCCTCATCGTCCACGAGCGCAGTCGCCTCGCCGCGACGACCGATGGCACGATCGAATTCCGAGTCCGCCTGCACGAACATCTCCGCTTTGAGATACGCCCGCCCGAGATCGAAACGGCCATACCAGGTATCGAGCAGCGTGTTCGCCTCAGTCAGCAATGTAATGGCGTCGGTTGCCTTATTCGCCTGCAACGCGATCAGGCCTTCGATGATCTTGCCGTAGGCCTTCGGTTCGGGCTGCGCCGCCGAGAGAAGAGCAGCGGCCACGGGTCGCGCTTTGTCGAGCGCGCCTGCTTCGACCAACGTACGGGCGGCGAGAAAGCGGACTGGCACGGTCTGGCTGGTCGTCAGCGCCGTGTTTGCAGCGGCAATGGCGGCAGCAGGCCGGCCCGCCATGAGATGCGCGTACGCGATCGTCGTCCATTTCAGGGCCGCTCGATGCGGACTCCCGGCGGCGAGATCTGCCGCTGCACCGCGCTCGAGGATGCGAATCGCGACGGAGAAGGCCCCTTGATAGATCAGCACGTCACCCAGTCCTGAAGCACTCAAGGACTTGCTTCGTGCGTCCATCGTTGCAAGCGTGTTGAACGTCGCGGTGGCCTCTGAGACTAGGCCGCGGCCGATCTGGCTGTAGGCGAGGGCGGCCAGCCCGGTACGAAGGGGCGGGTTGGTTTTCCTGACCTGGGCCTCGACCTCCGCGAATTGGCTGGAGAAGGCGAGGAACAGCGCGTAATTGGTCCTCAGGACAATGTGATTCGGCAGTGCCTCCACGGCCTGCCGCATTTCCTCGGCCGCGTCTCTCATCTGCCGCAGGTTCTTCAAGCAAATGGCGCGCTGGTTGTGCGAGACGATATCCGCTGGATACTTCGCCAGCTTATCGCCGTATTCCTTGACGCACTGCTGATTGTCGCCAATCATCAGGTAGTAATAGCCGCGCGTGGCGAACTTCTCACGATCAGTCAAGCCCTCGAGGTGCTTCAACGCCTCCTTGATGTATTTGTCCGCGTCCTCAGGCTGATCGAGATTTTGCGACACGGCAGCCAGGCCCTGGTAGCCCAGCGCGAACGTCGGATCCAGTCCGACCGCCTTCAAATAGCTGTCCTTCGCCTTCTCGAACTGTCCGCCTGATTGCGCTTCCATCGCCGCGGTGTAGTGACGGACCACCTCGAGCGAGCTGGCGGACACACTTCGCATCGCAAAGAGCTGGGCAGATTCCGGCGTATCGTCGCCGAGCGCCGTGCGGATTCGAGCCATCAACCGCGTGGCCACGTCGAGGACCTGATCCTTACCCGCCGCATCGCCGGACTCCGTGGTGATCACCTCGCGGGGCGCCAAGCGAGTCGCTTTCGCGACGACTCGATAACCGCTGCCGCGAGGCGCCACCGAGCCAGAGACGACCGTCGCTACGCCTTGATTCGCCGCGAGCAGCAGCGCCGCCGCTTCGTCGAGGTGCTCGGGCGCTTGCACCCCGAGGCCGCCGATTCTTCGCCTGTCGTACGCGCTGATGAATGTCGCACCTTCGAGTACGCGTCTGAGCTGCGGTTCAAGGGTGCCGTCGAATGCCGGATCCTTGGTCCCGTTCACGAAATCGGCGATCACAACCTTCATCGACGCGTGGGTCGCCGGCGGGATGAACTGGCGCTGATACCACCACACCCCGACCGACGTCGCGACGAGTAACCCCGCAGCCGCGATCGCGTACGGAAGGCGAACGACCCGCTTGATGGGAATCAGCTTGCCCTCGTCGTCGAGTCGTCCCAATTCCGCGGCGACTTCGGCAGACGTCTGGAAGCGCTTGTCGGCCTCGGGCTCGACGCAGCGTCCAATCAACGCGGCCAGCGGAGCGGGGATGTCCGTGGCCAGCATCTGAATCGGCGGAGGCGGCGCGGCCATTCGCCGCTGCAGTTCTTCAACCGCACTGCCCCCGGATGCGGCGCGCCGTTGTCCCAGGTATGCGTCGTACAGAATCAGGCCGAACGCGTAGACGTCGACGCGTTGATCGATCGTCTGTCCCCGCGCCTGCTCGGGGGCCATATATTCCAGCGTTCCGACGATGGCGCCGACCGTTGTTCCGGTGTGCTGCGCTGCGGCACGGCGGAGGTGCTCGGGGAGCGTGCCCGTGCCCACCCCCGGTGCGGTATTCGCGTCACCTGTCGAGTGCGCGATCCCGAAGTCCATGATCAGCGCCTCACCATCCTTGCCGATCATGATGTTCGCGGGTTTCAGATCACGATGGACGACGCCTGCAGAATGAGCCGCGACCAGTCCGTCGATGACGCCGCGGGCAACATGGAGCAGCTCCCGTACCGGGCGCTTGCCGTCGCGCTTGATGATCGTCGCCAGGTCCGTGCCCTCGACGTACGACATCGTGATGTACTTGATCCCGTCGATATCGCCCAGGTCGTGAATGCGCACGACGTTCTTGTGCGTGACCTGCCGGGCCAGCAGCAACTCGCGCTTGAACCTCCGGCTGACTTCCTCCGCGGTGGCCGGATCGTCCATGACCTCCGGCCGAATCACTTTGATGGCCACGGCAACGCCTAGCTCCGCGTCCCAGGCCTGATACACCGCGCCCATTCCGCCGACCCCGAGCATCCGGATGATGTGGTAGCGAGGGCCGAAGGACTGGCCGACTTCGAGCGGCCCGGTGTCGCGTCCGGAGCGTCGCGCGGCGCCAGATACAGACGCCCGCGGTGGGGCTGGTATTACGGGACTCGCGACCGTCAGCGCATCGCCGGCCTCGGCAAATCGCGTGACATCCTCAGACGCTGCCGGTGGAGGGGCAAATCGCGTGAGGTCCTCAGACGCTGCCGGTGGAGCGGCAAATTGCCTGAGGTCTTCGGAGGGGTCGGCAGACGCGACCACCCGGGTCACGTCTTCGGGCATGTCAGAAGGCGCCACAAAACGTGTAACGTCCTCGGAGGAGCTTCCGAACGTCTCTCCGGTCGCTCGGACCGGTGTGGGCGTCAGGGCGTCGCCCAGAACGGTCAGAGAGTCACTGTCTGCGCGGGCACGGCCGCATTGCGGGCATCGACCCGCCGCCGGCGGAGCGGAACTGCCACAGTACGCGCATGCCAATGACGGCACGGCGCCATTCCAGGCGTGGGGGTCTTGACCTGGTCCGTCCATGTGGATGAGTAATGAGCTGCCCGCGATTATCGCAGATACCCGAAATCGCCACGGGCCGAAGTTAATGACTGGACGGCGGACGGGACCGGTGACCGGTGCCGGGGCGTCTCAGGGAATAGAATTGTTGCGGAATTCAGGAGGCATGAATAATGGCGATACGGCTCGGGGATGAAGCCCCGGATTTTTCTGCGGACACTACCGAAGGACCGGTGAACTTCCACGAGTGGAAGAAAGGCAAGTGGGCGGTCCTCTTTTCTCATCCAAAGGATTTCACGCCGGTCTGCACGACCGAGCTGGGCGCCGTCGCCAAGCTGAAGAGCGAGTTCGAGAAGCGAAACACCAAGGTGATCGGCCTCAGCGTCGATCCGCTCGACTCGCACCAGCGCTGGTCCGGGGATATCAAAGACGTCACGGGCACCGATCTGAACTTTCCGTTGATCGCCGACCCGGACAAGGCGATCGCCAACAAGTACGACATGATTCACCCCAACGCCAGCGACACCGCGACGGTGCGTTCGGTGTTCGTCGTCGGCGCCGACAACAAGGTGAAGCTGACGCTGACGTACCCCGCCAGCACGGGACGCAACTTCGCCGAACTGATTCGGGTGATCGACTCTCTGCAACTCACCGCGCAGCACCAGGTGGCAACGCCTGCCGACTGGAAGGCGGGGGAGGACGTCATCATCGTTCCGGCGGTCTCCGATGAAGACGCGAAGAAGCGGTTTCCAGGGTTCGTGGCGAAGAAGCCGTACCTCCGCGTGACGCCGCAGCCGAAGTCGCCAACCAGCGCGTGATCCTCAAGCAGTTCTATCTGAACTGTCTCGCCCACGCCTCGTACCTGATCGGTGACGAGGCGTCGGGTACGGCCTGCGTGGTCGACCCGCAGCGCGATATCGACCAGTATCTGACTTTCGCGCACGAGCACGGGCTGACGATCAAGCACGTGATCCTCACGCACTTCCACGCGGACTTCATCGCCGGCCACCTCGAGCTTCGGGATAGCACGGGCGCGCGCATCTACCTCGGTCGCGTGGCGCAGGCCGAGTACGCGTTTACACCGCTCGGTGACGGCGATCGGATCGAGATGGGACAGGTGTCCCTCGAGGCGCTTGAAACGCCCGGCCACACGGCAGAATCGATCTCGATCCTTGTGTTCGACGCGGCAGCGGGCGGCGCCGCGCCAGCGGCCGTCTTGACGGGCGACACGCTGTTCGTCGGCGACGTAGGCCGACCGGACTTGCGCGCGGCTCTCGGGTGGTCGGCGACCGAACTGGGCGGCATGCTGTACGACTCGGTGCACCGGAAGCTTCTGGCGCTGCCGGACTCCAGCCTGGTCTATCCGGCACACGGTGCCGGCTCGCTGTGCGGAAAAGCGATCAGCAAAGAGACCGTCTCCACGATCGGTGAGCAGCGCAAACTGAACTACGCGCTGCAGCCGATGTCGAAGGAGGCGTTCGTCCAGCTGGTGACCGCGGACCAGCCACTGGCCCCGTCGTACTTCACCTACGACGCCCAGCTGAACAGCCGCGAGCGTGCGACGCTGCAGGAAACGCTCGCACGAGAAGTCAGTCCGATGACGCTGGATCAAGTGCTCGCCGTGCAGGACGCCGGCGGGCAGGTGCTCGATACCCGAGATGCCGCCCAGTTTGCCTCAGGGCATCTCCGGGGGAGCATCAACATCGGACTGGTGGGGCAGTATGCGACGTGGGCAGGAACCGTACTCGACCCTGAGAAACCGATTCTCATCATCGCCGACCCTGGGCAGGAGAGTGAGTCGGCGTTGCGGCTGGGCCGCATCGGCCTCGACACGGTCGTGGGCTATCTGGACGGCGGTTTCCGCAGCGTTGACGCCAGGCCCTCGCTGATCACGACGACCGAGCGGATCACGCCGGAGCTCGCGGCAGAACGCGCTGGTGGAGTCAATCCGCCGCTTCTGCTGGATGTCCGCGCACCAGGCGAACGGGCCGCTAAGAAGATCGCGGGAAGCGTCTCGGTGCCATGTCAGGAGCTTCGCGATCGGCTGGATGAGATTCCGCGCGATCGGCCGATCCTTGTCTACTGCGCGGGGGGCTACCGGTCGTCACTCGCGGCAAGCCTGCTGCAGCGCGCCGGAGTCAGTCAGGTCAGTGAGATCGCCGGCGGGATTGCGGCCTGGGAAGCGGCCAGGATGCCGCTGGCGTCTTAGCAGAGTCGATCTTTACGCTCTGCCCCTATCGCAGTTCCGGCGGAAGGGGAATTCCCTCTGAGCCGTGGGTCACTGCGTCCGGCGGCACGCCAAGAATCGACCGTAGTGTGGCGCCTTCCATCACTTCCTGTTCCAGAAGCTTCCGGGTGACGGTCTCGAGCATGTCGCGCTTGTCGGTCAGGATCGTTGTGGCGCGCGTATGCGCCTCCGTCATGATGCGCTTCACCTCCGCATCGATGAGGCGGGCCGTGTCTTCCGCATAGTTACCGCGCTCGGGTCCCAACTGCATGTCCAGGAATTTGTTCCGCTTGTGCCCGTCGTAATTCACCGCGCCGAGAGCATCGCTCATGCCCCATTCCGTGACCATGGCGCGGGCGATGTCCGTGGCGCGCTGCAGATCGTTCTGCGCTCCGGTTGAAATCTCGCCGAGCGCCAGTTCTTCCGCCGTTCTGCCGCCGAGCAGCACGGCGAGCTGATTGAGCAAATCCTGCCGCTGCATCAGATACCGATCTTCGAGGGGCAGCTGCATCGTGTAGCCGAGCGCGCCGAACCCGCGCTGCACGATCGAGATCTTGTGGACGGGATCCATGCCCGGGATGATCGTCGCCACGATCGCGTGTCCGGACTCGTGGTAGGCGACAATCTCGCGCTCCTTCGTACTCATCACCCGTTTCTTTTCGAGTCCGGCGATCAGCCGGTCGATCGCCTCGTCGAAGTCGGACATCTCGACGGAGGTCTTGTCTTTCCGTGCGGCGAGGAGCGCGGCTTCGTTGACCAGATTGGCGAGATCAGCGCCAGCGAATCCGGCGGTGCGGGCGGCGATGACCCGGAGATCGATCGTCGGCGCCAGCTTCACCTGCTTGGTGTGAATCCGCAGCACGGCCTCGCGACCATTGATGTCAGGCTTGTCCACCAGCACCTGACGATCGAAACGCCCGGGACGGAGCAGGGCAGGATCGAGCACCTCGGGACGATTCGTCGCCGCCATGATGATGATGGCCTTGCGCGAATCGAAGCCGTCCATCTCTGCGAGGAGCTGATTCAGCGTCTGCTCACGCTCCTCGTGCGAGCCCATCGGACTCTGAACACGCGCGCGACCCAGTGCGTCGAGCTCGTCGATGAAGATGATGCAGGGTGCCTTCTGCTCGGCCTGTGAGAAGAGATCGCGCACCCGGGCGGCGCCGACGCCGACGAACATCTCGACGAACTCGGAGCCGCTCAGGCTGAAGAACGGCACCTTCGCCTCGCCGGCCACAGCGCGCGCGAGCAGCGTCTTACCCGTGCCCGGCGGCCCGACCAGGAGCACGCCCTTGGGAATCCGGCCGCCGAGGGTCGTGTACTTCTTCGGGTTCTGGAGGAACTCGACGATCTCCTTGAGCTCCTGTTCCGCTTCATCCACGCCCGCGACGTCCGCGAAGCTGACCTTCACATCGTCTTCCGCAAACACGCGGTGTTTGCTGCGGGCGAAGGACATGACGCCGCCCTCGGCGCCACCGATTCGCCGGAAGAAGAAGCTCCAGATGGCGAAGAGGAGCACCAGCGGAATGATCCAGCTCAGGATCTCCGGCAGCCATCGACTGACGAATTCGCCGGTGTATTTCACATTCGAGGCGTCGAGTTCCTCGAGCAGCTTCGGATCTTCGATCCGGTTGGCGTTGAACTTCTCCGTTCCGTCGCCCTTGTAGGTGCCACGAATCGACTGTTCGCCGACCTGGACCTCCGCGACCCGTCCGGCGCGAACCGCCTGCTTGAAGTCGCTGTAGGAAATGGTCTTGCCGGCAGGCTGCAGGTACCAGACCTGAGCCAGCGCCATCAGCATCAGGAACCCGAGCACGTACCACAGGGTGCCGCCCTGGCGCCCGGTCGAACCGAGCGAGCGGCGGTCACCCGTTCGTTTGTCGCGCGGGTTCATGCCCGGCGGATTGGGATAGTTGGCCATCGATCCGGTCTAGGTCTTCGCTTCGGCAGGCTGCTTCTTGACGAAGTTCAGCCCATTGTCGCCCACGTCGACAACCACGTGGTCGCCTTCGTGGAATTCACCCTCCAGCACTCGCATGGCCAGCGGGTCGAGCACCCGCCGCTGGATCGTACGCTTCAGCGGCCTGGCTCCATACATCGGATCGTAACCCTCCGCGACGATGAAGTCCTTCGCGCCCTCCGTCAAATCGACGTGAATCTTGCGATCCTCGAGTCGTTTGAGCAGCCCGTGCACCTGGATGTCGACGATGGCTTTCATGTGCTCGATACCCAGGGCGTGGAAGAAGATGATCTCGTCGATCCGGTTCAGGAATTCCGGCCTGAAGTGCTGGCGCAGCGCCTCAGTGACCTGGCGCCGCACACCTTCTGTGAGATCCCCCGAGTGCTCGGCGATGAATTGACTGCCGAGGTTGGACGTCATGATGATGACGGCGTTCTTGAAGTCGACCGTCCGCCCTTTGCCATCGGTGAGACGACCGTCGTCCAGAAGCTGGAGCAGCACGTTGAGCACTTCCGGGTGCGCTTTCTCAATCTCGTCGAACAGCACAACGGAGTAGGGGCGTCGCCGCACCGCCTCGGTCAGCTGGCCTGCTTCGTCGTAGCCGACATATCCCGGAGGCGCACCGATCATCCGCGACACGGTGTGCTTCTCCTGGTACTCGGACATGTCGATCCGGATCATCGCGTGCTCGTCGTCGAACAGGAATTCCGCGAGCGCTCGCGCCAGCTCGGTCTTCCCGACACCTGTCGGGCCGAGGAAGATGAAGCTTCCCAGCGGCCGATTCGGATCCTGTAGTCCGGCGCGGGCCCGTCGGATGGCGTTGGCCACGGCGGTGATCGCCTCGTCCTGGCCAATCACCCGCTCATGCAGACGCTGCTCCATGTGAATCAGCTTCTGGATTTCGCCCTCCAACAGCCGGCTCACCGGAATATTCGTCCACTTGGCAACCACCTCGGCGATGTCGTCCTCGTCAACCTCCAGCTTCAACATCCGGGACCCGGTCGGTCTGGTGGCGCCCTCCTGGTCCCGCAGTGTCTTTTCGAGCTGTGGGATGCGGCCGTACTGCAGTTCCGACGCCTTCGTGTAGTCGCCGGCACGGATTGCCGCATCGAGCTCGAGCCTGGCCTGTTCGAGCTGCTCCTTCAAATTGCTGCTGCCGCTGATCTCGTCCTTCTCCTGCTGCCACTGGGCACGGAGCCGCGTTTCTTCTTCCTTCAGGTTCGCCAGCTCTTTTTCGAGCCGTGCCAGTCGATCGATCGACGCCTTGTCCGTCTCTTTTCGCAACGCCTCACGCTCGATCTCGAGCTGCATGACGCGGCGACGCACTTCATCGAGTTCGGCAGGCATCGAGTCGATCTCCATGCGGAGTCGGGATGCGGCTTCGTCCATCAGATCGATCGCCTTGTCGGGCAGGAATCGATCTGAAATGTACCGGTGCGAGAGCACCGCCGCCGCGACCAGTGCGGCGTCCTTGAACGTCACCTGGTGGTGAATCTCATAGCGCTCGCGCAGCCCGCGCAGGATCGAAATGGTGTCCTCGACCGTCGGCTCACCGACGAGCACCGGCTGGAAGCGCCGTTCGAGGGCGGCGTCCTTCTCGATGTGTTTCCGATATTCGTCGAGCGTCGTCGCGCCGATCGTATGGAGCTCGCCGCGCGCCAGCATCGGCTTCAGCATCTGCGATGCGTCCATGGCGCCTTCGGCAGCACCGGCCCCGACGACGGTGTGGAGCTCGTCGATGAAGAGGACAATCTGGCCTTCCGATTCAACGATCTCCTTCAGTACGGCTTTCAGCCGCTCTTCAAACTCGCCCCGATACTTGGCGCCGGCAACGAGCGCGCCCATGTCGAGCGCGAAGATCTTCTTGTTCTTGAGACCTTCAGGAACATCACCCCGAACGATTCGCTGGGCGAGCCCTTCGACGATGGCCGTTTTGCCGACACCGGGTTCGCCGATAAGGACCGGATTGTTCTTCGTGCGCCGTGACAGGACCTGAATCACGCGACGGACTTCTTCGTCGCGCCCGATGACCGGATCGAGCTTCCCCTTGCGCGCCAGGTCCGTCAGGTCGCGGCCGTAGCGCGCCAGCGCCTCGTAGGTCGACTCCGGATTCTGCGACGTCACACGCTGATTCCCGCGCACCTGAGTCATCGCGGCGTATAGCGCATCCTTTGTCGCACCTGAACGCTGGAGCAGTTGCGCGGCCGGGGAACGCCCGCTCTCGGTTGCCAACGCCAGGAGCAGGTGCTCGGTGCTGACGTACTCATCCTGCAACCGCTTCGCCTCGGCCTCGGCGGACGTCACGATCAGATTCATCCGCGGCGAGAGCCGCAGTTCAGCCCCGAACGCCTGCGGCAGGTTGGCCACCAGTCCACGAGCCTCGGTGGCAACCCTTCCCGGATCGAGGTTCAGCTTTCGCAGAATCGACGGAACGATTCCGCCCTCCTGCTCGATCAGCGCCACGAGCAGATGCTCCGGCGTCACCTCGGCGTGATTCATCTGCGTCGCGAGGTTCTGCGCGGCGAGCACCGATTCCTGGGCCTTCTCCGTCAGTCTGTTGATGTTCATACCAGTTCCGCCGCCTGCTATGCCGCGCTATGGGTATTCGCGGCGCCTCCGCTCAACTTGGCGAGCGCTTCGTAATGCGCGCGCTCCTCGGCACTCAGTTGCGTCGGCAACTGCACCTCGACGCGCGCGTAGAGATCGCCCTTGTCACCCGTCTTGCCAACTGCCGGCATTCCGAATCCCTTGAGACGGAAGACCTGGCCGTTTTGTGTCAGCGGCGGGATGCGCAGCCGTGCGGGTTTACCGGCAAGCGTCTGCACCTCCGCCTCGCCGCCCAGCACCGCCGTCGTGACCGGCAGGGGCGCCTTCACGTACAAGTCGCGTCCCTTGCGCTCGAACAGCGGATGCGGCGCCAACCGAACGCGCAAGTACAGATCGCCCGCGGCGGCCCCGCCAACGCCATGTTCGCCCTCGCCGGACACCCGCACGCGCGATCCGTCGCCGACGCCCGCCGGGATGCGAACGTCCACGGTGCGTGCGTGTCCGTCCTGCTTGAGGGCCAGGCGGCGCGTCGTGCCGTGGTACGCATCCTCGAGGGTCAACTCGATCTCATGTTCGACGTCCCGCCCCGCACGCTGCCTCATCCGGCTACGTGAACCGCGTTCACCTTCCGCGGGCTCGAACCCGCCGCCCCCGAAGAAGGTGGTGAAAAAGTCGGAGAAGGGGTTCGCGTCGCCGAACAGCTCCTCCATCTCTTCCTGCGTCATCGTCCGGCGGCCACCCTGGCCGCCACCGACGTTGACGTTCCACTGACCGCCAAACGGGCCAGGGCCAGCGCCAGCGCCCGCGCCGGATGCAGCAGCCTGCTCATACATCCGCCAGTTGGCGCCCAGCTCGTCGTACTTCTTCCGCTTGGCGGGATCGCCGAGGACCTCGTAAGCCTCGTTGATCTCCTTGAACTTCGCTTCAGCGGCCTTGTCGCCCGGGTTGACGTCCGGGTGATGCTTCCGAGCCAGCTTCCGAAAGGTCTGCTTGATCTCCTTCTCGGTAGCCGTCTTGGCGACGCCAAGCGTCGAGTAATAGTCCTTGAATTCCACGCTACAAACCGACGGCGTCCGTGAGCCGTCGGATCTCCGTCATCAACTGGCGCCGACCGGCGCCGCTACTCAAGGCGTTGTCCTCCATCAGCGGCCGGATGCGCTGCATGGTTTCCGCGACGATGAGCAGCCGCTGGACGCCAGCCAGGTTGATCCCGAGCTCGTCCACGAGGTGCTTGATCAACCGCAGCCGTTCGAGCTCTTCGCGCGAATACAGCCGCATACTGCCGATCGTCCGCGACGGACGCACCAGGCCGAGCCGTTCGTACTTCCGCAACGTTTGCGGATGCATCCCGAGCATGTCCGCTGCCATGCTGATGAAGAACAGCTCCGTGCGATTGTTTGCGGCCCCTGCCATAGCTCCCTGCTCAACCTTGATATAAGACGAGTATAGGACTTGATACGATCCGAATCAAGGTTCGGGCCAACGAGATCGAGCGGCAGTCAACCCCTGCGATACGATCGGGAAACCGCTTGGACATCGCCGCCCCCGATCTCGTCACCGTTGCTCTGCTGGTCCTGCTGGAAGGTCTGCTCAGCGCGGATAACGCGCTGGTCATGGCCATCATGGTGCTGGGACTTCCGAAGAACCAGCACAAGAAGGCGCTTCGATACGGGTTGCTCGGCGGGTTCGCCTTCCGCATCGCGGCCACCCTGCTGGCCACCTACCTGATTCGGATCGGATGGGTGAAGCTGCTCGGCGGGCTGTACCTCCTGTACCTGACGTATTCCCATTTCTGGGGCCATGAGGAAGGCACCGATCGACGAGCAGCCCCACGGGCGAAGCCGTGGCTGGGCCTGTCGGCCTTCTGGGCAACGGTGGTTCGTGTCGAGCTGATCAACCTGGCCTTTTCCGTTGATTCGATTCTCGTCGCCGTGGGCATGTCACCGAAACGGTGGGTCGTCATCACCGGCGGCATCCTCGGCATCGTGGCCATGCGCGTCGTTGTGGGTCAGCTGATTGTGCTGGTCGAGCGGTATCCGACGCTCGTGGACGGCGCGTTCATCATCATCGCGTGGGTTGGCTTGAAGCTCGGCCTCGAATACATGCACGATCTTGGGTATTTTCCGCTCGAGATTTCACAGTGGGTCTCAATCGGCCTGGTCGTTGCGATCTTCTTCATCTCGTTGATCATCGCGAAGACTCAGGGGCCGCCGCCGCCGACCAGCCGGCTGACGGAAAGAGCCGAAGAGATGCTCGAGGGCCGCGAAGAGAGCGAAGGGTAGGGTCGAGTCAGCGTGGAAATCACCGCAACCGAACTGCAGTTTGCTTTGCCGTCCGAAGAAGGAGTGTCACCTTCAGATTTCCTGACGATCGGCCTGCTCGTCGTGCTGGAAGCGCTGCTCAGCGCCGACAACGCGATGGTCCTTGCGATCCTCGTGCTCGGCTTGCCCCGGACGGAACAGCGCAAGGCTCTCCGGTATGGCATCGTCGGCGCCTTCACGTTCCGGATCGCGGCGACGCTGCTGGCCGTCTACCTCAAGGACATTCAGTTCGTGCTGCTGATCGGCGCCGCGTATTTGCTGTGGCTGCCGTATCAGCATTTCACCGGACACGCAGAAGGGACCGATCGACGAGCACCACGGCCCGCCACGGCCTGGTTGGGGATGAGCCCGTTCTGGTCGACTGTGGCCAAAGTCGAGCTGACGGATATCGTCTTCGCTGTCGACTCAATCCTCGTAGCCGTCGCGCTCTCCAACAAGACGTGGGTAATCGTCACCGGCGGGCTGCTGGGTGTGATCGCGATGCGCCTGGTGATCGGACAGCTGCTGGCGCTCGTCCAGCGCTACCCGACACTCGTTGATGGCGCGTTCGTCATCATCGGGTGGGTGGCGATCAAGCTGGTCTTCGAGTTCCTGCACAGCGCCGGTTGGGTTCACTTCGAGGTGCCGAAGTGGCTCTCACTCGGACTGATTGCGGTGATCTTCGCAGTGTCGATGATCCTCGCCCGTCGCCGGGACCGGCCTACCGCCGGACCGTCGGCGTCAGAGTAGTTTCAATACGCTTGCCGGCACGTGTATAGACGACCTTCACCGGCTGATCGATCTTCAGCAGCTCCAGGGCGTAGGTGTAGTCGTAGATGTTCGTGATCGACTGCCCGGCGATCTCGACGATGAGGTCGCCCTTCTGCAGACCGGCCTTTTCCGCCGGACCGCCAGCCACCACGCCACCAAGCAGCAGCCCTTTTACTTCCGCGGTGTAGTCAGGAACGGTACCCGTGAACACGCGGAGCCCCGTTCGGCTTGGGGTCTGAGACGACTGTTCGACTTTCGTGAATTGGGGCGGGACGTCGAGCTCGAGCAACTGGCGGGTGATGGCCGCAGCCAGATCCACGACGCGATCGAGGTCCTCATAGTTGATCTTGTCGGCCGTGTCCGACGGCTTGTGATAGTCGGTATGGGCGCCGGTCGTGAAGTTGAGGCTCGGCACAGCGGCGTCGTTGAAGCTGCTGACGTCGGTGGGCTGATAGGGGTCGGGCTGAATCGCGATATCGAACCCGGCGCGGACGTTTGCGCGCTCAATGAGGGATCCCCACACTGGACTCGTCCCCGTCGCCTGCGCCGCCAGCTTGTTGTCCTTCATGCGGCCAACCATGTCGAAGTTCACGTACGCCTCGATCTGATCAATGGGGACCGGCGGCATCGTCACGAATTCCTTCGAGCCGATCAGCCCGATCTCCTCGGCAGACCAGAGCGCGATCAGGAGATTGCGCTTTCGCTGTGGCTGCTTCGAGAGCGCTTCGGCGAGCGCGATAACCGCGGCGGTTCCGGACGCATTGTCGTCAGCGCCGACGTGCGGTTTCCCGGCCTCCTCGCGCGATGCCAGCGAGTTGCCGCCCGTGCCGGTGCCGAGGTGGTCGTAGTGGGCACCAAGAGCAACCCAGGGCTTCTGGATGTCGCTCGTCGATCCTGTCGCGGGGATGAACGCGACAACGTTGCGGGCGGTCTTCTTCTCACGTATGACACGCGTCGTCAGCTGCACCTGAACGCCCAGCGCGAATCCGGCAACGTGCGGATTTCCAGAGTCGAGATCCTTCTGAGCGTCCGCCAGTGACCGGCCGCTCTTTTGAAAAAGCGCCGCAGCGACCTTCGCGGTGATGCTCGCGGCGGGGATTCCGGAGCCGGCGATGGCTGTGTCGAACGTCATCGGCACGAGCTCACCCGCATTCGGGGACCGCGGGCCGGTGACCACGAGCATCCCTTTCGCGCCTCTCTGACGAGCCGCGTTGGCCTTGTAACGAAGATCGGAATAGCGGGCAAGCGTCGCTTTCGTCTGCGCGTCCGCGTCCTCTGCAAAGTAACGCAGGACGAGGACGACCTTGTCCTTCACGTCGAGGCCTGCGTAGCTGTCGTAGCCAAAGTTCGCCGACTCGGGTACCACGATCCCGTATCCGGCAAAGACCACTTCGCCCGTCGCAGTGGCATCGTCCGAGAAGGCCAGGGCGCGAACGTCGGTGGGAGCCGCGGCGGTCGTCGCGGCGCCAGCCGTCGTGCTGATGGTCGAACCGCCGTCACGGCTTCCCGCCGTGAACTCAAATGACTGAAACATGTCTCGCCGGCCAGGCAATGGTTGCGCGCCGATACGTGTGAGCTGCGAGACGATGTAATCGGCTGCGAGCCGCTCGCCCCCGGAACCCGCCTCGCGTCCACCAAATGTCTCGGAGGCCAGCGTCTCGACATGCGCTCGCGTCCTGGACGCAGTGGCGACTTGCGCCGGTAGCGGCGCTGCGGCAGTAACAGCCAGCGCCAGTACAAGGAGTCTCGATTTCATCTGCATGAAGAACTCTTCATCGCTACGGTGTCTTCCTGTCGGGCGCCGCCTTGAGCGCCGCCCGCGCGGCGTCGTGATTCCACGCGGCGAGATAGATCTGTCCTTCACGTCCGCCAGCGCGGTTTGACGTCCACGCCAGCTGCCGGCCGTCGGGAGAGGGAACAGGCAGGCCGTCGAACCCATCGCTGTACGTGACGCGCACCGGTTCCTTCTTGCCATCGATATCGACGAGGAACAGCTCGAAATTCTCGAACCCGAGCTTGTTCGACGAGAAGATGATGTATTCGCCGGATGGGTGAATGTACGGCGCCCAGCTCATGGCCCCGAAGTCGGTAAGCCGCCGCTGGTCGGTTCCATCGAGATTCATCGTATACACATCCGCGAGCAGACCCGACTCATTGAACCGTCGCCACACGATCCGTTTGCCGTCCGGCGAGAAGAATGGTCCACCGTCGTAGCCGGGCACATTCGTCAGACGCTTCGGACCCGAACCGTCGGCGTCAGCGCGCATGATGTAAATCTCGCCGAAGTAGCTCGGATCCGTGTCGAGTTGCTTTCGCTCGGCCGCCGACAGATTGCGGTCGTACGCGTCGCGCGTGGACGAGAAGACGATCCACTGTCCGTCCGGCGAGTAACTGCCTTCAGCGTCATAACCACGCTTGTTGGTCAGCCGACGATACGTCCCGCTCTGCTTACTGCGGACGTAGAGCTCCATCTCGGGGTCGTAGTCCCAGGAATACCGGCGTTCCTGGCCTGACGCGCGGAACTTCAGCTCTTCGTCCTGAAACTGCTTCGACCGCGGATCGTGATGCGTGGACGCGAACAGGATGTCTCCCGTCGCGGGGTTGAGGAAAGAGCAGGTGGTCTTGCCGATACCCGGGGACACGCGCGTCGTGTTTCCAGTCTCCATGTCCATCAGATAGATCTGATAGAAGGGATTTCCCGGCTCACGCTCGCTCTGGAAGACCAGTTGCGTACCGTCCTTCGACCAGTAGCCTTCGCCGGAGCGCCGGCCTTCGATCGTCAGACGCCGGATTCGGGTGAGAAAGTCGCGTTCCAACGGCTGGCTCTGCGCGAGGAGGGTCGGGCTAACCTCGTACACGACGTCAAAGTCGAAGGTCCGGCTGAAGCCGGACACTACGTCGAGGGTTCGGCCGAAGCCGGACACGACGTCGACTGCGGCGGCAACGGCCAGAACGAACAGAGCAGATGAGCGTCTAAACTTCATTGACGCAACCTATTATGCGGCTGTCCGTCGTCCAATCGCTTGTCCGCCGGAGCGCTTCGCGCGCAGGTGGACTGACCCGGAACAAGTGGGTCAGGGTCACTGCGGCCGCCCTGGCGCTGATCGCTGTCGTGATGACCACGGCCTGGACCGCGCGCTACGCCTGGGCGATTTACGGGCTGAATCGCGGCGTCGGCGATACGGTGTTCCTCGACGGTTACGGCCGTGAGTGGTTTCGTCTCGATGAACAGCGCCGCGACGTGCCGCTGTCGAAGATTTCGGCCTACCTCAAGGATGCGGTCATCGCCATCGAAGATCACCGGTACTACCACCATCCGGGGATTGATCCGATCGGCCTCAGTCGTGCGGCGTTCTCGAACCTCCGCACGGACAGCACTCAAGGCGGAAGCACGATTACGCAGCAGCTGGCTCGGACGCTGTTCCTTTCGAACTCCAAGACATATGGCCGTAAGGTCAAGGAGGCGGCCCTCGCGGTGATGCTCGAAATCTTCCTGAGCAAGAAGGAGATCCTCGAGCTCTACCTCAATCGGGTCTTTCTCAGTGGCGGCGTCTATGGCGTGGAGACGATGTCGCAGAAGATGCTGCGAAAGCCGGCGTCTCAATTGACCCTGGGTGAGGCCGCACTGATCGCTGGCATCATCCGCGCGCCGGCCACCTATTCGCCGTGGCAGCACCTCGAGTCCGCGCGACAGCGAAGCTTTGTCGTCCTCCAGCGGATGCGCGAGGAAAAGAAGATCACAGCGGAGCAGGAGCGCAGCGCGCGAGCCGAACAGATCCGAATCCAGCCACCGCCGGCGGTGTCGAGCGCAAGACATGGCTACGCCAAGGAATACCTGCGCCAGCAGTTCCGCAACGTCTACGGTGGCGACAATCCACCTGACTGGAAAGTCCATACGACATTCGACCCGAAGATGCAGGACGCGGCGGAGGCCTCCGTGCGCGACGTACTGCGGCGGCTGCGCGTGCCCGGCCTGCAGGTCGCGCTCATCGCCCTGGAACCGCAGAACGGCAACATCCTGGCAATGGTCGGCGGCTCCGACTTCGCCGTGACAACGTTCAACCGCGCCGTGAAGAGCCACCGGCAGCCCGGATCGGCATTCAAGCCGTTCGTCTATGCCGCGGCGCTGGAGCACGGCCTATCGCCTGTCTCCGTACTCCGCGGGCTGCACCAGGTGTCTGTCGAGGCCTCCGAAGGCGTGTGGATTCCGCGCGACGAGCGCACCACCGACCGCGATGAGATGACGCTCCGGGAGGCACTGCTCGAATCGAACAATGCCGCGGCGGTGCTGTTGCAGCAGCAGGTCGGCACGCGGCCGGTGTTGAAGCTCGTCACCGACCTCGGGGTACCGAATCAGCCGGACGTGCCCTCGCTGGCGCTGGGCAGCGGGCTGGTCACCCCGCTCGAACTGACTACCGCGTACGCAGTCTTCCCGAACGGTGGCTACCGCGTGAAATCGCGCGGCATTCAGTCGGTTGAAAACGCATCGGGTGAGACGGTCGAGTACGACCACGTGGAAAAGGAACGGATCCTTACCGAGGACGTCGCCTTTCAGATGGTGACGATGCTCGAAGATGTCGTGTCTCGCGGCACCGGAGCGTCAGCACGGTCGTACGGACTGAGTGGACCGATTGGCGGCAAAACAGGATCAACTAACGACTACCGAGACGCCTGGTTCGTCGGCTTCAACTCGTCGGTCGTCGTCGGCGTCTGGGCCGGGTTCGATCAACCGCAGACCATACGACAGGGTGGGACCGGCGCACGGATCGCACTCCCGATCTGGGCGGATTTCATGCGGCGCGTACAGCGGCTGGTCCCTGCCCGGTCCTTCGAAGCACCCGCCGATCTCGAACCTCACGAGCTCTGCCTGATCTCATACCAGCGGCCCGTTGATGGCTGTCCGACCTACGTTGAGTACTTCAAGGATGGCGACAGCGTGCCGACGCAGCTGTGCCCGATTCATGAGGGATCGTTCAAGCAGGAGGCGCAGAAGGCCGTGGGCGGTTTGATCCGGGCAATCGGGAAGGGAATACGCGGCATTTTTCGCTGATCACAACACACCGAGACAGTGAGGCCACCGAGTAAATCTTCATCTCAGTGCCTCAGTGCCTCGGTGGTGTCGTTTCAGGTCAGGTCAATCTCGAATCTGAACCGACTGGCGGACCTTGCGGAACGTGGCGTCGTAGGTCTGCGATTCGGTCTGCGGCGCCACCCCAACCACGTAGAGCAGGTTGCCATCCCTCATCTGCGTCGTCGACAGCGCGATGCGCTCCCGCTGTCCTGTGACCTCCGACACATTCGACAGGACCGTGGTGTAGCCGGTGCGCCCGCCGACGTTGTCGCGCTGCAGCGATGTCTGCTGCCGGAGATTCGGGTTGCTCTGGGCAAACGCATTCAGCAGCCGCTGCGTGTCGCGCTGCAGATTCCCCGATCCCTGTGCGACGCCGAACTGAATGCCATGCGTGAACGCCGTGGAGCCGTTGTCGTTGAAAAATGCTCCGGCCGGCGCATACGTGACGCCATCGCGCGCATCCACCTCATCCCAGTTCGATGGCACCGACACTCGAAGGAAGTCCATCGGGTTGCGGACACGGTATGAATTCGATGGCGGATCGACCTGGACCCTGCGGTTGCCGGTCCGCACCGTGCCGGTACCGTTGCCGGTCTTCTGCCCCTTGGCGATCTGTTCGGCCGTGAGCGCAGGCGACATGTCGCCCAGCCGCGCCTGAATCGTCTGGAACTGACCGGTGTTGGCCCGGCCCTGAATCCGCAGGTTCTGCGCTTCCGCGGTGATCGCGTTGTAGCGGTTGCCCGGATTCGGATGGCTACTCATCCACTGTGGACCGCCACCGCCGCTCTCACGCTCGATGGTCTTGAACATGTTGGCCATCTCGCGCGGGTCGTAGCCCGCGCGCGCAAGAATCTGTGCGCCGAGGATGTCCGCCTGGCTTTCAAACTCGCGACTGTACTGCATCAGCTTCAGGCCGGCGCCGATCTGTGAGCCGGTGGACAGAATCTGGCCAAGACCGCCGCCGATGATCCCGCCAAGGATCTGGCCAACCGCTCCTCCGATCGCGGCGCCCTGCCCCTTAGTCGCCTGTGCGGTTCCGTGACGCAACGCGACGTGCGAGATTTCATGCGCCATGACGCCGGCCACTTCGCCCTCGCTGTTGGCTGCCTCGATCATTCCGCGATTGAGATACATCGGTCCGCCTGGAAGCGCGAACGCGTTGATTTCCTTCTGATTGACGACGGTGAAGGTGTAGTGGAACTCCGGATGCTGGAACTCCGCGGGAATCGCGCGGACGAGACTCGCGCCGACGTCAGCCACCCAGTCGTCAACGCGGTTGTCGTTCAGCATCGGCAGCTCTTTACGCACTTCGTCCGACGCTTCACGACCGAGCTTGACGTCCTCGCTGACCGGATATCCGTTCCTGGGCGCGACGATCTTCGTCTGCGCAACGGCCTGACCCGTCACCGCGACGGCGACCAGAAACGCCGGAAGGAGTCGTCCGTACCGATGTGTGGACATTCGTGAAGTCATGACCGACTCCAGTGCAAGGCTTTGACCAATTCCATGTTCGGCTCAGAACAATCGCTAAGGCACCGCATTGTCGCCGGTTATGCGATCAATATCTGAGCGTCACACCAACGGTGGCGCGCCAGAAGCTCAGCTTTGACGTCTGCTCGCCCCGCAATGTCGTATCGCGGCTCAGCGCCCGCAAATGGCGGAGGTCAAATCTGACACCAGCCCGGTTCGTGATCAACCCGATCGCGCCTGCGCCGATCTGCAGCCCAAGCCAGTCGCCGGACTCGTTCAGGCTCAGGATGTCTTCCGAGCTGGCGTGCAGCAGACCGAGTCCACCAACGGCGTAGGGCCGCAATGACTCACGGGTGACGCTCAGCGGTAGAGCCACGATCACGCTGCCGGTCAGGGTCGTCACACGACTCCCGATGACCAGACCGGTGCCGCTGGAGTTCTGAAAGAAGCCCGGCACGATCGAGAAGTCGGCCTCGACGCCGAGGATTCCGTCTGATAGCCATGCGGCGCTCCCGCCAAACGTCCAGTGCTTCGAGGATGCCGCACCGGTGTCCAGGTCGAGCAGGGTTGTGCTGCCGGCGAACTCGGAGCCGAGGAATGGCGTGATGAAGAAGTCAGCCCGTGCCTCAGCCACCTGGCAGCAGAGAAACAGAACCGCGAGGACGAGAATGCGCCCGCGCGCCGGAACCAGGATCAAGGCACGTACATGCGCAGGAAGGTCCGCGCGAATACGGACGCGGTCACGTCGCCCGACTTCTCGAGCGCGAGGAGCGGTGGACTCAGACCGTCGCTATTCGCGAGCAGGATTAGCGTCAATCCACGCGTCGGCACCTTCAGCATCAGCGACGAAAACGCGTCGGGCACAGTGCCAAACTGCCAGATGACCGGGACGCCGTTGTAGCTCTGAACGAACCAGCCGAGCCCGGTGGGAAGCCCCGGACCGACGGACGTCCACGCATTCAGCTGGGTTTCCGGGCGCAACAGGATGTTGTATCGAAGCCCGGCGTCGAACCTCGCAAGATCGCGCGCCGTGGAAATCAGACCCGTCGCGACGTTCGAATGAGCTGGCGGCAGATCCGTGCGCGTCGCGCGGCCGCGTGTGTCCACCTTGTAGCCCTTGGCGGCGCGGCTGAGCGTGGCCGCATATCGCGCCAGGTTATTGGTGCCGAACTGCCGGACGTCTTCGGGCGTCGGTGCGCCGAGTGCGCTCCCCGGAACGGAGTCGGCCAGGCCGAGACGCGAGAAAACGTCTTCGGCGATGAGCTGCTGATACGGCAGCCCGCTGCAGGCTTCGACTGCAGGCGTCACAGCCGCAACACGAGTCAGGTCGTACTTGTATCCGCCAACAGGCGCGACGTGCCCGAGCAATTGCGCGGCGGTGGTCGTGCGCTCAGGAAAGAGGGGATACCAGAGGCTCAGGGGATCGTTCGGCGAGCCGGAGTTTTCATCGACACACTTCTTGAGGAACAACGTGGCGCCCATCGCCTGCGACAGCCCGCCGATCTGATAGGCGGTGAAAGACGTCGGCTCGAGCGCACGCTCGATGTCGGCGCGGCCGAAGCCGCGCTCCCAGACGATCACGCCGTCCTGGAGGATGAGCGCGGACAGACCCGGGATGCCAGCCTGAACACGCAGCGAATCCAGATACCGCTCGAAGAGCGAGAACGTCAGGCTCGGCTGAGTCGGAAACAGACCTTGGGCCGACGGACGCGGTGCGGACACCGCGAGCAGCGACACAGCGATCATGGCGGCAGCGGTTCTGCGCACTGATCTCGTTGGAAGACCTCAGCAGAATAATACCCGAGCGGCTCCCACGATGTGCTACATTGGCATCCCGACGCGCATGGTGTTCAAAAATGCACGGATCGGGCTTGCCGTCCTCGCCCTGATCGCGGCCACTGCACCATTGGCTGCGCAGGCAGCGAAGGGCCTTCAGGTCGTCCCGGTCGTCCGCGGCGATTCTCTCATCGTCAATTTTGAGTTGCGCGACGGTCTGACACCGGACGTGCGCGCCGCGATCGACAGCGGCCTCAAAACAATCTTCACCTACACCGTCGATCTTCGAGTCGATGCCGGATTCTGGCTCGACCGCACGGTCGCGCAGTCGATCGTCACGACCAGCGTCGAGTACGACAACCTGGAGCGAAAGTACACGCTCGAACGCCGTATCAATGGTCGGAGCGAACCGCGGGAAGCCGTGACCACGCTTGACCCTCTCGAAGTTCGTCAGTGGATGACGAAAGTCAAGGACGCGCCCCTTTTCAGTACCCGTGTGCTCACACGGAATCGGGATTATTACGTGCGGGTCAGCGCGAGCGCACGACCGAGCTACGGATCGATCCTGTGGCCGTTCGGTAGTGGCACATCCGCACAGACCAAGTTCTCCTTCCGTTAGGTGTTCGGCTCCCTTTCCGAGCTTCAGCAGCGCCTGAGCGCGCAGCACTACATCGCCGATCAGGGGCTTGCGGTCTCCCTGTATCTCGCGCTCACGCTGAAGCGTCCGCTGTTTCTCGAAGGCGAGGCCGGCGTTGGCAAGACCTCTCTGGCGGCATCAGCAGCGGCTGCACTGGACACCGACCTGATCCGCCTGCAGTGCTATGAGGGGCTCGACGTGAGCCATGCCGTGTATGAGTGGGACTACGCACGCCAGCTCATCGAACTGCGGATTCTGGAAGCCACCGAGCACGTCGAACGTGCCGCGGCGAGACGTGAGATCTACAGCGAAGCGTTCCTGATCAAGAGACCGCTGTTGCAGGCGATTGATCCTGCGCGCAGCCGCCCCGCGGTGCTTCTCATCGACGAAATCGATCGCGCGGATGAAGAGTTCGAAGGCTATCTGCTCGAGCTCCTCGCCGAGTTCCAGATCACGATTCCTGAGTTCGGCACGGTCCGCGCCGCCGAGCCGCCGCTGGTGATCCTCACGTCCAACCGGACGCGCGAGGTTCACGATGCGCTGAAGCGGCGCTGCCTGTACCAGTGGATCGAGTACCCCTCGTACGAGAAGGAAATCGCCATCGTTCGCGAGCGGGTCCCTGAAGCGTCGACGCGCCTTGCCGAGCAGGTGACCGCAGCGGTGCAAGGACTACGTGGGCTCGAACTGTACAAGGTGCCCGGTGTCTCGGAAACGCTGGACTGGGCGCGCGCCCTGGTCGCCCTCGATCGGCAGACACTCGACGCCGCGGCTGCCGAGCAGACCCTGGGCACCGTCCTCAAGTCGAAGGACGATATCGACGCCGTACGCGGCGAGCGACTTGCTGGAATCCTCGCTCGTGTCACATCTCGCTGAGAACCTGCTCGTCTTCGGCCGCCTGCTCCGCGCGGCTGGTCTCGAAATCCACATGGGCCGCATGCTGGACCTGCTCAAGGCGCTCCAGTACATCGATCTTGCATCGCGCGACGAGGTGTACCACACCTGCCGCACCCTGCTCGTCCACCGACGCGAAGATCTGCAGCTCTTCGATCGCACCTTCGAACTGTTCTGGAGCCGGCGCGACGCGCAGCCGACCCGCAGCAGACTCGACGACCGGCGCGACCCAGACGCGCCTGCCGCGACGTCGGCGGCGATCGAGATGGTCGGTGACGCGAGCGACGGCGAGGGGGAAGGCGGCGCACTGAAGACGTGGAGTGCGACTGCGATCCTGGCAACGAAGGACTTCGCCGATTTCACCCCAGACGAGATGGCGGTCGCCAGTGCCGCGCTGGATCGGCTCACGTGGAATCCAGGGCAACGGCGGACCCGGCGATGGATTCGTGGTGATGGACCTCGCATCGATATCCGGCGTGCCCTCGCGGGCAGCGTCCGCACCGGCGGCGTGGTCGTTCGCCTTCCTCGCCGGAAGCGCCGTCTGCGGCGCCGGCCGATCGTGTTGTTGTGCGACGTCAGCGGTTCGATGGAGCGGTATTCGCGAATGCTTCTGCACTTCTCGCATGCGCTCGCGAAACGCCACGTCCGTGTCGAGGCATTTGTGTTCTCGACCTCGCTGACGCGGATTACCAACGAATTGCGGATGCGGGGACTTGATGCTGCCGTCGCCGGTGCCGCCCGCGCCGTTCCTGACTGGTCGGGTGGAACCCGGATCGGCGAGGCGCTGAAGACACTGCATCAACAGTGGATGCGCCGTGTGCTGCACGGCGGACCAGTCGTGCTGCTCATTTCCGACGGGTGGGACCGCGGCGATCCGGAAGTCCTCCGCCAGCAGGTCGCCAGGCTTCAGCGCAGCTGTCACCGCTTCATCTGGCTGAACCCGCTCATCGGCACGACGGATTACGCGCCCTTGACACGCGGGTTGCAGGCAGCGCTGCCGTACGTCGACGACTTTCTGCCGGCACGGACGCTGACCAACCTCGTCGACCTTTCAGTACACTTGAACGCACTCTCTGAGGCCTGACCCCTTTTCCTGAGGCCTTCTCTCATTATGGATATCGCAGGCACGTATACATTCAACGCACCACCCGATCGCGTGTGGGACATCCTGATGGACCCGCAGGTGATTTCGTCATGCATTCCGGGGTGTGAAGCGTTCGAGCCGTTGGGCGAGGACCGCTACAAGGCGCGCTTGAACGTCGCACTGGCGGCAATCACCGGCACGTATGAAGGGACGGTCGTCCTCGCGGACAAAGTGTCCGAGAAGTCGTATCGCCTGACGGCGGAAGGGCAGGGTCGACCAGGCTCGGTAAAGGGGAGTGCCGCCGTGTCGCTGCGCCCAGAGGGAAACGTCACTGTCGTTGACGTGCACGGCACCGTACAGGCTGCCGGACCGGTGGCGCGAGTGGGTCAGCGTCTGCTCGCCGGCGTCTCGAAGATGATGATGGACCGCTTCTTCGCCTGCCTGCAGGGAAAGCTCACGTCCTAGCGCAGAGCGACGCCCGAGCGGCGCTGCTCACACATCCTCTGAACGGTCCTCGCGATTTCGACGACCGCGGCCTCTGGCGGTTTGCCGTTCGGGTGGATCCCGCATACCGCGGTCGTGCAGGAATGATCGAGAGCCGGATCCCATCGCAGCTGGCCGGCGGCATCGCGCCCGTAGGTCAGGTACGCGCTCGCGGTGTTGAGTCCAGTGCCCGGCCGTTCGCCGATCACGTGTATCAAAACCTCCGAACGGAGCAGCTGCGCAACGTGGTAACCGGCACGCACGCGGCCGTTCTGCACCACGACTGCCGTCTCACTGAGACGGTGGCCCTCGCCGGCGAGCCGTCGCCGTAGAGGGGGAAGCAGCGAGCGCAGCTGTTCGTTGATTGAATCCGCGTTCAGCCCGTCGGACACGACGATCTGAATCTCGCGCAGTCCGGGAGGTATCGATCTCAACAGCGTCGTGACGCTCACGTCGGATAGCCGTTCGCCGGCAGTGGGGTGGGCGAGGTAATCATCGCGATCAACGGCAACCGTTCGGACGCGAATGTGAGTGCCGCCCGCCTCGCCCAGCACCGCCTCGTCCAACCTCGCATACAGGGCCTGCCGCGCGTGACTGTAGATTCGATCCACGCGGGCCGTTCCGGAGGCGTCATTCGCCGCGATGTCGAACCCTCGCTCTCGCAACTCGACGACTTTGCGCCGGGCCTCCTCCTCGAGCGCGACCGTCGTCCGCTTCTCCCCACCGGCGCGGGTGTACAAGGCGTACAAGTGGGCGAGACGGTCGAGCGCCTGGGCACCCGACGTCGAGTTGATCTCCGAGAACCACCGGCGCATCGCAGGAGTGGTCGCCGCGTTGTTGTCGCGACGCAACGCTGGATGCTCACGGAAGGACGTTGTCAGGTAGCCGAGCATCGGGTCGGCGTTGCCGGCCACCGCCATCAGGTACGCGGGCGCACCGCGACGCACGACTCTGGCTGCGATCTCTCGCAGTTCGGCGGGCGCGATGCCCATGTGAAACGTCGCGCAGACGTCGAGGCCCATCGTGATTCCATGGAGCCGGGCCATCACGAGATCTTCCAGACAGGCTCGTTCGAGCTGTACCGGCGATCGAAACACTTCCGGTCCGATGAAGCCGGCGACATCGTTGACGATCATCCATCGGCCTGTCTGATGGTGGATATGGCGGGCGACGCCATAGGCGCGCGACTCCAGTGTCACCATGTCGACACCCTCCGCGGTTCCGTTGGTCACCGCGGACCCCTGACCGGTTTCGAAATACAGCCCGTCGAAACCGCGGGCGAGATCGAGAATCCCGGCGACGTCGAGGCCGACCATGCCGACGAGAGCCTTCGTCGTGCCCGCGAGGCTTTGAAAGCCGACGTCTATTCGCGTCCGCGCCTGCGCCTGGTGCTGCTTGACGATGTCCGAGAGAACGCAGAATCGGGTGGGCACGTTTAGACACCGGACGATGCGCTCCAGAAGCTGCTCGAGCCGGACGATCGTGTCGATTTCGTCCGCCGCCGGGTTCACGCCGATGACCACATCGCCGCACCCGTGTGCCAGCCCATCAAGAGTGGAGAAGAGGATCTCCTCGTCGTCATCTCCCGGACTGTTCGGCTGAATCCGGGACCCGAAGTGACCTGGTGCGCCGATCCCGTTGGGCAGCGGATTGGACAGACGTTGCGATACGGACGCGAGCTCCTCGTCGGTCAGGACCTTCGCGATCGCCGCGATCACTTCGCTGGGCAGCGCGGCCTGGTGATGCCGTGCCCACGCGGCTCCGGCGGGGGAGAGCAGCGTCTCCTTCAGTTGCGCGACCGTCAACGGGTCGAGCTGGGAATCGTGCGCGCGATCGCGGGTCTGTTCGAGAGCTTCGCTGACGCTGTCCTCGACAAACATCGCTCGACGGATGTCGCCGACGCGATACGCAAGAAGCTGCTGCCGTGCCTCCGAGCGCACAACGTCATCGCGCGTTCCGCCGAGCGGAAGATCGCCCTCCTTGAAGGCGTTGGCAAGAAGGAACGTACGCCGCAGTGCGTCCACGGCGCCTCGCGATCAGGGTGTGGGAATATCGACGGCGATCCAGACGGCGGGCACCGTGCCGGTGTTCTCGCCCCAGTGCGTGGTGGCGCGCCCTTCGGCAAACCCGTCGCCCGCGCGTATCACGACGTCAGGCTTGCCTTGCTGGTGATAGGTCATCTCGCCCTGCAGCATGTAGGTCACCGCAGGACGATCGACGTGGTTGTGAAGTGCCAGCGCACCACCGGGCTGCACGGTGATGCGCCGCATCCGCAGCGGCCGACCCCTGGCTGACTCCATCTCGTTGGTGAGATCAAGTGAACGCAGCGCTTCTTCCGTCTGGCCGACCGTCTGCGGCGGTGGCTGCCGTTGTCCGGCAGCCACAATTGTGCCTCCCGCCTCCCTCGTCAGCGGAATACCGAAATAGGACGTCAGCATCACAACCAGCAGCGCGATGAACGCCGCGAGCAGCGCCTGACCCAGGAGGCGAATAACCTTGCTACCCACGTGCCAGCGCGGCCAGCACGGCACGCTTCGCGATCACGCCGACCATCGCCCGCCGATACTCTTCGCTGGCATGGATGTCGGAGTTCACCACCTGGAGCTCCGCACCCGCGTTTGCCGCGATCTTCTCAACGGAGTCCTTCGCGGCGCCGGCGAGCGCCTGCTCCAGCTTCGTCAGACGAACCGCGTGCGTCGTCGCACCGGTCAGCCCGATCCGCGCCGACTGGATCGTGCCGCCTTTCACATCGAGGACCGCCGCGATACCAACGATCGCGTAGTGGGACGCCTTCTGATAGAGCTTCACGTACGCAGCCGTTTTCACCGGCGCGAAACGAACAGCCGTAATGATCTCGCCAGGCTGAAGATCGACGGTAAAGAGATCCTGAAAGAAGGTGCCGGCCTTCACGGTCCGCTGACCTTTGGCGCTTTGCATCTGGATTTCCGCGTCGAGCGCCACCATCACCGCTGGCATGTCGGCCGACGGGTCCGCGTGCGCCATACTTCCGCCGATCGTCCCGCGATTGCGCACCTGTGTGTCGCCGATCGTCGCCGCAGCCTCAGCCACGACGGGACAGCGATCAAGAAGCAGCCTCGATGTCGCCACGGCGTGATGCACCGTCGTCGCACCGATTTCAATCTGGCCGCCCTTGTCACGGATGCCGGAGAGCTCGGGAATCCGCGCAATGTCGATCAGCGTGCCGGGCTCGCTCAAGCGCAGCTTCATGAGCGGTACCAGGCTGTGGCCGCCGGCGAGCAGCTTCGCGCTGCCCCCGGATGCCGCCAGGGCCTTCAGCGCATCATCAAGCGACGATGCCCGACGGTAGTCAAATGTGATCGGGATCACGCCGCACCTCCCCGGCCCTGAATGATGCGCCAGAGTTTTTCCGGCCTGAGCATCATGTCGATGTGTTTCACGCCGAACTCACTCAGTGCGTCCACCGCGGCACAGACGACCGCTGGCGTCGACCCGAGCGTTCCAGCCTCACCCACGCCTTTTGCGCCGAGCGGATTCACCGGCGTTGGCGTGTAGGTCGAGTGCATCTCGAACATCGGGAAGTCGGTCGCGCGAGGCAGCGCGTAGTCCATGAACGAACCGGTCAGCAACTGGCCGTCTTCGCTATAGACCGCTTCCTCGATCATCGCCTGGCCGATGCCCTGGGCGAGACCGCCATGAATCTGGCCCTCCACGATCAGGGGATTGATCAGATTACCGGCGTCGTCCGCGGCGACGACCCGTCGCAGCTTCGGCTCGCCAGTCTCCCGATCGATCTCCATCAGGACGATGTGACAACCGAACGGATAGGTGTTGTTGGTGGGCTCGAAATACGCATCCGCACTCAGGCCCGGCTCCATGCCGGCAGGCAGGGGAACGGGAATGTAGGCGAACGACGCGACTTCAGCGAACGACTTCGCCTTGGCAGGCGCGCCCTTCACCATGATCTTGCCGCTTTCAAACACGATGTCCTCGGGCGCCGCTTCGAGAAGCGCGCCGGCGAACTGCGCCATCTTCGTGCGGACCTTGGTTCCCGCCATATGCAGCGCGGCCCCGCCAACAGCCTGGGAGCGGCTGCCGAATGTGCCGATCCCCTGCTTGACCACGGCTGTGTCGCCGTGATGAATCGTGATGTGCTCGATCGGTACGCCGAACTGATCGGCCAGCATCTGCCCGAAGGTTGTTTCGTTGCCCTGGCCATGCGGGGAAGCGCCAGTGGACGCGCTAATGCGGCCGTCACGCTCAATGGTCACCTGCGCGTGCTCCCAGCCACCGGTTGGAAGCGTGGCTGACGGGCCGATGCCACAGACTTCCACATACATCGCCAGCCCGACACCTGCGAGCTTGCCCTGCTGTCGCAGTTCGTCGCGCTCCTTGAGGAGGTTCTTCCAGTCCGCAGCCTTGAGCGCGCAGTCCAGCGACGCTTCGTAATCGCCGGAATCGTAGACGGCCCCCATCTGGGTCTGGTATGGGAACTTGTCCTTGGGGATGAAATTCTTCCTGCGGATTTCTGCCGGATCCATTTTCAGCTCGCGCGCGAGCATGTCGAACGCGCGTTCGACGAAGAAAGTGGCTTCGGGCCGCCCCGCGCCGCGATAGGCATCGGTCGGCGTCTTGTTCGTGAAGACTTCGGTGAGCGTCGTCCGGATCGCCGGGATGTCGTAGGTGGCGTTCGCCATCAACATCGTCAGCGTGGGGATCGCGGCCGTCAGAAGCATGTTATAGGCGCCAATGTCGGCAATCAGCCGCATCTTGATGCCAAGCACCTTGCCGTCCCGCTTCGCGGCGACATCGATATAACAGAGGATGTCGCGCCCGTGCGTCGTCGCGACGAATGCCTCGGAGCGATCCTCAATCCACTTCACCGGAATACCCAGTCGCTTGCTGACCGCGGCACAGACGTACTCTTCGGCGTAGATATTGATCTTGGCCCCGAACCCGCCTCCGACTTCGGGAGCGATCGCGCGAACCTGATCCTCGCCAAGCCCGAGCATCCCGGCGATCATTGACTTGAGGATGTGGGGGTTCTGGGTGGACGACCACATGGTGAGGAAAGACCTCCCCGGCTCGTAATGCGCAACCACCCCGCGGGGTTCCATCGCATTCGGCACCAGCCGATGGTTGTACATCCGCTGCGAGATGACGACTTCAGCGTCCTTGAACGCCTTCTCAACCGCGGAATCGTCCAGATGTTTACCATCGGGGCTCGCGCCGGTGCCGCTTGGAATCGGACCGAGCGCGATGTTGTTCGGGAACTTCTCGTGAATGACCGTGGGCTGCCCCTGCATCGCCTGTTCGGCGTCTACGACAGCCGGCAGCGAGTCGTAGTCGATGACGATCGAGTCGGCAGCATCGCGAGCGATGTACCGATCGGCGGCAACGACAACGGCAACGGCTTCGCCTGCGTAGCGCACCATGTCAATCGCAACCGCGTGATGGTCCGGGGACGGGAAGGGCGTTCCGATCGGCATCGGTCTCAGCAGTTCCGCGATCTGCTTGCCGGTAAAGACCGCCTCAACGCCCTCCATCTTTTCCGCGGCGCTGGTGTCGATTGACTTGATGCGGCCGTGGGCGATGTCGCTGCGCTTGAACGCCAGGTACTGCAGCCCCGGAATCTTCACGTCATCGACGTAGGTGCCGTGGCCCTGAATCAGCCGTGGATCCTCGCGCCGCTTGACACGGGAGCCAACCAGCTTGGGAAGCGTAGGGGAAGAGGCCATGTTCAGCGCCCTCCCTTCGCCGCCGCGTACTGAATGGCGTTGACGATGTGCTGATACCCGGTGCAGCGGCAGAAGTTGCCCGAAAGACCTTCCCGGATCTGCGCCTCGGACGGCTTCGGATTGTCGTTCAGCAGATTGACGGCGGACATGATCATGCCCGGTGTGCAGTAGCCGCACTGCAGCCCGTGTTCTTCCCAGAACCCTTCCTGCAGCGGGTGTAGCTGGTCGCCCTTGGCAAGGCCCTCGATAGTGACGACCTCCGAGCCATCTGCCTGGACGGCGAAGACAGTGCAGGACTTCGCGCTCCGCCCGTCGATGAGCACCGTACAGGCGCCACACTGGCTCGTATCGCACCCGACGTGTGCGCCGGTGAGATTGAGCTGTTCGCGCAGGAAGTGCACCAGGAGCGTTCGCGGCTCCACGTGCGCCTTGCGCACTTTTCCGTTCACTGTGATTGAAATCGGGACCATGCGTGTCCGTCCGTTGATGAGATTGGCCTGCTAACCGGCGAGCCTGTCTCGCCGAAGCTGCGCAGCAGCGAAGGCGGAACGACAATATTTGTGTCACGCCTTACAAGTCAATCGCCATAAAACGCTGAAGTGGCGGTACGCCGACGCAGGTAGGGCAGCTGTTCGGTCGGTTGCCGCTGGTGTGACCTATCCTGTCACAGCGTCCTGCCAGGATGGGTATGGAGGATCGCTATATATGCCCGCACAGTCGGCGCAAGTGGTGTGCTTTGAAACGTTTCGACGGGACCGGGAGGGCCGTCGCGCGCGGGTGCTGCCGTATCTTGTGCCGTCAGCGGCATCGAAGTCGCCGTTTCATGACGTTGAGCTGACCAAGCGTGAAATCGAGCACCGGCACCGGATGCTCCAGCACTTGGCAGAGGGCGGTAGCGGCACCTCCGAGGAGGCGCCGTACAGCCGCCCGATCTGAGGTCAGTAAGACACGACGACGTAATAGAAGCCGGTGTTGTCCTCCAGATTGTCGTCGTTCACGCCAAGATAGAGGCGTCCATTCTGGCGAATCCGGAACGGTCCCACGTCCAGGCCGATGAGGAAGGTGTCCCGATCCCCGATACGCCCGATCAGCGCTCCGCCGTTGCGGGTCGGAAGCGGGCGGGCAGGGTTGGACTTTGAGTCGCGGGTGCCGTTGGCGTCCACGCGCTTGTTGGGCGACCAGGTGACCTGCCCCCACGTCTGGAAATAGATCTCCTGACCGGCGCGGACGTCGATACCAGTGTCGGTCCACGCTGCGGTTGGACTGACGGTCACATTTCGCTCGCGCAGCCGCGGCGGAATCACCGGCCGCACATCCTGCTGGTTTCCGGACTGCTCTTCGAGGAACTCGATCCGCACGATATCGGCGCGAGGGACACGCATGACGCGGCGGGCACCGCCTGCCCGTTCTTCGAATTCAATCTCGCGCCCGTACACGCCCAGGAGCTCGCCCTGGATACGCCGTCCGTTCATGAGGACAAGCGTGTCTGCGGACCCGATCGCGCCAGTGGCGACAACCAGGAGGCAAATTGCCGCGATATGACGTTTCATACGAAGCCCTCCGTCCTCTGTCAGTGACGCGCGTGGCGCGTCGGCGGCCAACAGGGCAAGCCACGTGCCGCCAGAGTATAGTCAGCGGTTGTCGAAAGTCCCTTTCATCTTCTGCCTCCTCGTGACGCTGGCACTCGGACACGCGTTCCGGGCCGTCCGCTGGTCCTTCGTCGATACGTCAGTCAATCTGTCAGCGGCTGCCGATACTCGCTCCTGGCACGAGCTCGTGAGCGACTCCCTCACGAAGAGCGTTGAATACCGTCCGTTACTGGACGTGGGAACGAGGGTCGCGTACCGAATCGCCGGACTGAGTCTCGGAACCTACAAGATCTTCGTGCTCCTGGAATTTGCGTTGAGTCTTCTCATCCTGGCGGCCCTGTTCCACGCAAGCGGCTGGAGCCGATCGGTTGCTTCGGTCATCGGCCTGTCCGTTGTCGTCGGCCTGCACACGTCTGGAATTCTGTTCCTGTTCGTACCGTTGAATGCCTACGCCGCGTCGATGCTGATCGTGCTCGCGGTGGCGCTGCTTACGTTGACGCCACGGTTTCGTCCGTATGAATGGACGCTGCTGCCGCTGACCCTCATCGCGCTGCTGTGGCTGGAAATCGGCGTCTTCATCGTTCCGATCGCTGCGGTCGCCTGGCTGATGAGAGCGCCAGCCACCACATGGCGGAGTGTCGCCTTCGCCAGTCTGGGTCTCGTGATCTATCTCATCGCGCGGCTGGGATTCAGTCCTGGTGGAGTTCCGTTCGACTCACCGGAAACGGGCTTCGGGTTCTCGAGCATCAGCGCCGATGACGCCGCGGCGATGTTTGCAAACATGCCGTGGGTGCTCTGGTTGTACAACATCGGATCGACGCTTCTGACGGTGCTTGCGTCTGAACCGCGCGCCGGACGATTTCAGTTCATCGAGTCCCTGCTTCGAGGAGATGTGCCGCCATGGATGTGGCTCCATGTGTTGTCCTCGATCGTGACGACGGCAGTGGTGGGGATGACGCTTCTCGGAATCCGATCGCGACCGCCGCGCGATCGACTGCTGGCAGCCTTTGGTGGCGTGCTCGTCATCGGCGGCAGCTTCCTCGGCTTCCTCTATACTCGTGACCGCATCGGGCTGCCGGTGGGCATCGGGTACGCGATGCTCGTCTACGTCGCGGTGAGCGCACTGCTTGAACGTCCCGGCAAGAAGTGGCAGACGATCACCGCTGGAGTTCTCGTCGCTGCCCTCAGCATTTGCTGGCTGCTTCGCACAGCAGAGAAGTACGTCGCACTCCGGGACATGGCGTGGGATTACCACCTCGAGTGGGATCGACAGGCGGCAGCTGAGGCGGTGGCGGCGAGCCCGATCGTGGCTCAGATGCGCCAGGCGGCGTTAACGCGCGTGCCCGCAGACGCGCGGAGGGATCCAGCCTGGACGTATAGAGTGTTCGAGCGCCGGTATGAGCCATTGGCCGAAGCCCGCTGACAAGTAGCCGCAATGGAGACGACATCGATGAATCGCAGATTGTGCGCAGCTCTGGTTTCCCTGCTGGTCGCTCTTATGAGTACCGCCGCCATCCTCGCGCAACGCGCCGGCGGGGCACCGGCGGTGCCACCACTGGTCCGCGAGAACGTCACAGAGAAGATCTCAGATCACGTGTTCGTCATTCCCGACAACAGCGTCTCGATGGTTCCGAACATCGGCATCATCGTCGGCTCTCGCGCCACGCTGGTGGTCGATACGGGTCTTGGCGCCCGAAACGGTCAGACCGTTGTTCGCGAGATGCAGAAGGTCAGCAAAACTCCCCAGCTCTACCTGGCGACGACGCACTTTCACCCCGAACACGATCTCGGCGCGGGCGGTTTTCCGGCGAACACCCGGATGATCCGATCGCAGGATCAGCAAAAGGAGATCGCCGAGCAGGGCACCGCCACGGCCGAACGGTTCAAAGGCTTCGGAGCGTTGAACGCAGAACTCCTCGAAGGAGCTGAGTTCCGGAAGGCGGATATTTCATTCGACCGCGAGCACACGCTCGATCTCGGTGGTGTCCGTGTGCGGATCATGGCCATGGGTTACAACCACACGCGCGGGGACACGGCCTTTTTTGTCGAGCCCGACGCCGTGCTCTTCTCGGGGGACGTGGTGATGACTGCGCTGCCCAATGTGGGCACCGCAACAGTGCGCCAATGGCAGACGAGCATGGACGTCTTCGAAAAGCTCCAACCGAAACGGATCGTGCCGAGTCATGGGCCGATGGGTGGCAGCGAGCTGATCGCGACGTACAAGACGCTCTTCCAGACCGTTCAGAGCCGAGCGGCCGAGCTGAAGAAGCAAGGAAAGACGATCGACGAAGCCGCAACGACGATCTCATCCGAGCTGCAGACCAGGTATCCCAATGCGGGCACGCGACTGAACGGTACGATCCGCGCCGCCTACAACGAAGCGCCTTGACCCGAAGCCGCCCGAGCTGAAACGGCATCAATCCTGAAGGAACACGACGCAGGAGGGTTTCCCCATGTGGCGTGTAGTTACGAGCACCATTGGAGCGCTTGCGCTCTTCTCATCCGTAGCTGCCGCTCAGGCCCCGTGCACGACTGACGCAAATCGGGTTGTCGCCGAGGTTTACCGGCACACACTCGAGCGTGGCGTCGATCCAGGCGCGCAGGGCTGGGCGCAGCAGCTCGCAGACGGACGGCTGACCGTGAAAGAGCTCGTCCGCAGTATCGCGAAATCGCCGGAGTACGCGAATCGGTTCGGGCAGACTGAGTCCGGTGAAGGACAGCCGTACGAACGTGCGGTCGCCAGACTGTATCGGCACATCCTTGCTCGTCAGCCCGATCAAGGCGGCCAGCGCAACTGGGCCAACGCGGCGCAGCAGCGCGGTCTCGCCGCGGTGGTCGACGGCATGATCAACTCGGCCGAATACAACAACAATTTTGGCGATTGGGGCGTGCCGGGTTCGGGCGGCCTTCGATTCTGCGAAACCACGAACAACCAGTCGAGGTACAACCCGCGGAGGAACAACCCGTCGAGCGCTTCGGCGGAGCCGCTCGACAACGTGCGGTTCCGGGCCATGGACAGCAACCGTGATGGCGTGATCGCACGAAACGAATGGAATGGAAGCAACCAGTCGTTCCGCGTGCACGACTGGAACAACGACGGCGTGCTGTCGGGGGACGAAGTCAATGCGGGTCGATTCCGTCAGGGTCGAGACGTCGAGTACGAAGACTTCGACCGCGCCGAAGACTTCGCATACCTCGATACGAACAACAACAACCGGATCGAGCAGCGGGAGTGGCATTCGAGCCTCCGCGCGTTCGATCAGCTGGATCGCAACGGCGACGGCGTGTTGAGTCGAGGCGAATTCGTGCGTGCATCAGGTGCCGCCGCGACGGCGGGACAGTCGATTGCCGTTGCTGCCGACCGGGCGTGGACGGAGACCGGCATCAACGTCAACGCCGGTGACACCATCACGATCTCCGCTGACGGACAGATTCGGCTGTCACCCGACAGCTCCGAATTCCTGAGCGCTGCCGGAGCGGCCGGACGAGTGGCGGCGGCGACGATGCCGAACGCACCGGTGGGCGGACTGATCGCGCGTTTTGGCGACAGCGCGCCTGTCTTCATCGGCCAGAGCCGAACGCTGCGAGTCCCACGGAGCGGCCGGCTGGTTCTGGGCGTGAACGACAGCCGCTTTGACGACAATACAGGGCAGTTCAACGTGCGGGTTGACCGGAACTAACTCGCCGCTGGCGTCTTCGACTCGAGGCGGGCACGATGCCCGCCTCGAGTGCTGTACGCCCTATATAATTGACAGTTCCCGAGATGAAGGTTGCGCGGCGGTTTGTCGTCAGCGGGCGCGTTCAGGGCGTGGGTTTCCGGTGGTTTACCCAGGACACGGCCCGCCGAGAAGGCGTTATGGGGTGGGTGAGAAACCTGCCGGATGGTCGCGTCGAGGCGCTCATTGAGGGTGAATCTGAGGCAGTGACGCGCATCGAGCGTGCGATTCGCACCGGGCCGCGCGGCGCCCGGGTCGAGAAAGTCGACGTCGATGATGAGGAACTCGGCGGCTATCGGTCCTTCACAATTGAACGGTGAGCATTCTCCCTACATGGATCTCAAACAACACATTCGAAACGTTCCGGACTTTCCGAAGGCCGGTATCCTCTTCTACGACATCACCACGCTCTTGCGCGATCCCCTCGGCTTCAAGACGACAATCGACCTGCTGTCGACGCCGTATACCGGACAGGGTATTGACGCGGTCGTCGGCATAGAGAGTCGCGGCTTCATCCTGGGCGCGGCCGTGGCAGAACGGATCGGCGCCGGATTCATTCCGATCCGCAAGCCAGGCAAGCTGCCGGCCAAGGCGATCAAGGAAACCTACGATCTGGAGTACGGGAAGGACGCCCTCGAGATCCATGAGGACGCGGTTACGAAAGGCCAGCGCATCCTCATCGTGGACGATGTGCTGGCCACCGGTGGAACCGCAGCGGCGGCAGTGCAACTGATACGAAAGCTCGGGGGACAGTTGCACGGGCTGGCCTTTCTGATCGAGCTGTTGTTCCTCAGTGGCAAGGAGAAGATCGCGGCCGAGAATGTGTATTCGGTGCTGAAGTATTGACGCCTCAGGCCCCAGGGGACGGTCGGGGACGAGGCATGACGCACACAATCGCTCGTAGAATGGAGCATTCGTCCCCGTAGCTCAGTTGGATAGAGCGCGCGCCTCCTAAGCGCGAGGTCGGCAGTTCAATTCTGCCCGGGGACGCCAGCCTTCGCCCGGCTGAGCCGGTCACCCGCAGTGCTCGACAACGACGACATCCTCGATTGACGGAGTAGTACGTGAAGAGAATCGAACGAAAGCATCTGAAAGAAGACGAACTGGCGCACACCCTGCGCGTGGCCCGCGAGTTCGTCGAACCGCGGCAACAACTGCTGAAACAGGTCGGCCTCGCGGCGATTGTTGTCCTTGTCATCGTCGTCGCTTACGGCTTCTGGCGGGAGCGAACCGATTCGCGCGGCCAGAAGGAACTTGCCGAGGCGATGGTGGCGCTGAACGCGGAGGTCGTGCCGGTCGGTGTGCAGGGCGCGGACGGCGTTCCTGCGGCCGCTTCTCTCGGCGCGACAGGCACGTTCGCGACCGAAGAAGCGAAGCTCAATGCCGCGCTGCCGAAGCTGAAGGCTGCTGCCGACGCGTATCCGTCGAGTCCAGCGGGCATCCAGGCGCGCTATCACATGGCCGGGGCGCTCACGGCGCTGGGACGACACGCCGAAGCGATCAACACCTTCGACGAGGTCATCAAGGAAGCGGGGGAGACCAGCCTCTACGGACAAATGGCCGTGATGGGGAAGGCCGACGCCCAGTCGAAGGGCGGACAGGTGGATGCGGCAATCGGCACGCTGAAGGGACTGGCCGCCAATGCCGGCAGCGCGCTTCCCGTCGACGCTGTGCTGATGGAACTGGCGCGCGCCTACGTCCAGAAGGGCAGTCGGGACGACGCGCGCAAAACGTTCACCGAGATCGTCGACAAGCACCCGCAGTCGCCGTACATCACGGAAGCGCGAGCCGAACTCGAGAATCTCAAGGGGTGATCCGACGCACGTCCTTGAGCATCGAGAAGTCGATGTTCGGGGACAGATGCAGTCCGTCGAGGCTCTTCTGCGCGACGGCCACATTCACACGGTTCCAGATCGGAATATAGACCGCATCCTCGGCGATGATCCGCTGCGCCGCTCCGTAGAATTCCTTCCTCGTCGGCTCATCAATCGCCGTACTGGCGAGATCGATGAGCCGATCCACCTCAGGGTTGTGGTAGTACCCGCGATTGAATCCAGTCGGCGGTACCTGCGTGGAATGAAACACGCGGCGCAGGATGTCCGGATCGATCACCGAACCGCCGACCCACTGCAGCGACATGATCTGAAAGTTGCCTTTGATGATGTCGGCAAACACCGTGGCGAACTCATATGAACGGACGTCGAGCTCGATTCCAACCCGTCGCAGATCCTGCTGAATCACTGTTGACTGGAGCCTGACTTCCTCGTTCGTTGACACCTTCAACGTCAGCCGCAGTCGGGGCAGGGGACCGGAACCGTCAGGGTCGCGATAACCGGCCTCGTCGAGAAGCCGCTTCGCTTTCTCCGGGTCGTAGGTGAAGGTGAAGATGTCGGGCTGGTACGCCCACGCAATCGGCGGGAGCAGGCCGGTCGCCGCATGGGCAAGGTCCCGCCGGAGATACTTGACGATCGCGTCGCGGTTGGTCGCGTATCCAATCGCGTGCCGAACGCGCTTGTCGGACACGACCGGGTCTCTCATGTTGAATCCCAGATAAGAGAAATCCAGACCCGGCGAGCGGACGATTGTGAACGCCCCGGACTTCTGCATCTGGTACACGATGTCTGGCGGCACGTCGTTGACGACGAGATCGGCGCTTCCTTTACGGAGCTCGAGGCCACGCATCGTGTCGTCGGGAATCACCTTCAGCACCACCCCCGCGTTCCGCGGCGGCCCGTTCCAATAGCCGGTGAAGGCGGTCAGCTCGACCTTGTCATCCGCCGCGTATCGCACCAGCCGGTATGGTCCGGTCCCGTTCGGTGCCTTTGCGAGCGTCGCTTCGTCTGCACCATCGGGGATGATCGGAACGGGAACAAGATTCGTGACGGGAAACGATGGGAACGGTGACTTCAAGCTGAACTCCACCGTATAGTCGTTGACCGCACGCACGCCGGCCATCAGCGTGAACGCGCCCTTGAAGGGCGAGACGAACGCCGGATCCAGAAACTTGCTGAACGTGTAAACGACGTCGCGGGCCGTCAACTCATGACCGTCATGGAACCTGACGCCATGCCGCAGGTACACGACAAAAGTCGTTGGATTCGGCGTCTCCACCCGTTCGGCCAGCCGCGGATGGGCGCGGAGATCGTCACCTGTATCCATCAGCGAGTCGTAGATCAGCTGACCGACACGCGCGGTGCCTTCATCGTTCGCTTTGAGCGGATGCAGACTGTTCGGTCCGACGCGTGCAGCAACAGTAATGATGTTCGGATCGGCAGGCTTCGCCTGGCTGACACAGCCAGCAAGGAGGAGCGCGACTATGACAATCGCCAGCCGCGCCATCACTCTTCGGCGAGCGCCTTCAGTTCCGCCAGCAGCTCCAGCGCCTGCCGCGGCGTGATGTCGTCCACATCGACGTCCTTCAGACGACGGGTGATCACCTCGTCCGCACCACCTGATCGTTCGTCGGTGCCCGGCGCCGCGAACAGACCGAGTTGATCAGTGGGCCGATCGCCTGCCGTGCCTGACAACGTCGGACGTCCTCCGCGGGAGAGCTCATCGCGCTCGAGCCCGAGCAGGATTTCTTTCGCGCGCGCCACGACGCCTGGTGGCAGGCCCGCCAGCCGCGCGACCTGAATCCCATAGCTCCGGTCCGATCGACCACTGACGATCTTGCGCAGAAACACGATGTCGTCCTTCCATTCGCGCGCCGATACGTGTGCATTCACGACACCGGGCAATGCATCGGCGAGGTCCGTCAGCTCGTGATAATGCGTGGCAAACAGCGTCTTCGGCCGTGCTTTCGGGTTGGATGCGAGATGCTCGGCCACCGCCCACGCGATGCTCAGGCCGTCGAACGTGGACGTACCGCGACCGATCTCGTCGAGCACAACGAGGCTGCGCGAGGTGGCGGTATGCAGAATGTTGGCGGTCTCCTGCATCTCGACCATGAACGTGGACTGGCCGCGCGCGATGTTGTCGGACGCACCAACGCGGGCAAAGATGCGATCGACGATCGGCACCTTCGCGTCGCGCGCCGGCACGAACGAACCGATCTGAGCCAGCAGGGGAATCAACGCCGCCTGGCGCAGATAAGTTGACTTCCCGCCCATGTTCGGCCCGGTGAGGATCACGAGCTGGCGGGACGAGCCGTTCAGATCAATGTCGTTGGGAACAAACGAGCCCTGGGCGTAGCGTTCGACGACCGGATGGCGACCGTCGGTCACGACGTACTCGTCGGCGTCATGCACGTGCGGCTTGGTGTAGTTGGAGACCGCAGCAGTCTCGGCGAGGCTGGCGAGCACGTCGACCGCGGCGAGCGATCGGGCCGATTCCTGAATCCGGATCGATTCCCCCGCGACGCGCAGGCGCAGCGACTCGAAGATCTCCAGCTCGCGCACGAGGATTCGCTCGTCAGCGCCGAGCACCTTCTCTTCGTATTCCTTCAGTGCGGGCGTCGTGAAGCGTTCGCCGCCGGCGATCGTCTGCTTGCGATGGTAGTCCGCCGGCACGGCGTGCAGGTTCGATTTGGATATCTCGATGTAGTAGCCGAACACCCGGTTGAACCGGACCTTGAGCGAGGCGATTCCGGTCCGTGCCCGCTCCCGCTCTTCCATCTCCGCGATGACCTGACGGCCGGACCTGCTGATGTTGCGCAGCCCGTCGAGCTCGGCATCGAAGCCGTCGCGGGTGAATCCACCGTCGCGCGCGAACGCCGGCGGCTCGTCGATCAGCGTTCGCTCGATGTCATCGCGCACGTCGCCGAGGTCGTCGAGTGAAGCCGTCAGCGACCGCGCCAACGGGGCCTGTAACGCCTCGAGCAGCAGCCGCAGACGGGGAATCGCCGCCAGCGACAGCCGCAGCGACACCAGGTCACGCGGGCCGGCGGTGCCCAGCGCGGCGCGGGCGACCAGGCGCTCCAGGTCGTGAACGGCCTTCAGCGTCTCCCGCAGCTTGCCGCGATCGGTCGATCGGAAGGCGAGCTCTTCAACGGCATCCAAACGATCGCGAATCGGCTCGAGCGACGACAAGGGACGAAGCAGCCACGAACGCAGCAGCCGTCCACCCATCGGCGTCATCGTGCGATCGATCTCGTCGAGCAGCGAGCCCTTCGTGCCGCCCTCACTGCCGGTCACGACTTCAAGATGCTTGAGCGTGATCGGATCGATGATCAGGCCATCGCTCGCCGTCTTATAGGTGATCGCGCGGACATGCGCGAGGTCGACCTTCTGGGTGTCGCGCAGGTAGGTCGTCAGACCACCGGCCGCCTGGATGGCCGCCGGGCGCCCTTCGAGTCCGAAGCCGTCGAGCCCGTGCACCCGCAGCTGGTCGAGCAGCGCCCGCCGGGCGGCCTCGGGCTCGAACGTCCAGGCGTCGGCGGTCGTCACGGGCAACTGAAGGCGGGCAATCTCCGGGAGCCGATCGACGATCTCTTTCGACGGTACCACCACCTCGCGAGGCCGCAGGACCGAGATCTCGTCAGCGAGCGCCTGCAGGCCGTCGCCAGTACGGTACTCGGCGGTGGTGAATTCGCCGGTGGAGAGGTCGATCAGTCCGACACCGTAGAGATCGCCAGCCGCTGCGATCGACATCAGATACGCCGGCTCACGCGCCTCGAGGTAGTTCGCGTCGGTCAGTGTGCCGGGCGACACCACCCGGACAACCGCGCGTTTCACCAGGCCCTTGGCCTTCTTCGGATCCTCGGTCTGTTCGCAGATGGCGACGCGAAAGCCCTTCTTCACCAGCCGGGTCACGTAGCCGTCGGCGGCATGATGCGGTACGCCGCACATCGGGATGCCGTTTCCACCGGCGTCCTTGGAACGTGACGTGAGCGTCAGCTCGAGCGCGCGCGCGGCGACGAGCGCGTCCTCGTAGAACATCTCGTAGAAATCGCCCATGCGAAAAAACACGATCGCGTCGCGATACTGCTGCTTCGCGTCGAGATACTGGCGCATGGCGGGGGTGACGGACATGAGAACCTGGAAGCGTGAACGACTGTATTATCGCCTAGTGCTCTGCCTCTCCCTCGACACCAGCACGCCGGGCGGCAGCTGTGCGGTGACGCGTGACGGGCTCCTGGTACGTGAGTTGAGCGGTGATCCGAACCGTCCTCACGATGCGCGGCTGCCCGGTGATCTGATGGCGCTGGTGGAAGACGCGCGCATCGATCTACGCGAGATCGATCTGTATGCCGTGGCGACCGGACCGGGATCGTTCACCGGGTTGCGGATCGGAATCGCCACGATGCAGGGGCTGGCGTTTGCGGTGGGGAAGGCGCTGATTGGCGTTTCCGGATTCGATGCGCTGGCCCGTCTTGGACGCGCCCCGGCGGTCGCCACCTGGGTAGACGCGTGGCGCGGCGAGGTCTTCGCCGCACGCTACGAGCACGACGTCGAGGTGTATCCGCCGACGGTTGCGAAGCCGTCGGCGCTGCTGACGCAGGTGGTCACTCCCACGCTCTTCATCGGGGACGCCGTCGCGGCCTACGCCGGCCTGATCCGCAGCACTCTCGGTGATCTGGCGCTCATCGCCGAGCCGCCCGCGCCACTGCTCGCCGCAACGATCGCGCAGATCGCCAGCGAGCGGGCGCGCACGGGCGTTCAACCCGAACCGGACGCCATCCGTCCCCTCTATATCCGGCGGCCTGACGCCGAACTCGCCCGCGATGCGCGACCTGTCCGCTGACGACGCCGGCCTGGGTGGGCGAGACACGGGTGCGCCCGTCCGGTACTGGATTGACCGCCTCGAAGGCGACGCCGACCTCGACGGCGTCCTGGACGTCGAATCGGAGTCGTTCACGAATCCCTGGACTCGCGAGATGTACACATGGGAGCTGCAGAATCGCTCTGTGTGCCACATCTTCGTCGCGCGAACCCCTGAGTGCGCCGTCGCCGGCTTCTGCGCGTTCTGGCTGGTCCTGGACGAGATTCACATCAACAACGTCGCAGTGCGGCCGCCGCTTCGCGGCGTTGGGATTGGATCGGCGCTGCTGCACCATGTGCTCGCCGAAGCCAAACAGCTCGGCGCGCGCCGCGCCACGCTCGAGGTGCGCGCGTCGAACGAGTCCGCCAGGCGGTTGTACGAACGGTTGGGCTTCTACGTTGCGGCCACTCGACGGAACTACTACACGAAGCCCGTCGAGGATGCGCTCATCCTCTGGCGCGACGAGCCTGCCTAAGCTGTTGCTCTCCTTGGGCTTGGCATCCCATCCTTTGGGGATTGAAGCGCGAAGCGGCGTGTGTTACCTTGCGCCTAACAGCGCACGTTTCCTCTTTCAAGGAGGTGCGGCCATGAGCCCAGTGGAAGCGCAGGAGGTAAAGAACCTCTTGCTGCACAGCGACCCGACCTACCGCGACCTTGCCGAAAGGCACCACCAGTTAGACGACAGGCTCCATCAGTTCACCGACCGGCACTACCTCACCGATTCCGAACAAGTCGAAGAAGTCACCCTCAAAAAACTGAAACTCGCGCTCAAAGACCAGATGGAACGCATGGCGCACGAGTACGCACAGGCTCACGGGCGCGCCTCGTAAGCCGAACTTTCTGATATCGCGCGGACCTCTTCAGGTCCGCGCACCTAAGTTGAGCGCAGGCCCAGCCGAAGCGGCCGGCGAAGGCGGGTACACTCGGATTGTGCGCATCGATCCTGCGGGCTGGCCTTTCGTTCTCGGCGGCCTTCTCCTGGCCATCATCGCTCTGTGGCTGTTCAAGCCAGTTGTCGGCATCACCATCCTGGTGCTGACCACCTTTTTTCTCTTCTTCTTCCGCGATCCGGAGCGGCGCATCGTCGCGCCGGACACGGCGGTGCTTTCGCCGGCCGACGGCAGGGTCATGGTGGCGGGCGCCTCTGCGACCCAGGCATTTCCGGCTGATCGCTGGCAGCAGATCAGCATCTTCCTGTCTCCGATGGACGTGCACGTCAACCGGTTGCCGGTCAGTGGACGCGTCATGTCGGTGAAGTATCATCCCGGACGTTTTCTTCCGGCCTACCGATCTGAAGCCGGGGAGCTCAATGAATTCACCGAAGTCACGATCGATCACGAGGGCCGCACGGTGGTCGTCCGCCAGATCGTCGGCATCCTGGCGCGACGCATCGTCTGTCGCATCAACGAGGGCGACGTTGTCAGAGCCGGAGATCGGTTTGGCGTGATGAAGTTCGGTTCGCGAATGGACGTCTTCCTGCCGCTCGGGGCTGTATTGCAGACGAAGGTCGGAGAAAAGGTCGTCGGCGGTGAAACCGTGCTCGCGATGATGCCGGATGTTCGTTCGGACACGAGCGGCGGAGCCGCGCCCGTGAGTCTGGTGCACTGACGTGGAACGCGATGATGTCCGCCCGCGCCTGAGGATGTTGCGGCCGTTGCGGCGCAGCACCGACCGTCCCGCGCGGCGACTGCGCCGCGGCGTCTACCTGCTGCCCAGCATGTTCACAATCGGGAACATGTTCTGCGGTTACGCCTGCATCGTTCACGCGATGCGCGGCGAGTTCCACATTGCGGCCCCGTTCATCGGCTTTGCCATGGTGCTCGACATGCTGGATGGACGCATCGCCCGGATGACGGGGACCTCCAGCGACTTCGGCATTGAGCTCGACTCGCTCGCCGACGTGATCTCGTTCGGCATGGCGCCGGCAATCCTCTCGTTCACGTGGGGACTGCAGCCACTGGGACGTCTTGGCTGGGCGGTGGGCTTTCTGTTCCTTGCCGCCGCGGCGCTGCGCCTGGCGCGATTCAACATCCAGGCGGGATCGGTGGACAAGCGGTACTTCGTCGGCATGCCGAGCCCGGCGGCAGCAGCGGTTCCTGCGGCCACCGTGTTTGCGTATCCCTATGGATTCACCTCCTACCGGGAAGCGGTGCCGGTGATCGCGATGGTCCTGGTCCCGGCGCTGCTGATGGTCAGCACCATCCGGTTCCGAAGCTTCAAGACGTTTGATCTACAGACCCGGCGCAGCTACACAGTGCTGTTACTGGTGGCGATTGTTCTGGCGCTCTTCGCCGCGCAACCGGACTACTTATTCGTGGTCCTCGCGTACGGCTACCTCCTCTCAGCGTTCGTGGAGTTCGCCTGGTCACGTCTGCGGCGTCGTCCACCCGGCGACTCGTCGCCCGGCTCGCAACGGCACGAGGGCGACGCTGCCGTTCTCGACACGCCGGACACCAAGATTACGAAGGGTTAGGCGCGATCGGCAGCGCCAATTCCACCGTTGTTCCGCGATCCCGTTCGCTTGTGACCGCGATCGTCCCGCCCGTCAGCTCCACGTTGCGCTTGGCGATCGGCAGACCGAGCCCCGTTCCGGTGGCCTTCGTGGAAAAGTACGGCTCGAAGGCGCGATCGAGCGCCTCGGGGTCCATCCCGACCCCGGTGTCCGAGATCCGGATGCGGACACGGTGATCGTCGGCACGGGCAGCCACGCCAAGCGTGCCGGCACTCGGCATCGCATGCAGGGCGTTCTCCACAATATTCGTCAGCGAGCGGGCAATCAGCGTTCGATCGATGTGCACGCGCGGCAGGTCGGCTGGCACGTCGATATCGAATGTGATTCGCTCTGCCAGCCCGGCGCGATAGGGGCTGACGATTTCGTCCAGCAGCTCCGGCACATCAACCGCAGATGGGCGGGCTGTAGGGGACGAGGCAAAGCTCGAGAACTCTGACGCGATCTGCCGGAGCAGCCTGACTTGCGCGAGGATCGTCGCGACGCACTCCTGCAGGACCGGGGAGAGCGGTTCGCCGCGATCGGCATGCACCCGCCGCAGGTGCTCGGCGTTCAATTGAATCGGCGTCAGCGGATTCTTGATCTCGTGTGCAACCTGTCGGGCCATCTCGGCCCAGGCTTCCAATCGGTTGGTGCGCTCGAGTTCCGCTCGCTGGCGTTGCAGATCGCGAGCCATGGAATTGAAATCTTCAACCAGCCGTCCCAGCTCGTCGGATGATCTGACGGCGACACGTGCGTCCAGATCACCACGGGCGATGCGACGCGTCGCGCGGGTCAGGCGGTTGACGGGATCCGAAATCCGTTCCGCCATGGTGTAGCCGATGCCCGCGCCGCCGAGGATGAAGAGCAGCGCGGCGAGCAGCACGCGGCGATCCAGAGCTTCGATTTCCTGTTCAATCTCCTGCTGTCGCGACGTCAGCGGCACCGTGACGATCCCTTTGTCGAGCAGCGGCACGGCGGCGACCAGGTACGGGTCCAGCGCACCGACCCGCTCACGAACGACCGTTGCGGACTCACGGTTCAGTTGAAGGAGCTGGTAGACCTCCGCCGGTGTGCGAACCGGAAGGAATCCGGAGGCGAACAGGTTCCGTTCGCTCGTCGCAACCAGCTGCCAGCCGGTAAACAAGTTGACGTCCTGATCGATCAGGCGGCTGGCATAGACCATCAGGTTGTCGTCGATGCCGACGCTGGCTGCCGCCGGGCGCGGCGCGGCGTCGAGGAGCCGCTGGACTTCTTCGACCACACGGCCAGCCGCCGCTGCGGTCCGGACCGCCTCATCTTCAATGTTCGCCCGCATCCGTTCCGCCACGTAGACGCGCGTCACGATGGAGAGCGCCACCACGGGAACAAATACGGTTGCCACAAAGGCGATGAAGAGCTTGCGATAGAAACTGGCCCTGATCTCGCGCAGCAGCGCACGCGCCGCCATCGGGCGTCCGCTCGCACGCGCGAACGCGGTGTTCAGCGAGCGAAGCAACAGACATGCGAGCGCAGCGAGAACGGTCAGCTCGGCGAGGTGAACAAGGTGGTCCAGCGCCGAAACGACCGGGAAGCCGAGCGCGTACACGCCGAACCGGTTGTTCAGCAGAAAGACATCGAACCGGTCGTCGCCACGCAGCAACTCGGCCCAGATCGGACGGCGCGACGACACCAGCTGGTTGAAGACGTCATCAGGGAGCGGCCACGCCGTGCCGCCGGAGGAATACAACGGCGTTCGGCTCCATCCGTACACCGCGAATTCGACGTCCTGGCCGGCCACGCCTTCGCTTCGAAGCTGATCCTGCGGCCGCACCAGCTCGACGTACGGGCTCCGTGACGGGATGAATGGCAGGTTCTCGTAGTCGTCGCGCATCGCCCGGACGACGATTGATCCGAGCGTCTTGTCGCCCGCGCAGATCCGCCGCCCGGCATGGAGGATGACGCGTTTCCGAGCGAAGAACGGATTCACCTCATCGAAGATCGCCCAGTCGCACTTGCTCTCTTCCGACGTTGGCGGCGGCGCGAGCTGCTCCGGCAGGTTGAACGCATACCGGCTGACCAGGTTTCCCTGCGCATCGAAGAGCTCAACGGAGGACGTGACCGGATAGTTCGCCAGCGCGGTCGCCTGCCAGACTTCGAACGCGGACTCCGCCTGTTCGTCCGGGGCGCCGGCACTCCGTGTAACGCGTTGTGAGAGATCATCGCCCAGCGCATCGACCTCGTTGAGACTTTCCTCGAGCAACTTCTGCACGTCGCTGCGTTGATTGATGGCCTGCGGCGCGTACCGCGTCTCCACAAGCTGGGACTTCGCCCGCCAGGCGAGCTGGAACAACGCCGGGTAAAACGCGAACGCCGGGGCAATCAGGGACAGCGTCAGCAGGGTGAGTCGAAAAGCCTGGGATCCATGGCGGAATCGGGCGATCAATCTGGTTCCCTGCAGCGCCAGCATCGCGATCACGGCGGCGGCCGCGAGCAGCGGCAACTGCTCTGTGATGCCACGTTCCAGGACGAATCGCCAGAGCACCACCGGAATGATCCAGGCAGCGATGGTGGCCACCCGCAAACGCCAGTCCCCCCTCGGCACGGACCATCGACTCGTGGCGCCGCGGAGCATCGCGAGCGCCAGACCCACGGCCGTCGCGTGGGCAAGCACAAGACCGAGCTGCAGGGCCAGCCGCGGTGCGTTCCACTCGCTCAGCGAGAAATGCAGGAGATCGAACGTCGTGTTCGAAATGGTGTTGCTCAATAACGCCAGATGGCCGGACAGTACGGCCGCAAGGCCGACACCAGCGACCACCTGACAGATGAGGAACACAGCGGCCGCGCCAGTCGAGGTAATCAGCCGACGGCTCTTCCAGCTCGATACTCGCCATGCCTCAAGGGCAAACAACAGCAGCGCCGTCAACGCCGCGGCGGCCGCCGCTGTAAGCAGGAAGTCGAACGGGGAGGTGAGCAGCGGACGTAGCAGCGTGCCGGCATAATCCGCTGACGAGAAGAGCGGATTGTTCGACCAGTCGGCTGGTGATGCGAGCCGCGCGACCACTCGCGCAGCGATGATAATTGCGGCTGCCAGCAGCGTGGCTTGAACGTACTGCGCGGCGCGGCGGGTCTGGTTCCTCCAGTCGAGCAACGGGCCGACCAGCAGCACGAGAGCAGCCGCAAACGAGAGCAGCGAGATGGACCAGATCGCCCGGCGCCACCGATCCCGGGTCGCCCGCAAATCGCTGGCCGATACGGTTGCCGTGATCAGCGGCGCGCCATCAGGGGCCGTGACTTCGAACGAGTCCGACGCGCGAGGCACCGCAGCAGATTCAGCTGACTGGACCGTCACGATGGCAAGTCGGGTCGGCACGCTGACGGCATCAGCGCGCGGGGCGCCGACGCGCAGGGACCCTCCGGGCGTGAGCCGTTCCGCGGAGACGATCGATCGTTCCGCGGCGATCGTGCCCGAACGGCTTACGCCGGTTCCGACCGGCCGGATGTAGATCAACCGCGGGCCAAGAGGAGTCGACGAAAAGAAATACGACTCCGTGCCGCCCAACCTGTCGCTGGGCAACTCGGAGGGTCGGCCAGCCCACGCGACGGGGACACCATCAGGCCCGAAGACAGTCAGCGCCGAGTCTCCCGTTTCGCCAGCGGCAGCCACCGCATCCCGCGCCGCCGTGAACAGCCGCGCGGCGGCCGCTTCATCTTCAGCGGCGGCCTGTCGGACCAGCGACGCGTCCGCCAGAAGGGCAGTGCTCGTCCTTAACTGCTGCGTCATCTGGTCGAACGTGCGTCGGACGTCGTCCTCGACACGTGCACGGGCGGCGCTGTCGGATGCGCCCAGCAGCATCCGCTGGAGGACCCAGCCGCCCGCAGCCATCAGCAGCGCCGTGGCGATGGCGACCGCAGCGAGACGGAGCAGTCGCCGGACCGGAAGCGGGGACGACTGGCCGTTCGCGCTAACTACCTGCACCTACGCAATTGTGCCACCGGGGATCGGAGATCAGGGGCCTGATCCCTGTTAGCATCAAATCATTGCGTGACGTTCTCAAATACGCGCTGAAACGCGGTGCCCTCATCGCGGCCGCCAACTGGCCGGTCATCATCGTCCAGGAGATCGCCGACTCGCTGTTCAAGCTGCTGGTCGCCGTGCCGCTCGTTGGCGGACTCTTTCTCGTCGCCGTGGTCCTCGGAGCCGAGCCCGTGGCGCTGATGTCGCTCGGCTGGCGGGATCTCGCCGCGACAATCGTGGCGTCGTTGACGTCCCGCCCGCTGGTGCTCGCCGCGTTCCTCGCCTCGCTCGGAGTCGTGACGGTCGGCGCATCCCTGTTCGTGTTTCTGGTGAAGGCTGGGAC
>DASROF010000167.1:0-21759 GCA_035647075.1 Vicinamibacterales bacterium | reverse complement strand
TCCTCGGCGTTGATGGTCCCCGTCTGGGTGGCGCCGTCGAGTGGGAAACCGACCGCGCGCGTTTCATCGGGCGCGGGCGGACGGCCGCCAACCCGGTCGTGCTCGACGGCCGCGCGCTGTCGGGGACCACGGGCGCCGTCCTCGATCCGATCGGCGCCCTGCGCGAGCGCATGCGCCTGCCCGCCGGCGCCGTCGTCCGGGTGATCTTCGCCACCGGCGTAGCCGCCGATCGCGCTGCCGCACTGGCACTGGCGCGAAAGTATCGCGACGCGAGCGCCGCCGCGCGGGCGTTCTCGATGGCGTTCACCCATGTGCACATCACGCTGCAGCACCTCGGGCTCAGCGATGAGCAGGCCATGCTCTTCGATCGGCTGGCGTCGCGCGTCTTCGGCGCCGACGCCTCGCGCCTCAGTCCGGCGGACATTGCCGCCAACACGTTTGGTCAGCAGAATCTCTGGGGCCATGGCATCTCCGGGGATTTACCGATCGTGCTGCTGCGTGTCGGAGAAGTCGACTCGCTGCCGCTGGTGCGACAGCTCTTAAACGCACAGGAGTTCTGGCGTCTCAAGGGGCTGCGGGCCGACGTCGTCATCCTGAACGAGCATCCGGCGGATTATCTCGACGAGATGCAGGGTCTGCTGCTGCAGCTCGTGCAGGAGCTGCCGTGGGCCGGCTGGCTCGGAAAGTCGGGAGGGATGTTCCTGCTGCGCGCGGACGGGATGCCTGAGGTCGATCGTCGCCTGCTGTCCGCCGTGGCGCGTGTCGTTCTCATCGGCGAGCTGGGAGACCTCGCCTCGCAGCTGGAGCGGCCCGCGCCGTGGCTGTACGACGTCCACGATGTTCCCCGTTCCGCTCAGCTGCGGGCGCCGAAGGCGGCGCCGCCGCTCCCTGCGCCGCCAGTCGTCATGGACAACGGCTACGGCGGCTTCACGGCGGACGGCCGCGAATACGTCGTGGTGCTCGACGGTGAACGCGAAACGCCCGCGCCCTGGTCCAATGTTCTTGCCAACGAGACGTTCGGGACGATCGTGAGCAGCGGCGGCGCGGCGTTCACCTGGGCCGGCAACAGCCGTGAGAACCGGCTGACGCCGTTCGCCAACGATCCGCTGAGCGATCCGACCGCGGAAGCCATCTATCTGCGTGACGAGGAGTCGGGCGCGATCTGGGGTGCAACGCCTGCACCGCTGAACAGGGACGGCGGCCGCTGGATTGTCCGTCACGCGGCAGGCGTGACGCGCTTTCAACACGCGATCGAAGGCATTACGCACGAACTGGCCACGTTCGTCGCGCCCGACGATCCTGTGAAGCTGGCGCTATTGACCCTGACCAACACCGGCACGGTCAGACGCCGTATCAGTGTCTTCGGATATGTGGAGTGGTGTCTGGGGCCTCCACGCGCCGGCGAGCGCCGGTTCGTGGTCACGGAAATGGACGCCGCAGCGGACGCCGTCCTCGCGCGCAACGCGTATAACACCGAATTCTCGGACCACGTGGCGTTCTGGCGAGCGACCGCCGCGAGTCACTCGTACACGGCCGACCGTGCCGAGTTCGTGGGCCGGGATCGGACGTTGAGCGCGCCGGCCGCGCTCTTCCGTGAACGACTGGCGGGGCGCACCGGGTCCGGCCTCGATCCGTGCGGCGCCCTGCAGATCATCGGCAACCTCGAGCCCGGTGAAACGCGCAGCGTGGCCTTCGTCCTGGGACAGGGGCGCGACCGGAGTCACGCCATCGAACTGGCGACACGGTATTCCTCCGTGGAGCAGGCACAAGCGACGCTGGCGGCGGTCGAGCGGCAGTGGGACGAGATCCTTGGCGCGGTCCAGGTCCGTACTCCAGACGATTCGTTCGACCTGATCGTGAACCGCTGGTTGCTGTACCAGACGGTGGCCTGCCGCATCTGGGCGCGCAGCGGACCCTATCAGCCGGGCGGTGCGTTCGGCTTCCGCGATCAGCTCCAGGACGTGCTTGCACTGATGTATGTGCGGCCGGAGTGGTGTCGCGCGCATCTGCTCCTCGCCGCATCGCGACAGTTCGTCGACGGTGACGTGCAGCATTGGTGGCACCCTCCCGCGGGGCGCGGAACCAGAACCCGCTGCTCGGACGACATGCTGTGGCTCCCCTACGTCGTCGCCAGCTATGTCTCACAGACCGGCGACGATTCGGTGCTGGACGAAGTCGTGCCCTTCCTCGAGGCACCGAAGCTCGAGCCGGGCCAGTCCGAAATCTACATGTTGCCGCGGACGTCGGCTCAGGAAGGGTCAATCTTCGAGCATTCGATACGTGCCATCGGGCGCGCGATGCAGTACGGCGCGCACGGATTGCCGCTCATCGGCTCCGGCGACTGGAACGACGGCATGAATCGCGTGGGGCACGAGGGCCGCGGCGAGAGTGTGTGGCTGGGCTGGTTTCTCGTCGCCGTGCTGAATGACTTCGCTCCGCTGTGTGAACGCCACGGACGATTCGATCTGGCACAGAGCTATCGGGAAGAGGTGCGATGGCTGACCGGGATGCTCGAACTGGCGTGGGACGGCGACTGGTACCGTCGCGCCTACTTCGACGACGGGACGCCGCTCGGGTCGGTACAGAACGACGAATGCAAGCTCGATTCGTTGACGCAGTCATGGGCCGTCCTGGCGGGCACGGCGCAGCCCGCGCGCGCCCAGCGGGCACTGAACGCGGTGCGTACGCATCTCATGCGGCGCGACGCGCAGATGGTGCTGCTGCTCACGCCGCCATTCGACCGGATGACGCATGATCCCGGCTACATCAAAGGCTATGTACCCGGTGTCCGCGAGAACGGCGGTCAATATACACACGCGGTCGCCTGGGTGATTCTCGCCCTGGCGCGGCTCGGCATGGGCGACGAGGCGATGGAACTGTTCCACATGATCAATCCCATCAACCACGTGCGGACGCCCGAAGACAGCGAGCGGTATCGCGTCGAACCATACGCGATCGCCGCCGACGTCTACGCGCATCCGATGCATGTCGGCCGCGGCGGCTGGACGTGGTACACCGGGTCGGCGGGCTGGATGTACCAGGCGGCGATACGCGGGCTGCTGGGCCTGCATCGCAACGGATCGATGCTCAGGATCGACCCCTGCATTCCTTCCGTCTGGCCGCATTTCTCACTCGACTGGACCATCGGCAGGACCCGGTATCGATTCACCGTGCTGAATCCCGAGCACCGATCTCACGGTGTCGCCTCGGCGGAAGTGGACGGCGTCCGCGTCAACTCCGGCGCCGTACCGCTGGTCGATGACGGCCGGGAGCACGCCGTCACGATTGTGCTCGGGACGCCATCGACCGCCGCGGCCACGCCAATCGCGATGTCGGCGTTCACTCGTCCTGCGACGTAGCAATCACGCTTTTCCTCTTGTCTTCGTCGAAAAGCTCGCTTACGCTCGCCGCTCGGCTCACACCATGACAACTGGACGCTGGTCAGATTCCTTCCTGGATGACATGCGGGAGATTGCGGACCCGCTCGCTGACGATGCCATTCACATGCTCTTCTCCAGCGGCGATCGAGATGCGGTGCAGAGATTTCTCAACACGCTGCAGCGCAACGAACAGGTCGACCCCGCGATGCTGCCATCGTGCATTCAGGACTATTTCAAACTGCTTCCAGACGTCCCCGAGCCCGACGTGCCCTTGATCCAGGAGGGCCAGCAACTCTTCGCGACGTATGGGCCGGAGATCCTGATGATCCTGGCGTGCTACTCGCTGCCGGCCGCCTACGCCGCACGCAAGGGCGTCCAGGTGCTCTATCGCACCGGCTTTCTCGCGCAGCGCACGAACCTGCGGCTCTTCCAGACATCGCAGATGGTGATCGACGTCATGTCGCCGGGAGGCCTCGGTCCGACGGGAATGGGACGCGTGACGGCGGTGAAAGTCCGCTTGATCCACGCAGCGATCCGTCGGCTGCTGCTCTCGGACACGCAGAATCCATGGCCGAACGAGTGGGGCGTCCCGCTGAACCAGGAGGATCTCGCCGGCACGTTGATGACGTTCACACACCTGATTCGAGATGGGCTCGACAAGCTCGGCGTCGGCATCTGGCCGCCGGGGTATCTCAACGCCTGGCAGGCCGTGGGACGCATGATGGGCATCGTCGAGGATCTGATTCCCAAAACGCCGGATGAGGCCGCCGAGTTGTGCGCCATCATCCAGCGTCGCCAGGTGGATCCGTCGCCGGAAGGCCGGGCCCTGACGACCGCGCTGCTCGAAATGATGCAGCACTACGCGCCGCCGCTGTTCGGCGGCATGCCGGCCGCGCTGATGCGCCTGTTCCTGCCCCCGGATGTCGCCGAGGGCCTTGGCGTGCCGGAGCACAAACTCGACGAGGAACTCCTCAACGTGGCGGTGGACGTCGAGAAGTGGTTTCACCCCAACGCCCCCGCCGACCTGAAGACGCTGCACGTCCGCCGGTTTGCCACGCACCTCGTCGAGCTCCTGGTCTCGGCGGAGCTGGGATGGCGCCGCCCGCAATTCCGCATCCCCACGCAGCTGCAGGACGCGTGGCAGCTCTCGAAGAATTGACGCTCCGATGAGCGCGCCCCCGTCACCCGCATCATCCGACGAGGCGTACTGGACCGAGCAGCTGATCGCGATCCTGCGCTCGAACCTGACGAAGGACTATCCGGACGGCACGCGAACGCTCCGTGACGCACACACGAAGTCGCACGGCTGCGTTCGCGCAGAGTTCATCGTCTCCGATACGGTGCCGGAACGTTTTCGCGTCGGGATCTTCCGCACCCCACGCACGTATCAGGCGTGGATACGGTTTTCCAGTTCGGCGAATTCGATTCGCGCCGACGTCAAGCGCGACGTGATGGGCATGGCGATCAAGGTACTGGATGCGGGACCAGCGGATGCGGATGGAGCCGGGGCGCAGGATTTCCTCCTCACCAGCGCGATCACGTTCATGGCACGCAACCTCGAAGAGTTTTACCGCTTCATGGCGGCGTTCTTCGCGGGCACTTTGCACCTCGCGCTCTTTTTCCTCAACCCGGCGCGCTGGCGGATGCTGATCATCCTCGCGAAGGTGGCGAAGAAGTACGGAAGTCCGCTGACGAGCCGCTACTGGAGCATGTCGGCGTATCGCTGCGGCGACACGGTGGTGAAGTATGGCGTGCGTCCTCAGCAGACCATGCCCGACTCTCCGCCGGCCGGCGCCGGACCCGACTTCCTGCGCGATGCGATGAAGGCACACTTGACAGCGAAAGAGGCGCGCTTCGACTTCATGCTCCAGCCACAGGTCGATCCGCACGCCATGCCGATCGACGATCCCAGCGTCGAGTGGTCCGAGCAGGTGTCGCCGTTCGTCCCGGTGGCGACGATCCGCATTCCCACGCAGGACTTCGACACGGCGGAACGGTGGGACTTCGCCGAGAACCTGTCATTCGCTCCATGGCACTGCCTGTCCGAGCACGAGCCGCTTGGCGCGATCAATCGCGCGCGGAAACGCGCCTACACGGTGCTGTCCGGATTCCGGCACGACCGCAACCACGTCCCTCCGCGGCCGCCATTCTGGTAATCGAGATGAATCACACGACGTCGCGCATCGCGTTCAATACCTATCCACTCCTCTCCGCGCTCGTGGAGCGCCGAAGCCGACGGTTCGCCAAAGGTATGACGCTTGGCGGCGGCCCGCTCGCCTATGCCTCACCGCACCCGCCGTCGCCGCTCACGATCGAAGAGGAAGCCGCACTCGCCTTTGCTGCCTGCGGCATCACCGGACACGCGCTTGGCGAACTGGACTACACGACCGGCACGCCGACCGCGGGCGGCGGCGACATCCTGGCCGGGTTCGCCGGCCGTACGGCCACAAGCGGAGACGCCGTCCAGTCCGTCGCCGTGTTCGTCATGAACGACGACGGCACCTGGCTGCTTCCGCGGCCGCAGGATCTGCCAGCGGCCGACGTCGGCCAGCTGATTGCGCTTGCGCGTGAGCACCGGCTGGTCGATATCTACCAGCGCACGCGCATCAAGATCGCCGATCACCGCATCCGCATTTCCAGCGACATGCCATACAGCCCGCCCTTCAACCGGTGGGATGCCAACATGCCAGGCACGACGTACTTCCTGCCGGTCATCGAGCTGTCGGGGCTGTACATGAACATGCTGCTGACCGCGTTCAGCGAGGAGGTCGGAGCATTCATCCGTGACGAACGCAACCTGTATCGCCCTGCCGGCATCGGGCAATTCGCGATATCCAAGGGCGGGCACCTGCACGACCAGAAGGCGCCGGTCGGGTGGGTCGCAACGATCAACTACATGGAGATCGATCTGCTGCAGTTCGCCACCGTCGAACTGGGCGGAATTCTGCAGAACCTGTCACTGATGACCGAAGCGCTCGGCCTTGGCGGCTTCCCGCATGCGGCCGTGCATCCGGAATGGATGTCGCTGCTCGGCTTCGACGTCGAGCAGGTGCCGTTTTCGAAAACGATCGGCGCCGGTTTCCTGATGCGCTCGCTGATTCGGCTGATGGGTGACGACATCGGGGTGCCGACGTCACTGGGGTTGAAGCAGAACGGAAAGGCGCTCCTGCACTCGTGGTGCCCGCCGTATTTCGAGTCGATGGAAAAGGCCGTGCACGCCTGGGTCGCGCGGAAGTACGCGCGCGGACGCGGCATCTTCCGCGACGCTGGCGGCGGATCGCCGTGGCTGGACCCGAAGGCGATCGACAAGGGCATTCAGGAATACACGCCGGCAACCGTCGCCGCCACCATCGCGTATAGCGACTACGTTTACCAGCGCTACGGCCGTTTCCCCTGCACGATGGGGCCGTTCATGAGCCTCCTCGCCTACCAGGCACACCGCCTGGACCCGGAGTTCTACGCGAAGTTCTATACGCCTGCTGCACTCAGTTCCACGCAGCTTCAGTCCTGAGGACTGAGACCTTATGCCTGGACCAGCCCTTGGGCTTTAGGCCTTAGCCCTTGGGCTTTCAGCTCCCGTCGCTTCATCGTCAACAGGTAGATGTAAAGCACGTCGACGATTGGGATGACGATGTAGAGCGTGGTCAGGAACAGATAGGAATGGGGTTCGGGGATGTTTTCGAATGCGGGAATATGCTCGGGGTTTGCGAGCACACCGTTGACGAACTGCGCCGGCCACCAGAAATAGCAGAACACATAGCTGGCCGTATCGCCGACGAATCTGAACCACGCGGCGCTGAGCGAGAGCCCGCGCATGTTGACCCGGTTGGCAAACAGGCCGATGAACATCACGGCCATCATCAGATCCATCACCATCGCCGTGACGACGCCGTCCACATCGTTCGTGTACGACATGAAGAGGTACAGCGCCGGGCCGGCGACGATGAACGTCACGATCGCGATCGGGTAGAACCACCGCCGAGTCCACGCTGACGTCTGCAGATCTTTCCCGTACTTGAAGATCAGCACCACGTTGAAGATGTCGAGGCCGACCCAGAGGCGGTGTCCCCACTTCAGCGGAAAGTAGAACGCGGGAAGCGGGCCGAACACCTGGAACGCGAACACGAATTCCCAGCTGATGTTGAGCGCCGTGCTGAGGACGGGAATGCCGTAGGCCCTGTCGCGGAAGCCCCGACGGATGATCGCGATGTAGCAGCCCGTCCAGCCGATGAACATCAGGCCGGCGGTGACGATCATCACCCAGGCCGGCACACCGGCGGTTGCCTCAACCCCTTTGAGATGCTCGAGCTGCAGAAACGAATTCAGCAGTTCGCGCACATCACCAGCCGTAGGTCACGTGCACGAGGGCACGCCGGCCCAGCAGATCACCGCCGAACGCCTCGTAATGATCGTTGTCGAGGGCATTGGCCACGTCGGCGCCGATGCTGACGCGGGGCGTCACAGCGTAGCTGCCGTTGAGATCCAGCACGCCGTAGTCGGGCACCGCGCCGGCATACGTGCCGGCGAGCCAGTCGAATGCGCTCACCCACCGGAAGCGCGCGGCGCCGAGGATGCCATCGCGGTCGTACGACATGCCGATCGCGAACTGATGTTCGGGCGTGTTGGCGAGCAGCGGGTTCTCGGTGATGTCGCGGACGCTCGAATGGAAGCCGGTATAGCTCCCCTGCGCACGCCAGCCGCGCGGCAGCAAATACGTCGCACCCAGCTCGACTCCGGTCGTCGTCGCCGATCCGAAGTTGCTGAACGACAGCAGCGCGAAGACCGGCGCGCCGTTCTCATCATTCGACATCGCGTCGAAGAGAAACGATGGCAGCACGCTCTGCAACGTGCCGGTGACAGCGGCCGCGGCTTGCGGCGAGAGCGAGGACGGCGGCTGGTACGGTCCGTATGAGGGGTTGAGCCGGCCCAGTGTGGTCCCGACCTGCGGCAGCAGGTTGCTGACGAAGTCGTGCAGGCGATTGTGATAGACGCTGGCGCTGAGCAGCAGGCGGCCACCGATGACGCCCTGATAGCCGACCTCCGCGCTGTCGATCCGCTCGACGCGCAGGTTCTCGTTGCCGAGCGCCAGGATCGGAACGTCGCGGAAACCGAGCGGCGCGCCGCCCGTGACAGGCGCGAGCGCCGCCTCAAGCCCCGAGAGATCAACCGGTGGCGCAACCGGGAATCTCAGGTAATACCCCGTCAGATTCGACGCCTGGAATGCCTTGCCGTAGGTGACGCGCACCGTCTGGAACGGCGCCAGCGTATAGACGAGCGCGCCGCGCGGCGAAATCCGCCCGTCGTGGAGCGTGCTTTGATCCCAGCGCGCCGAGGCGACGGCGTTGAGCCTCTCGGCCAGGCGGTACTCGACCTGACCGAAGATCGAGCCGTACTTCGCCGATCGCGCGCGATCAAACACCGTCTGCACGCCATCGGGGTCTGCGGTATCCGCCGCCTCACGCCCGATTTCAAAACCGGCAATCACGCGACCCCGCGCACTGGCGAATTGCTGGTTGGCCTGTCCCTCGAGCGCGACGTGCGACGAACGATTGAACAGCAGCGAGCCCGCGGTCAGGTTGCGGCTGGCATCCAGGCGATAGCCGTTGTAGTAGCCGAGCAGATTCCAGCGCGGATGTGCGACGTTCACTCGGAACCATGGCTGATCGACGTCGGTCGTCTGCGTTCGCGCGACGGGCGACAGGGTGACGGGGCCTTCTTCGTGCGCCGTACCGCCCTCGAACGTCAGCAGGTATGAGGGACCGGCGTACTTGTCGAGGCGCACGCTCCCAAACGTCAGCCGATCCTTGCCGAGAACGGGTGCTACGAGATCGCGCGGCAGCGTGAGCGGCGCGTACTCAACGGTGTCCACTCGCGAACGTGTGAAATCGCCGCTGCGATGATGGCCGCCCATTCCCTTGAGGTACCAGCCGCCGCCGAGCGACACCGCCTGCCGGAACTCGACGCGCTGCGTATCGAGCTCGCCGAACGTGTACCGGACCTTGCCGCCCAGACTGTCGCGCGGGTTCAGCGTCTTCACGTTCAGCACGCCATTGAACGCGCCCGATCCGTACAACGCAGCCCCGGGACCCCGCACGAACTCAAGCTGTCCCACATCGTCGAGCGGCATCGACAGCGACGCCCAGTCCACATATCCGAGCAGCAGCGGGATCGAGGGGTCGCGGCCGTCGATGCGCGTGAGGACGTGGCGGTTGTAGTAGGTGTTGAACCCGCGGCTGTTCAGATTGAAGTCGTAGAGGCCGCTTTGCGCGATCTCGACGCCTGGCGTGGACGCCAGCAGCCGCGGCAGTTGGCCGTGCAGCGCCTGCGGAGCAATCTCCGCCTGCGGAAGTACCGTCACGGCCGCGGGCGCCTCGACGAGCCGCGACGGCAGCCGGGTCGTCGCCGTCACTGTGACCGACTCGAACACGCTCGGCGGCCAATCGACTGCGCTGCGCACCTGGGCCGCGACGCCGCCGGTCACAGTCACCCGCTCGCGCACCGACTGCGGCCCCAGCGTCGCGAGAACCGTATAGGTGCCGGGCGGCACGCGTTGGAACGCGTACGTTCCATCGGCATCGGTGAGTTCGGCCCGACCCAGCTCCTCGACGACGACGGTGACACCGCCGACGCCTGCTCCGCCGTCCTGGCGGACTATTTTTCCTTCGATACGGCCCTGTGCGCGCCCGCCCGTCTGCGCGATCGCATGTTGCGAGAGGGCAAGAGACCACACGAGGCCGCACACCACGGCCAGTCTGATCGAAGTCAATGTTTGTTGGATGAACCGCCGCGGCGATTATGTGCCAGAACGATCCACTGAGGCTGTGGCGATCGTGTCAACTCGATCGATGAAATAGGACGCGCCGCGGGCGGTGAATATGTCGCGGGCACGGGCGAGGTGCTCGGGTCGCCGCTCACCGCCCGCCTCCGCCAGGGCGAGCCGCGCCAGGCCCTCATCAAGCGCCAGCGACAGCCGTTGCGCGGTGGCGAGGGCGGATTCCCAATGGCGACGGGCGGCGTCGTGCCGTTTTTCGAGTGACGCCAGAACGCCGGCAAAGTATTCCCATCGCGCGTGATAAACGGCGTGGCCACGTGCATACCGTCGCAGCAGACCGACCGATTCCTTCGCGCAGCGTGCCGCCGCCGCGACATCACGGTTCGTTGACAACGCCTCGCGATAGATCGCCAGAAACGGTTCGCTCGTCCCCTGGAACGCCAACCACCCGGTCGGCTGCGTCATGGCGAGGTTCTGCCGCAACCAGCTCAAGGCGCTATCCGCTGCGGTTGCGGCGGCAGACAGCTCTCCCTGCCGCGTGTGGAACAGCGCCTGTCCCGCGGACAGGAGGGCGGCTGCGTCGGATGGCGCCTGGTGGATACTCGCGTTCATCTGCTGGATGACGGTTGGCACGCGCAGTCTCGCCTGCTCCGGACGAAACAACATCGACCAGACGGCAATCTCGAGGCAGCGGAAGTACGCCTCGTCCACACCGGCCCGGTCCTGATGCGCTTCGGCAGCCTCCGACAGCCACCCGAACAGCTCGTTGGTGTGCACCGTCAGCGTAAACGCGCCGACAGACGTCAGGAGCATGGCGGTGCGCGCCACGCCGCGACGATCGCCGATGTCGCGCGCCGTCTGGACGTCCTGCCGGCGTACTTCAATGACGCGTGCGTGATCACCCGCACCAAAGCGCGCCATCGCTTCAAACCCTGCCGCGAGTCCGAAGTAGACGCTCAGCTCATTCAACTCGAACGCCTTCACTCGTGCCTGTGCGAAATACTTCTCCGACTGACGCCGCAGACCGAGTGCCTGCGCCGCATAGCCGAGCATCCCGAGACCGAACACATTCGTGGTGCCGGCGCGTTCGGCGGCATTCAGCGACAACAGTGTGGCGCCCAGCATGCCGACGGTGTCGAGCGGCGTGGCCTTGAGTAATGCCAGCAGGCCGGCGGTCTTCGAGCGCTCCTCGTGCCACCGGCGGCGAAACGCGTCAGACGACACGACGGCGCGCGGCAGGATTAGATGCGTGACCTGCACGGCAGCCTGCGCCAGGATGGACGTCACTCGCCCTGGTGCTCGATGACGACCGCCGTCGAGCAGCGCAAAGCTCGCGGCGACGGATTCATGTGCCTTGTCGAGGGCCCCGAGCGCAAACGATACCTCGCCACATCGACGATGGCAGTGAGCGCGGCGGAGCGCACTGTCCTCCGGCGACGCGTCTGTCGCGGTCAGGTCGAGCGTGAGCGCACGGGCGAAGAAGTGCGCCGCTTCGGGATTGGCGTCAGCGCGCGCCGCAGTCTCGCCGGCCTGAACGAAGTAGTCGAACGCCTTGCCGGCGACGCCGGCTTCGCTCCAGTGATGTGCGAGCAGCGCGTAATCGCGATCGCCCTCCGTCGCTTCCAGATGTTGCGCCACCGCGGTGTGCAGCTCCCGACGCTGCGCAAACGGCATCAGGTCGTAAGTCACCTGACGGGTGATGACGTGCTTGAAGGCGTAGGCGGCGCGGTCGCCATCTGCAGCGGTCTCGGCCACCAGCAGCCGCAGCGTGACCATCGCCTCGAGATCGGCGGCAAGTGCCTCCTGCGCGAGGTGACCAGGAACCAGCTCGCCAACTGCCTGGAGCGTAAAGGCCGGGCCGAGTACGCTGGCAATCTTCAACGCGGTCTGTTGCGGAGGCGTCAGGCGATCGATGCGGCTCGTCACCACACCCTGCACCGTATCGGGCAGGGTCAGGGCCTCGAGCGCAGCACGATCGGCGACGAACGAGCACTCACCGTCCGTGATCCGCATCGCGCCGGCGTCGCGCAGCGCGAGCGCGAGCTGTTCGGCGAAGAACGGGTGTCCCGATGCCCGGCGCCAGATGAAATCGCAGACTTCCGCCGGCAGGACGTCCGCGCCAAGGCTGCGCGCTGCCAGCGCCGCGGTCTCGTCGGCGTTCAAATGGTCGAGCACGATCCGCGTCACGTCGGGCCGGTCGTAGAATCGCCGGCACTCGGCCGTCATCTCCGACGGCAGCATCGGCCGCGTCGTGGCGACAATCAGCAGTGGCTCGCCCGACCGTGCGAGCGCATCCGCAACTGCCCAGGACGCGGAATCGAGCCAATGCGCGTCTTCGATGATCAGCAGGGTCGGGGCGCGGCGAGTGACGGCGCTGAAGAGCCGTACGAGCAGGTTCCGGACCATTTCCGCAGCACCCTGCGCGGACATCCGCCGCGTCGCATCCGTCTCGGCGAAGCCAAGCGGAAAGACGGCGTTGAGCAGCGGCGCGTGCGCGGCAAAGTCGGGCGCGGCCTCGAGCAGAGCGGCCACCCGCGCGCGGGCGTCGGCCGGCGTCCCGTCGAGATGCAGCAGACGCGAAAAGACGGGGCGCCACGCATGGTATGACGAGGAACGTTCGACTGGATGACCACGCGCGACGATCGTCCGCAGGCTCGTGCCCTGCACGCGCTCCTGCAACGCCGCACTCAATCGCGACTTGCCGATACCCGGTTCGCCCTCGAGGACGACAACGCCCGGCGACGCCGTCGTGTCCGCATGCAGGCGGACGTTCTGTAGCTCGAGCGACCGCGTCCGCTCGAGCAGCATGGCGAGCTCACGATCGCGGCCGACCAGATCGCCGCGGCCATCGCCTCTGGCGCGAAGCGGACGATAAATGGCGACCGGCGCGCTCTTGCCTTTCACCGTGACGGCCGGACGCTTCTCGAACACAAATCGCTGGCGCGCCGCCGCTCTGGTCCTGTCGTCGCAGGTGATGCCAGCGCCCTCCTGCATCAGCCGCGCAGCCAGATTCACGACGTCGCCGATCATGGCGTATTCGCGGCGTTCGCGACTGCCGCGGATGCCGGTGAAGATCCGGCCGCTGGCGATCCCGACCGCCACGGGACACTGCAGTTCCTGCAGCGCCACGGTGACGTTCAACGCCGCCTCCACCGCTCGTGCCGCATCGTCTTCGTGCACGTGCATCGCCAGTCCCCAGCCGGCGACCACGACGGTTCCCTTGTCGTCGATGAGGGCTTGATTGACGTTCCCGCCGTAATGCGTGACGACCGATTGCACCGCGCACATGACCCCGTGCAGCGTGTCGAGCTGCCACGTGTGTCCGGCCTCGTCGCCGAGCCGGACGAACATCACCGTCGCCGGCCGGAACGCCGCCAGCCATTCGGCCTGACCGGCATCCAGATGCGCAAGAACGGGCGCCGAGATGAACGGACGCAATGTCTCCACATCGAACCGACCAAGTTCATCGATCGCGGAAACTGGTGGGATCGATGGTGCGTCGCTCACTCTCGTGAGGCGGTGCATCCCACCTGCCGCAGGCACACACTGCGCGCGATTCCCGAGCATGGAGCGTGCGGCAGCGTCAATGATCACTTGCCCGGCAGTAGCCGCCGCGACGGCAGCGCCTGCGCTGCGAACCGGATCACCGGATACAAACCACTCCCAACGGTCGGCCACGCCGCCTACGCAAAACACATCGACCGATCCCGCAGCGAGGCCGGCCCGGAGTTGAAGCGCCGCGTCATTCGACGCGTTGAATCGGGCCACAGCGTCGAGACAACAGGTGGCTGCGTGCATGGCCTGATCCGCCACGCCGTCTGCACTGGCGCCCGCCCACAGAGCGAGGACGCCGTCGCCCGGATACGTGACCACCACGCCCCCGTGCTGGTGCACACGTGTCGTCACCGCACCGAAGCACGAGTCGAGCCGCTCTTTCAGTCGCTCGGCACCAATCGGTCCAGCCTTGGCAAGCTCCTCAGCCAGCGCCGTAAAGCCGGAAATGTCGAACAGGACGATGGCACCGGCGAGACGTTCGTCAATCGGCGCCGTGAGCGTGGAGGTGTCGCGCGCGAGGCGCCGAAGTGCCAGCGGGTTGACCCAGGCGGACCACTGATCGCGAGACGCGTCAGCGTTGTGCAGCATGCGACGGTGCGGTGCCGTAGTGTCCGCCCTGAGGCGGACCCGACAGCTGGAGCCGTTCGAGCAGACGAACGAATCGTGTGTGTCCGGCGAGTGGACGGAACGGCGGTTCAACCCCGATCCATGTCAGGTCCGTCGCGTGCACGTGTGCCGCCCGTTCGAGCGCATCGACCGCCGCATCCAGTTCGCCGAGTGCGACGTGGATTCGCGCCGTGGCAACCGGCGAGACGTATCGTGACGCCGCCAGATCGGCCAGTTCCTGGCGGACGCCGTGCGCTTCCTCCGTCAGCCCCGCCAATGCCAGCGCCCAACCGAGGGCACCCAGCGTGTCCGGACGACGGCCGGACAACGATGCGGCCGTGCGGAGATGCTCGAGCCCCGGCGTGTGCTCGCCAAGCTCGGTCAACGCGATGCCGAGAAAGAAATGTGTCATCGCATGTTGCTCGAGATCGAGCGCCCGGCGCAGCACAGTGACGGCCTCCGTCTGACGATCGGCCAGCGTGAGCACGAATCCGATCGTCCCATTCACCGCCAGCGACACCGGATCGATCGCCAGTGCGCGTCGCAGCAGATCGATCGCCTCGTCGTGCCGGCCGAGTGGCGCCAGCGCGTGGACGGCGTAGGACTGGAGACCCGAGGCGTACTGCGGGTCAAGGACGAGCATGCGCTCGAAGTGCGCGACCGCCGCTGCCCTGTCCCATTCATACACGCCGCGGACGACTCCGAGCGCGGCGTGCGCGTCGGGCAACGTGTCGTTCAATTCGAGCGCCGTGAACGCGGCAGCCTTCGCCTGCGGCATCACCTCGTCAGGTGGACGCAGCCCGTAGATGCCGAGGATCGCGTAGGCGTCGGCCAGACCGGCGGCGGCCCTCGCAAACTGTGGGTCGATGGCCCGCGCCTGCTCGAAGCAACTGATGCTGTCGAGCAAGCCGCGTTCAGTGCGCTTGTTCCAGTGGAAGCGACCCTTCAGATAGAGCGCGTAGGCGTCAGGATTCTCCGTGACCGGCAACACGAGATGGGTCGGCAGGGTTTGCGAGAGCTTCGGCGTCAGGGCCGACACCACTTTGTGCGCGATGTCGTCCTGCACAGCAAAGACGTCAGCAAGCGTCCGATCGAACTGCTCCGACCACAACACGTGGCCGTCCGCCGCATCGACGAGCCGCGCCGAGACACGCAGGCGATCGCCGGTGGCGCGCACGCTTCCTTCGAGCACCGATTGCACACCCAGCGTCGAACCGGCGGACAGTGCGTCCACATCGCTGCCGCGAAGACGGAATGATCGGCTGGCCGACGCCACGCGCAGGCCGGGCAGTCGCGACAGCCCGTTCAGAATCTCCTCGGCGATCCCGTCGCAGAAATACTGGTGATCCTTCTGCGGACTCAGATCCACAAACGGCAGCACCGCGATCGATGTCGCGGGCGCAGCGGCCGCTGGACGCAATCTGCTGTCGTCTTTTCCAAACGCCGCCAGAGCCGTGGCAAATTCCTGCGCTGACGGGAACCGAGCCGCCGGATCCTTCGCCATCGCGCGTCGAACGGCAGACTCGAGCGCCGGCGGCACCGCCACCGTAGACGGCACAGGCTTCGGCGACGCGGTGAGCACCGCCGCGAGGACGTCGATTGAGGTTGCCCCGGTGAACGGCCGTACACCGGTCAGCATTTCGTAGACGATCACGCCGAGCGCAAACACGTCCGTCCGCGGATCGCCGTCCTCGCCCCGCACCTGCTCCGGTGCCATGTAGCCGACGGTGCCGACAATCATCCCGGCCTGGGTGGCGAGCTGCGTGTCCAGTTCAGCGGCGAGCGTCTCCTGGTCGGCGGTCACCACCGGACGGGCCTGGCGCGCCAGGCCGAAGTCGAGCAGCTTGGCCGTGCCATCCGGCAGGATGAACACGTTCTCCGGTTTCAGATCGCGGTGGATGACGCCGCGTGCGTGCGCAGCGCTGAGCGCGGCAGCGATCTGCCGCGCGATGCCGATCACCTCGTTGACCGGCATCGGCCCAAACAGCTTCGTGCGCAACGTCCCGCCGGCGAGCAGCTCGCTGACGATGAACGGCATGCCCTGCTCGTCGCCAACGTCGAAAATCGAGAGCGTGTTGGGATGGGCGAGCGCCGCGATGATCCGGGCCTCGCGGCGGAAGCGATCGAGCGCCGGCACATCGAGTGGACCCCGCAGCACCTTGATCGCCACCTCGCGCCCAAGTCGTGGATCCGCGGCACGGTAGACCTCGCCCATGCCGCCCGCGCCGATCAGCGCGAGGATGCGGTAAGGACCCAGTCGTGTGCCTTCAGCCAGGGACATGGAAACGGATTCGAGCGACCGTTTCGGATATATCACGATTGGAAAGCGATACGATACGAGCGGAACCGCAAAGAAGGCGACCGACACTCGTGAGACTGGCAGACGAGCCTGCACCGGATGAACGCACGGCCCTCCGCCGCCATACGGCATTTTTTGACCGGAATGGCGACGGCCGGGTCACGGTCGGCGATGTGATCGAGATGCTGCGCCTGCTTGGATGCAGCGACGGGTACGCGCACGTCAATGCCATCGGCGGCATGCTGGCGCGTTCGACAGCCAACGGATGGCTGTCACACCACGTCGTCGTGGCGCGCTCCCACCGCGGAACGTTTCGATGCCCTCATCTGACCGGCGAGACTCGCATCTTCGACCAGTATGGTCGCTTCGACGCGGCTCGATTTGACGAAGTCCTCGCTCGCTACGATCGATCGGGCGTGGGCGGTCTCACCGAATCGGACGTGGCGGCGATGATCGCGGACATCTCGCTCCCCGGCACCGTCGGCCGCTCGTCGTCCGAGCTGGCCTTCCGGCTGTTGATGACAATCGCTGGCGAGCCGGGTCCGGATGGCGAACTGATGCTGACACGGGCCCGGTTGCGGGCGTTCTACGAAGGCGACCTGTTCCCCACGTTGATCAGCGAGGCATCGGACTCAACGCGCAGGATCGGTCCAGCAGTGAATCGGGAGCCGTTTGTCCTTACCTGTGCCGACATCATGATTGGTGCGACGCGGATGATCGGTCGTCTCGGTGTCTGACTTCTACGATCACCCCGACGTCTACGACGTGCTCTTGCCCGCCCGTGCCGAAGTACCGTTTTACGTCGATCTCGCACGCCAGCAGGCCGGAGCCGTCCTGGAGCTCGCCTGCGGTACCGGACAGCTGACGATCCCCATCGCCTTGTGCGGTCTTCCGACAGTGGGACTCGATCAGTCAGCCGCCATGCTCAAGGTCGCGAAACGACGAGCGGCGGAGGTCAACGCGGCGGTTGCGCTCGTCCAGGGCGATATGCGTGATTTCGCGCTCGATCGCGAGTTCGATCTCATCTTCATCGCCCGCAACTCGCTCCTGCACCTGCTGTCGACAACGGATTTGCACGCGGCCTTTTCAGCCGTCCGACGTCATCTGACTGCAGATGGCATCTTTGCCTTCGATATCTTCAATCCCGATCTCCGGAGGCTGGCGAGGCCGGGCGGCCAGCGCTTTCCCGTCATGGAGGTGCGCACCGAGCGCTTCGGTCCACTCTTTGTGGAAGAGACACACGACTACGACCCCGCGACCCAGGTCAACCACGCGGCCTGGTACATTTCGACGGCCGACAGACGGGATGCGTGGATCGTCCCGTTGGTCCTGAGGAGCATCTTTCCGGAGGAATTGGAAGGGCTGCTGTCCGCTGCCGGACTCGAGCTCGTCAGCCGGTTCGGTGAACTCTCGCGCGCCCCGTTCGGCCCGGGAAGCCGGATCCAGCTGTGTCTGTGCCGCCGACGGGCCTAGCGTAATAAACCGGTAACATCGCCGCGATACCGTGACACTGCCATGAAACGACATCTGCTGACCGTATCCGCGGCTATATATACCGTGACTCTAGCGTCCTCCGCCTACGCGCATCACAGCCACCCGTATTTCTACGATGTGTGCAGGACGCTGACGATCGAAGGCCGCGTCGAAAAGATCGAATACAAGGATCCGCACAGCCTCATCTTTCTCCGACTGGACAACGGAACGCTGTACACCGTGGATTGGGCTCCGCTTGGCGGGCTGAAGAACAACGGCTGGCTCGAACCTGCGCAGCAGGCGCTGGTCTTTGGAGCCCGAGTCGCCGTTACAGGCGCTCCAGCGAGAACCCTGGCTGAAATTCGTCAACACTTCCCGGAATACAACACCGAGCCGAACCCGAACACGATCGACCCGGCGTTGATTCGCCGTGTGGACAACAGTTGGAACTGGGCGCTGAAGTCTCCCATGGACTCTTCAAACTGCAAGAGCAAGTAGAGGCGTCTATCGCCCCGGCTCAAACAGCTCGATTGGATTGCCGTCTGGGTCTTCGATCTGGATCTGACGTCCGCCAGGGCCGGATTCCATCTCGTTGCGGAAGCGAACGCCGGCGCCTTTGAGAGATTCGATACAGCCCGCAAGATCGGAGACTCGCAGCACGACTCGATTCCATCCGCCCGGCTCCTGGCTCTGCCCATCCGGCATCGGCCGCGAGCCAGAGGCGCCCGGACCACTGAGCAGGATTGTCACCTCGCCCAGCGAGACCGCCGCGAACGCCGGGAGCTGCTGATGGCCCAGCGTGAAGCCGAGGTGTTCCGTATAGAACGCTGCCGCGCGAGCGACGTCCTTGACCTGATAGCGAATGCCATGCACGGTCTTGATGAATGGGTGTGCGGGTGCCGTCACCGCCATTGCAACCTCCTGAGTGTGTTTCTCTAACCGACGTGTTCAGTTCTTCACGCGGCGTGGCTGGAAATCGAACGCTGACCGAACAGCCTCTTCGCCGCTGGAATGGTCGTCACCGCGCCAATTGCGATCAACGTCCATCCAATCGCGCGGCGCCGTGATTGTTTGATTCGTCCGGAGAGGAGAAGACCGACGCCCGCGCCAAGGGCTCCGCGCGTTCCCGCAATGAACGCAACCTCAGGAATAGTGAGCTTGACTTCACGCATGTGGTTCCTTTCTGAGCCGTTCCACGACCGACGGGATGTGCATGTTTTGCAGCAAGGCGTGATCCATGTCCGCGCATAATCGTGGCATGCATGAGCAGGCTCTTCGCGATCAGCTGGCGCGTGTCCTCGACTGGAACGAGGCACACGTGGGATTCGACAAGGCGGTCGACGGGATTCCGTCAGACAAACGCGGTGCGCGTGCGACCGGCTTTGAACACTCATCATGGCAACTGCTGGAGCACATGCGGCTCGCGCAGGACGACATCCTCGACTTCTGCACCAACCCGAACTACGTCCACAACCTGAAATGGCCAGACGACTACTGGCCATCGGCGACGCCACCGAGCGACGCGGCGTGGAACGAGAGCGTCGCGTCGTTCGTGCGGGCACGCGAGAAGGTGAAGGCGCTCGCGCGCGACGCGAAGGAGCTGACGGCGCCGGTTCCCACCGGGACAGCCACCCAGACGTACTTGCGCGCCATCCTGCTGGTTGCGGATCACACGGCCTATCACGTGGGACAACTCGTTGCGCTGCGCCGGGCGCTCGGTGTCTGGGGGTGACGGGAGGATCAGGATGGCACGCGACGCGTGCCTATCCTTTCACCGAGAACCCTCTCTTCAGCAGGTAGTCGCGGACGCGGTCGCGCAGGTCGCCTTGCAGTTCCACGCTGTCCTCGCCGGGCGCGCCACCGGTGCCGCACACGCGCTTCAGCTCCTGCGCCAGTTCTTTCAGGAAGGCCGTGTTGCGCGGCAGGCCGTAGACGACGGTCACCGTCTTGCCACCTCGGCCTTTCTTCTCCATCCGCAGCTTGGCCGTCAATCGCGTGGGCACCGCCTCGTCGCGCGCGAAGTTACTGCTGCACTTGCAGTCGTCCACCGGCCAACCGCACGTCGGACAGATGCGCCCGGCGCCGCTCGAGTAGACCGTTCGCGCGTTTCGATCGCTCACTGATTGAGCTTACTTCGACCCGGTGTCATACTCCGGCGTTCCCGGGAAGGACGAACAGAAACCGCGACATGATCGGCCGTTCGATCTCACACTACACCGTCCTCAGTGCGCTCGGGTCCGGCGGCATGGGGGTGGTGTATCTCGCTGAAGACCAGCGCCTCGGCCGACAGGTGGCGCTCAAGTTCCTGCCTGCGGACTCGGTCACCAGCCCTCACGCGCTCGACCGCTTCCGCATCGAGGCGCGCGCGGCCAGCTCACTGAGCCATCCGGGCATCTGCTCGATTTTCGACATCGGCGACGATGAGGGCACTCCCTACATCGTGATGGAGGCGCTCCAGGGCGAGAGTCTCCGCGACCGCATCGAACGCGGACCGATGAAGGTCCCGGACCTGCTGGAGATTGCCATTCAGCTTGCCGACGCGCTCGATGCGGCACACACGCGGGGCATCATCCACCGCGACATCAAGCCGTCAAACATCTTCGTCGGCGATAAGAACCGAAGCAAGATTCTCGACTTCGGGCTGGCCAAGCTTGCGCAGTCGGCTGCGTCGCCGTCGGGCGAGACGGCGACACGCGCCCTCAAGACACGCGACCTGACGATGCCGGGATCGGCAATGGGCACGGTGGCCTATATGTCACCCGAGCAGGCGCGGGGTGAGGAGGTGGACACTCGGACGGACCTGTTCTCGCTGGGCGTGGTGCTGTATGAGATGGCGACGGGGACCCAGGCCTTTGCCGGGAGCACGCAGGCGGTCGTCTTCGACGCGATCCTCAATCGCGCGCCGCAACCAGTCAGCCATGTCAATCCCCTGATACCGCCTCGTCTCGAAGCGCTCATCGGCACCGCGCTCGAGAAGGAGCGCGATCTGCGCCATCAGCATGCGTCCGACATCGAAGCCGAGCTCCGGCGCATTCGCCGCGATCTCGAGTCGGGTTCGCTCGTCGCCGCAACCAGCCGTACGGTCGTGACTCCAGCGGCGACGCGCAAGTCGACCGCGACAGCGGCAGCGCCCGCGCGGTCACGCTCCTGGATCTGGGCAGCCGTGACGGCATCGGTGATGCTCACGCTCGCGGTAACTGGCTTCAAACTCTGGTCGAACACAACGCCGCAAGTGGCTACCACTCATCCGACGAACGCGACACCAGGCGCCGACGCCGCCGTGGCGCCGCAGGGGCGAGTGCCAGATGGTCGCGGCGCGTCGCCAGTTCCACCGGCAGCGGCGGCTGTGCTGCCGCCAGAGATCGCCCGGTCGCAGGATGCGGCCTCCGCTGCGCGACCGACGACGCCGCCACAACTGCAACAACCCGTCAGACCGACGGATCGGAAGGCAACACAGCCGCGCCCTGAGGCACCGCAGCCGCCTGCCACTCCCACGTCGCCGCGCGCAGCAGACGGTCCCGCGTCGAACACGATCGCGGTTCCCGCGCCTGCGCCGAACACCGCGGTGACGTCGCCGCCGCAAACCACGGAAAATCAGAATCCCGCGGCGTCTCCGACGCCGACGGCCGCGCCGGCAGTCCCGACCCCGCCGCCGGCCGAGCCACGTGCTATAC
>DASROF010000166.1:0-5872 GCA_035647075.1 Vicinamibacterales bacterium | reverse complement strand
GCCCTTGGGCGCGAGGTCCGTTTCCGCCCAGCTCTTCGAGCTGGTCTCGATAATCGTCTGCGGCACGCGGCCGTTCGCAGGCTTTTCGGCCGGGGACATCGAGCGAGCCAGTGGGAAGGCCGTGAGCAGCTCGAATCCGGCTGTAATGGCATGCTGCGGGTAGGAGGCAGCGACCGGCACGGACGCATCGCCGCCGAACAGGCGGCCCACGCCGCTCGCGTCGATCACCACGTTGTTGCCCGGCTCGATGCTCCATTCATGAAGCAAGCCGGTCAGCAGCGGTATCTCCTTGCCGGGTTCCGGGGGGTCGAGCATCACAAGCAGCTTCCCTGCGCGCTTCTCCAGATACTCGCGCAACAGCGTCACTTCGCCCTCGAGGAGATCCGTCCGCGGGCCGGCGACGATGATGACGGTGGCGTTCTCCGGAATCATGTTCGTCTGCGCGAGAACGAGTTTTTCCCACTGGTAGTTGTCGCGGCGCAAGGCGTCGATGATGGCGCTATAGCCGGCCCGTTCAGTGTCGGTCGGGTCCTTCTCGCCATGTCCAGATAGGAAATAGACGCGGCGCTCCTTCGGGTTGAGCACCTTCACGAGCGCGCCAGTCAGATCCTGCTCATTCGCGGTCGTCACACGCTCCTTGCGGCCCATGTACTCGACGACCACGGTGCCGTAGTTCTGGATCTCGTATTCCTTCGCCGGGATCGGCTTCTTGTCCGGATCGATGTATTCGACGTTCACCTGCTTCGACAGGTACTGATATTCGTCGAGCCGAGGCTTGAAGTTGCCGACGTTCTCCGGCTTCTCGAAGACGATGAACTTGACGGGCGACTTGAGGTCACGCAGGAGCTTCACCGTCTGATCTGACAGCGAGTATTGCTGGTTGGACGTCAGATCCCACCGCTTGTTCTGCCGGACCGAGACATAGTTCACGGCGACGAGAATCCCGAGGACCGTGAGGATGCTGACGACCGTGATCGCACCATACCGGGTGTTGCGCCGGCGGAAATACGCAACGATCTCGCGCCACTGCCCAAGTGTGTAGATGAGCACCAGCGCCAGCCCGGTCCACGATGCGTACACCGCGTACTGGTTCCACTCCGGCTTCAGCAGGCGTACGGCCAGGGCGCCGAAGACCAGCGCCATGCCGAGATAACTGAGGATCGAGAGGATGCGATTCATGGCGTTACCCTCTCCACCGCTCGGTATCTACCGATCGCGCAGTCAGGAACAGGCCGAATGCGATGAAGCTCACGTAGTACACGAGGTGCCGGGTATCGACGATTCCCCGCGTGAAATCGTCCAGGTGAGTGGTGATCGACAGGTAGTCGAGCACCGCCTGCACCCGCGGACCCATAAACGGCCCCACCCAATTGATCACCCAGAGCATCAGGAACACCGCGAACGTCACAAAGCCGGCGACGATCTGGTTGCGCGTCAAGCTGGAGATGAGCAGGCCAATCGACACGAAACAGCCGCCCATCAGCAGCAGACCCAGATAGCCAGTCACCAGAGGCTTCCATTCCGGTGTGCCGAATGCCCACAGCACGCCCATGTGGATGAAGGTGACCGCGAGCATCGCGGCGTACAGTCCCATGGCGCCGAGAAACTTCCCCACGATGATCTGAAAATCGGTGATCGGCGACGTCAGCAGCAGCTCGATGGTGCCCGAGCGCTTCTCCTCCGAGTACGTGCGCATCGTCACCATCGGCAGCGTGAACAGCAGCAGGACACTGGCATTCATGAAGACCGGACGAATCATCTGTTCGTTGACGTTCTGCGTCGGCCCTCCCTGCAGTCCCATCATTCGCGCGCTCTGTTCGACGAAGAAGCCGAGCAGTGCCCAGTAGAAGTAGCCGAACATCAGAGCGAAGAAGCCGATGACCACGTACGCAATCGGCGAGGCGAAGTAGCCCTTGAGCTCCTTCTGAGCGATGGCGAGCACATTACTCAACAGGCACCTCCCGCGATTCCGCGGCTGCACCGGCGGTATCTTCAGTCGTCAGGTGGAGGAAGATTTCCTCGAGGCTCATTCGCATGGGCCGCAACTCGAGGAGTCCCCATCCACGATTGACGACCGCAGCGGAGAGATCGCGTCGGACATCACGGCCCTGGCTGCTCTCTATCTCCAGCACCGTGACGGGTCCGCGAGTTTCAGCGACGCGTACCTGCGTGACCCCGGCCACCGCTTTCAGTGTGTCCTTCGGGTCGGCGCCTGCCGCGTCAATCTGCAGGAACATCGTCTCCGATCCGCGAAGCCGAGACGTCAGATTCTCCGGCGAGTCGATGGCAACCACGCGCCCGCGGTTGATGATGACCACGCGTCCGCACGTCTGGCTGACCTCTGGCAGGATGTGCGTGCTCAAGATGACCGTATGGTCGCCGCCGAGCTGTTTAATGAGCTGACGTGTTTCGATGATCTGCTTCGGGTCGAGGCCCGCCGTCGGCTCGTCGAGGATCAGTACGTCGGGGTTGTGCAGCAGCGCCTGTGCGAGGCCAACGCGCTGCTTGTATCCCTTCGACAGCTTCCCGCAATGGCGATGTGCCACGTCCGCGATGCGGGTACGCTCCATCGCTGTTTTGACCCGTCCCAGCCGCTCAGCGCGCGGCACGCCTTTGATGCGTGCGCAGAAATCAAGGTAGTCGCGGACCGTCATGTCCGGATAGAGCGGTGGGGTCTCAGGCAGATACCCGGTTCGGCGTTTCGCTTCAATCGGCTGTTCCTGGACGTCGTACCCGCCGACGACCGCCTTGCCGTCGGTTGGCGGCATGTAGCCGGTCAGGATCCGCATCGTGGTCGTCTTGCCCGCGCCGTTCGGACCCAGGAACCCGAGAATCTCCCCGCGCTCCACCTTGAAGCTCACATCATCTACGGCCGTCACAGGCCCGTAGCGTTTCGTCAGGTGCTGAACTTCGATCACCGTTCGACTCCTCGTTCGTAACCTGTAGTGAACACGAGTTTTACCTTTCGCAACCGCCGATAGTAACTGATGGGTTCCAACTCGGCAAGGGGACGGGCCTCAGCGCTACCGTGAATGTAGTGCCTGGCGAGCCGGTCTGCGCCACTTGCGAACTTCACGCCGGGGCGGTCTTCCGAGTCGCGGGAATGGACTGCAACGAAGAACTGTTCATCCTCGAACGGCGCCTCAGACCTCTTAGACGGAATCGAAGCCACTGTTGCTGACGCGTCGACCGGCGGCTCCACGTGAAGTACGACGCCGCAAAGCTTACGACGTCCGCGATGGTCGATGCGGTCGGCCAGACCGAAACGCGGTGTGGCTGGCGCATGACTAGCCGCTCGTTTCCGACTCCTCGATCCGCGTCAGATGGCGTTTCATGACCGACGCCGGAGTCGCGATTTGCGCCGGCGCTGTGGCGGGAATGCTGCACCAGCCCGCAATTGCCGGCGTTTCTGGGTCGCGACGATCGCTGGTGGCATCTTCCCGGCGCCCCGCGCTCTCACCGCGATCCGCATCCGGACGGTCTCTCAACGTGCTGATGGTGATCGCTGTAGCCGGCGCGGTTACCCTCGGCGATTAGCTCGAAGCGGTCAGTGTGGTGTTTTTGTTCGCTGTGGCGCAATGGCTGGAGGTGCGGAACCCTCGAACGAGCCCGTCTCGCTACTGCTGAAAGCGTTGCGGTTGTCGCGAACGAGGTGAGGAAGCCTTACGCCTTACGGTTAGAGAAGAAGTGGGCCTGCACGTAATCGTCGATGGACGCCTGGGCCGACGGATCAATCGAGATGAACTGGAGTCCCATGCCGACGCCGCGATCGCTCCACGCGACACGGGCTTCGACATCGATGTCTTTCTTGCCCAGCCGGAATTTCAAGCGGACGACGGCCGCGACATCGAGCGGATTTGTCGCGCGGATCGCCACACCGCCGTGACTGATGTTCAGTGTCAGCGACGTGGAGATGGCGTTGCCCACGCGGTAGGTGATCGGCACGCCAAGCACCACACGCGGGCTCGAGCGGCGGTTGTAGTGCTCGGGAAACAGATGCGGCGCGAGGGCAGGCATGATGTGGCCAACGCCGGTGTACTCGTTGACGTAGCCGGCGACGCCACATGACGCGAGGTCGCGCACTTCGTCCGCGTTCGCAATCGTTCCGCTGAAGACCACGATGGGCGGGGTGTCCGGCGCCAGCCGCCGAACGCTGCGGACGAGGTCGAGGCCGCGTGCCTGGGGGAGACGCAGATCGAGGACCACCAGGTCAATGCGCTGTTGCGGGGCGCGCAGGGTCTCCAGCAGTTCCTGGCCTGTCTTGACCGTGACCGCCCGGTGGCCGGCGCCCTCGAGGGCGGCCCGGAACCGATCCCGTACAAAGGCAGTGTCGTCGGCGATCAACACTGTCTTGACGGCGACCATGGTGGTGGTGGTCACTAGGCTTACGTATCGGTACGGCCCGGCTGTCGCGTTAGTGCGCGTTGCCCCGACCCTTTTTTCCTCGCTATAATCCGTCTCTTACGGGTGCCGGCAGCACATCGACCGTTATGCCGGCACCTGCTGTTGCGTTTGCGGCGTCCCAGCCGCATGGAGCCCGTATGGCGACCTGCCCGGAATGCGAGTACGACGAGATTGACACCGAGGACTTTGAGGAAGGGGACACCTTGAGCTGTCCAGAGTGCGGCAAGAACCTGGTGCTGCACGGCAACGACGAGCTCGATTTCGTCGACGACGATGACGAAGACCTCGAGGATGAGGACGACGACGTCGAAGAGGAAGAAGAGGATGCCGACGAGGACGATCTCGACGACGAGGAAGACGAGGAACTCGACGAGTGAACACCCCTGACGCGGCGGTTTGCCCGTCAGCAGATCCCGACTCGGCCGGCGACCTCGACTCGAAGAGCCGCCGGTTACACGACACGCTGGCCGGCTTCGGGTCCATCATCGTGGCGTTCAGTGGCGGCGTCGACAGCGCGTTCCTGGCGTGGGCAGCGACACAGGCGCGCGGATCCGCCGCGCTGTGCGTCACCGCCGACAGCCCCAGCTATCCCGATCACCATCGCCAGCTTGCGCTGGATGTTGCCGGCCGTTTCGGGCTGCGCCACCTGATCATCCAGACGCATGAGCTCGAACGGCCGCTCTATCGCGCCAATCCGGTGAATCGCTGCTACCACTGCAAGCACGAACTCTACACCGCCTTAACAGCCTTGGCGCGCGAGCGGGCAATCGAAATCATCACGGACGGCAGCAACGCGGACGATCGTGGGGACTATCGTCCAGGACGACAGGCCGCGCGTGAGTTCGGCGTGCGCAGTCCGCTCGACGAGGCGGGATTGACCAAGAGCGACATTCGCGAGCTGTCGCACCGAGCCGGCCTGCCGACGTGGGACGAGCCGGCATCCGCCTGCCTGTCGTCGCGCATTCCCTATCTGTCAGAAGTGACGGACGAGAAGCTGCGCATCATCGAGCGTGCGGAGGAGATCGTGCGCAGCCTCGGCTTCCGAGTGTGCCGCGTCCGCCATCATGACGAGCTCGCGCGACTGGAGATCGGCATCGATGAACTGCCGCGGGCGTTCGATCCGCCCGTCCACGATCGCCTCGTGTCGGCGTTGACGGCTCTTGGTTATCGGCAGGTGACGATTGATCCGCGGGGCTATCGTCAGGGCAGCCTGAATGAGGGACTGCGGCTTCGTCCCATCTAAGCAGGTCGATACATCCTCTGTCGCACTGATTGACACTCGATCCAGCGGACGCTAAGCTCGACCTGCATTTTGACGCACGACTACTCGCAGGAGAGCTGATGAATCTGCGCCGGCTGATGTGGTTGAGTGCGACGCTTCTGTTCGTCGCGCTGATCGTCATTGGGTGCTCGAAGAAAGTTCCGCCACCCCCGCCGCCGCCGCCGGCTCCGCCACCAGCGCCAACTG
>DASROF010000165.1:0-21768 GCA_035647075.1 Vicinamibacterales bacterium | reverse complement strand
CGGACATAGTTCGTGATCGGCCGCATCGGATCGTGCGTGCCCATGCAGTTCATCTGCGTCGAGTTGGCGCCGCACTGCTGGAACGACACGTCCTTGGCCGAGCCAGAGTACGTGATGGATTTCACATCACCCAACGCCTTCTGGGCGCCGGCGATGACGGTCTTGGCATCCTGCGCCATCGCGATTCCGGACGGAAACGCGAGGCAGATGACGAGCAGAACAAGTTTTTTCATGCGCGGGATTGTAATGCGTAACCGGCCGGCCCGCCGCGCCCGGCCGTTTACGGAACGATCGCTATTGCCGCCTGCCAGAAAGCGGCTTTCTGGCCGGTCGGATCGACAACCGTGACCTGGCAGTCGTAGCGGCCTGGTGGCACACCGCTGATGGGGACACTGAAGCGGATGGGGACGGCTTTTGAGGTGCGATCGAGCTGTTTCGTGGCAACGACCGGCTGCGACTCGAACACCTTGCTGCCGTCGTGGTAGAGCGTCGCAAACGCCACGAGCGGCTGCGCCGCCTCTGCATACTGCTCGTATCCCTCGAGATAGAAATGCAGGTCGCGTGACGCGCTGAACACGCGCGTGACGCTTGGCAGCAGCTTCTGACCGCTCTCGATGAGCGGATGCCCGATGCTCTGCTTGTCCGAGGTCTTCACGCTGTAGATCGCGTCGTTCACCGGAATCCGCTGGCCGGCGAGGACGACGCTGCTGATCGGCAGCCGCGTCGGCTCCTTGTTGAGATTCGGAATCGTGAACTCGGCCTGGTAAGTCCCGATGCGGCCCACTTCGGCATCGCGCACGAGGAGCTTGATCACGTACTTGCCCGGCAGCAGCGTGAAGCCGGTTTCGTAGAGAACCGGATGGGTGGCGAGCTGCCCGGCTTTGTCGTCATCCAGGGAAATGGTCATCCCATCGCGCATGTTGCGCTGCGTCGCCCCGAAGCCGTCTTTGATCTCAACGAGAAAATCCAGCTTCAATCGAGCGGCGCCGCGGCGACGTGCGAGCTCCAGCTCGCCGCCGGGAATCTTGGCGGACACCGGCACGAAGTACTCCGAGCGGCTGATCTGGAAGTAATTCAACTCGAGCGCGATGGTGATATCTGTGATCGGGTCCTCGAGCATCAACGCCTCTTCCAGCTGGCGCTCGCGGTCAACCTTGTTCTGCTTTGCCCATTCCTTGTCGGCGTAGTAGCCCGGACGAAAGGCGAGTTGAGCATCGAGTCCGTCGTTGGCGAGCTTCACGTCGACGCGGCGGTACTTACCGTCTTTTTCGGTGTGACTGCTGTAGAACCCGATGATGTAGTAGCTGGTCTGGGCCGCAGCAGCCTGCTGCACACCGACCGAGAGATCGTTGTAATCCACGAACGCCTTGCCACCGGTGTCCTTCGCCAGCGAGAACAACACGTCCTGCGAACGCTGAAAGCGCGTGATCGCCTGTTGTGCAAGCGCCCCCGTGAACATTCCGGTACCGCCAGGCGATCGCTGGTTCGCATTGCCGAGCGGCGCCATGGCCACGAGGCCCCGCGCATCAACGGGGAAGATCTGCACGTTGGCGCGAATAGCGGCGTTCGTGGTCGCGCGCATCTGGGCGTTGTTGTCCGTGCCGTTGAGCGTCAAGCGGCTCGTAAAGAACACGAGTGATTTCTGCTCCGGCAGCGGCCGCAGCATCGTCACGGCCGTCTGCAGCGCTGCCAGCTTGCGGTCGGTCCCGAAGACGTTGAACTCTCCGTCGTTCTGCCCGAACGCTGAACTGAAATCCTGGAAGTCGAGCACGCCGTCACCGTCGGCGTCCTCGCCATTTGCCATCACGTCGATGACGGCGGCGAGCTTCTCGCGATCGGCGGTGAAGTCCTGTTTCACCCGCACCGCGCCATTGCGGTAGGACATGATCGCGATCAGATCGGCGGCAGTCATCTGCTGTTCGAGCCAGGTCAGCGCGCCGGCGAACATGCGCTCCTGGTCGGGTCCCGGCGGCTCCGACAGATCGAAGAAGAGGATGAGCAGCCGCCGGTTGCGGAAGCGCGCGTCGCCGCTCGGTGGCGCGGTGATGCCCGGCTGTACGAGCGATCCGAGGTCGGTGACCGCCGACGCTGGGCGGGGATTGTTCTGGTCCCGCACGAGCGAGACGGTTGGCAGGGGATTCAGATCGTTAAGTCGCTGATACTCGAGAAATGCGATTTCCTGCGGCTCCCTGTCCTCGGTGACGATGAAGTCTTTTGCGGTCAGGCCTTCGACCGGCGTGCCATCGCGGCCCTTGACGGCGACGGTCGTGACGACGAGGCGCGTGCTGCTCCGGAACGTTGGAGGTTGATCCTGCGGTGGACTTGGTTGCTGCGCCGCAGCCCCGATGGCCATCAACAGAAATACGACACCCCGGGACACTGAGGCACGGAGGACAGACATCAGAATCGCACCCGGATGCTGCTGCGCAGCCTGCGCATGTCGTTCGCGCGATTTGGGAAACCGAATTGCTGGCTGGTGACCGAGGTGACCACGCCTGTGTACGTCACACGATTGAGCACGTTCGTGGCATCGATCCGCCAGTCGAAGCTGAGGCGGTTGCCGACGCGGAAGGTTCGTGACACCGAGGCGTTCAGACCAAACGTCGTCGGACCGGTAATCGAGTTGCGTTTTGCATTTCCCCACTGACCGGGTGCGGGCGGCGCGAACGCCGCCGCATCAGCGTAAGCGCCGCTCGCCGGACGGCCGCCGACACCGGTCACGTCCGGGCGCAACGATCCGATGACGCCCGTGCCGCCGACGGGAGCGAAGTAGACAGGCGTCAACGGAAGACCGCTGCCTGTGCTGACGTTGGCTGCTAAGGTCCAGTCCTTCAGCCATCGTCCCTTCCAACCGTCCAGCAACGTGCCGCCGACCATGCCCGAACCCGACGTGTACTCGACGGAACCGCTTACAAGATGACGTTGATCGAAGCTCGAACGCGCATACTCTGCGCCCGGGTCGAGCCAGTTCTGGACGAGCGCTCCGCCGTCCATCGTCGCACCGCCAAACGCCGCCGCATCGTCCATCGATTTGGCGAGGGTGTAGTCCACGGCCGTCGTGAACCCGTTGCTCAGGCGTCGCCGAACCTGAATCTGACCGGAGTGGCGTGTCGAGCGGCCGTTCGACGCCAGGTACCTGAAGCCGGTGGGACACGACGGACACGGGTTCTCGGCGCCGGCGGGATACGTGTTCGGCAGGAACTGCTGCATCAGATGAGTGCCCTTGATGCCGACATAGGTTGCCGTCAGGGTCAGGCCGCCTGGAATGTCCCGCTGCATCGACGCATCCCACGTGTGTGCGGACGACACCTTGAAATCCGGATCAACGGCGAACGTGTTGAACGCTCCGTTCGCGCCTGTGACGAACCCATTGGCGAGCGTCAGCGGACTCGTCGGACTGGTCGCGACGTTGAACGCCTTGGACAAAGGAGGCTGTGTGGCAAGCAGCGTCGCGATGGACTGATAGACGTTCGTGTTGCGATAGATGCCGTAGCCGCCACGAAGCACCAAAGACGAGGCGAGTCGGGGACGCCACGCCACGCCCAGCCGCGGCTGGATTCCGCTGCGGTCGGCGTGCAGGAGCGTGTCTCCAAGGACGGGGCTGACGGTGGTGAAGCCTGGCGCCACGTCGAGGTTGACGAGCCGGCCCTGCGCCTCGCGGACTGGCGTCTCGTACTCCCACCGCACGCCAAGCATGAGCGTGAGCGAGCGCGTGACCTTCCAGTCGTCCGAGGCAAATGCTGCGTACGAGCGGCCGCGGAAGAACTTGTCGGGATTGCCGAATGCGATGCTGCTGGTCTGCGGAAGTCCGAGGAGGAAGTCGGCGAAATCGACTCCGCTGGCAGCACCGGTAAACCCGAACGTGCCCCGTGGATCCTGTTGCGCGAAGACGTCGTTGATGCGCGCGCGCATCTCGCCGCCGACGTTGAACGTGTGACCGCCCTTGAATCTCGAAACCTCGGCGCCAATCAGGTGCGTCTGTTCAACACTCGAGGCGTATCGTCCGTCCGTCAGGCTGGCAAGGTCGCTGGCAAACGTCAACGACGGCGGCCCCCAATTCCGCGGATCGCTGTCGTTGCCAACGATGCCGGCACCACCCGAGACATCGATGCGATTCGCAAAGAACGGCAGCGACTCGTTCGACGTCCGGGAGTACTGATAGCGCGCAGCGACCGTCATGTAGCGCGACGGCCGCAGCTGCACGCCGGCCTGGGCATCGAAGTTCGATGACTGGCGCGAGTCCTCGAATCCGAAGAGCGAGGTGCCGTCGGTTGCCGTGCGCTGATACGAGACCCCGCCTCCGAAGGTCTTCTGGCTGAACGTGCTGTACGTGAGGCGAGAACGGAACCCGTTCTGTATCGTCGCGGAGACGATGGGCGCCTGGTAATTGAATCGACCGGTCGCGTTGGCGTCGGCCCGTGGGTAGAGGCCGAGCAGCGACGCTGCCTGTGGGCTGATGCGGTCCGCAGGGATCACGTTGCCATCAAAGGGCTGATGCGTCAGCGGGTCGATGAGCCGAATGGGCTGACCATGGGCGTCAAACGTCTGTGAGAAGTCGCCCAGCCGCTCGAGGTTCGTTGGCAGTCGCGCGGACTGCACGTTGGCGTTGGTGCCCGATTCACCCTGATACGCGAGCACCACGTTGATCGCATTCCGCAGCCACGGGATCCGGACCTGTCCCTGCATCATCCCGCTCGCCTGCATGTCGGTGTACGAGGGCTTGGGCAGGTTCACACCAGTCAGCGAGAAGGAACGTGCGTCCCACGCGGAGTTGCCAAGCTGCAGTCCCCCTGTGTAGCTCATCGCGGTGGGCGGGCGAGGACGGTTGTTGCCGATGCCGCGAGGGAGGGCGAACGGCGTCGAGGCGCCGTTATTCATGCTGCCGTTGATCAGCAGGCCGTCTTCCGCCCCGATTCCAGTCGGCCCGACGAGGACGGAGAGATCGATTGCGGGCCTGCTTTCGGGACCGGTGCGCTCATCAACGACTGGCGCGAACTGCTTCAGCGACGTTCGAGGAAATGCGAGCGGAGCAGTCGTCTGCGATGGAGCGGCAGCCGTGATCTCGTCGAGCGACGGAACGCGTAGCGCCGAGGGCGGCCCTTCCTTTTCCGCAGGGACGGTGATCTCACGCGTGACGCTGGCGAAGCCGGGCATCTCGATCGTGACTGACCAGGCACCGTCCGCGAGACTCGTCAGGTGATAGATGCCGTCCTGGTCGGTGGTTGCAGACGCTTTGGCGTCACGCTGGGTTGCTGTGACAGTCGCTCCGGGAACGGGCAGGCCGTTGAAGGTGACCTGCCCGAAGTAGTCAGCAGCCAGCAGCGGGATTTGTTGCCCGATCAGCAGCAGCACTACGAGCGCCCACGCTGTCACACGCATTTCTGATTCCTGGGGCCTGATTCCTGAGCCCTTAGTTTTGGGTCGGTCTTTCGACGTGATCGATGACGACGAACTCGCGCGGCATGGTGGTCGGCTCGAGCGTGAGGCCGAGCTGATCGAGCGCTGCGGACAGCGACAGAGCTCTTGGCGCGTTCGGCGGTGCGTCGAAGCCAGGACGCGATGGAGGCGGCGGGACGGCCATCATCTTCAACGCGCCGGTCGCCCTTTCATCGGGGCTGTACTCGAAGGCGAGCATGTATTTGTCGGTAATGCCCGTTTTGTCGAACACCTTCGTTTCGAGATCGAAGCTGAGCGCACTCGCAAGGTTGCCGAGCGGTCCCAGCAGCTCAGAACGCATGTTCGGGCCGTTTGGCTGCGAGTAGGTGAAACCGCGGCAGCCGGGCTTGATCCCCAATCGCCGCGCTTCCGACAGGACGACTGGTCCTCTCAACCCACGGCGCTCGCGGTCAGCGATGACGGCGTCGGGTATCGGGTCATGACAGTCGTCGTCTGCCATCGGCTTGATCCTCAGGCCGCTGGTCGCGACCTTCAGCGCAAACGCCGGCACCCGTTCTGTCTCGATGTGCGCTTTCAACTGGAAGCGGCGCTCGAGCAGTGACAGCAGCATCGGACCGCGCATCGTGTCAGCGTCGGCCGCGCCCGCCGCTACCGCCTCGATGGTGTAGTGGTCGTTGCGCACCCAGTCCGGCCCGCCTCTGACCCGGAGTCCGTCCTCAACACCCAGTCCGTAAACAGGGTCGAGCTTCATGTCGGTGTTCCTGTCGGCCACGAAACCCAGACGCCCCGGGTGATAGCCATAGGCGGTTCTGACGAGCGTGGCCAGCGTCATGCACAGCGCGTAGGTCCGTCCCGGCGTCATCCGGAAGCTGTTCGGCCCACCGCCGCGCGCTCCCTCCACCGAGTCCGGGAGGTGGTCCGGATCGCACAGTCGGACCGACGCTTCTTCGAAGTGTGCGGCGGCTGCCTGACGCTGCGCCTGGGTCGCCGTCTGGAGGAAGTTGCCGGCAATGCCAGCGAGCCACACGAACGCTGCGACAAACGCCACGAGAGTCTTTGCGAGAAACATCACGGTTGCACCGCCTTGATGGTTGCGGTCAGTTCGCCGACGGCCGTTGAATCTGATCGATCACGACGAACGGACGAGATGCCTTAGAAGGCACGAGCCTGAGCCCGAGCTGCTCCTCGATCCCACTGAAGATGTTGGCAGCCGGTGGAACATCAGCCGTCGTCTCCGGGTGATTGTCAGGATCAGGCAGCACAATGCGACGCTCCGGCGGGGTCTCGTCCAGGACTTCCAACACGAAGTTGAATCGGTCCGCGATCCCGGTCTTGTCGAAGACGCGTACGCCGAGGCCGAGTGGCCCCCCCAACGCATTGGCCAGGCCCTGGAGCGTCGCCGCGCCGCCGACAAGTACTCGGTTCGGGCCGTTCGCCTGAATCCCCAGCCCGCAGTTCGGCTTCTGGCCATTTCGCACGTCCTTGAAGGTGCGGCGAATTCGAATGGCCGGCACGTCCGGCGGCGGGCCCGCTTCGCACGCGCTCATGTCCACGGGCTTAATCTTCAAACCACTCCGCGCGACGATCAGGTCGAATGCAGGTGCCTCCTCCGTCTCGACGTGCGCTTTCAAACGAAACCGCTTCTCGAGCAACGCCCGCAACATCGGTCCACTCATCGCCGCTCCATCAGACGCGCCTTCCGCGACCGCTTCGATCGTGTACCGCTCCTGGCGGATCCAGTCGGGACCGCCCCTGACACGCCTGCCGTCCTCCACGCCGAGACCGTAGACCGGACCCGTAGAGAGGCCGCGGCCGGCGGGGCCGATGCTGGTGTCGGAGTTGAGCATTTCGTAAGGACCGTAGTTGTAGGCAGTCCTGATAATCGTCGCCAGCGTCATGCACAGCACGTAGGTCCGGCCCGGCGACATGTAGAAGCTGTTGGCCCCGCCGCCGCGCGCTCCCGGTGGCGCCGGCGGAACATTGTCCGGATCGCAAGGCTTGATCGACGCTTCTTCGAACTGTGGACCTGCTGCCGATGCCCTGCCCTGGAGGGCTAGGGCCGGACTCGCGGAGTTCAATGGCTGCAGCTGACCAGCAGTCTGGGCCATGCCTCTGGCGAAGCTTTCAAGGATTCGGCGATACGGGTCGGCGTTGCGGCTCCACGCGATCCCTTCGATCAACGGTCGTGGCGCCAGCGTGACGCTGGTCGTGACCTGCTGCCCGGGACGCAGCTTCGTCTCGGTCTTGCCCTCGCGTACGTCACCTTCACCATCGATCACCCCGACGCGCGATCCATCTTTAGCCGTGTCCACGAGCAATGTCGTGCCATTGAGAGCGACGCTCACGTCTTTCGTGCGCACGTACACACGGCGGCCCGATTGTCTGGCCGCGCTCACGATGATGGTCCCCGTATCCAGCCGAATCGCCAGACCATCGACAGCATGGTCCCACGAGAGCTCGGCCATCGATCGCAGCTCGATATGCGATCCGTCCGCGAGCGCAATCACCGCTCCGTCTGCGTCGTTCGACCGAATCGTCTCCTGCGCGGCAATCCGATCGCCGACGTGAACGGGGATGCGTCTCCCATCGTTGATCCGATACAACGAGCCATCGGCCGCCTCGAGCACCGCATAGACACCGTGATTTCTGAGCGACGCGGCGCCCCAGACTGCCGCAACGACGACGGCCGCGGCTGCTGCGACCCGAATGACCGGACGCCACGAGCGAATGCGCGAGGTCTCGCTGCTGCCATCTGGCTCGACTACTCGCGGCTGTGAATCCGATTTCAGCCGCCCATGCACACGATCGAGCGCAGCCTCCATCTGATCGCGCGGCGCCGACGGCAGCGCATGCTTCAGGAGTTCGTCGATGTTCCGTTCGTCTGGTTTCATGGTGTCAACAACTTCTTCAACCGCGCACGGGCACGGAATAAGGTCACGGCAACAACAGCACGCGAGGTACCGAGCAGGCGTCCAATCTCGGCTTCACTGGTGTCGTGCTCGTATCGGAGGATGAGCATTTCAACCGCGCGGGGATTGAGTTGTGCGATGGCTGCGACGAGCCGTGCCTGGAGGTCGTCCTTCGCGTCGGCGTCGTGCACGTCGGGTCGTGAATCTGCGATCTCGAGTTGCTCGGGATCTCCGGCCGACGCCCGCCGCTTTCCCGACTTCACGGCGTTCAGCGACAGGTTGACGGCGGCGCGGTAGAGATACCCCTTCGGGTTCTGTTTGAACGCCGGCGGGAATCCGCGCCGGAGGAGCTGCAGGAAGAGTGTCTGCACGACGTCTTCTGCGTCCTGCGCGCTGCCAGTCACGCTGTAGGCCGTCCGATAGACCAGCCGCGAGTGCTCGCGGAAGGCATCTTCCAGGTCTTCGGCCAAAGGCTCCGACGGTCGTCTGAATACCGCGACTGACGACATGTGCTCCTCGGCTTATTAACAACGAGCCCGTCGTTTTGTTAACAGCCTGTCCGTCGCTGATTCCTGAGCCCTGAGGCCCGTTCGTCAGTTCGGCGACAACCGCTCCACCGAGTCGATGACGATGAATTCGCGCGGGGCCCGCGTCGGTTCGAGCGTCAGGCCGAGCTGCTCTTCGAGCGCACCGTAGATCGTCGGCCCACGAGGAACGTCCGATCGCGCGGGCTCGGGCGTCGGGGCGCCTGGCCGTGCTGCCGCATTCTCGTCCTGTGCGTATTCGAGGATGAAATTGAATCTCTCGGTGTTGCGCGTCTGATCGAGGACTGTCACCCTGGTTGCGCCGCCGAGTGCGCTGGCGGCGACGAGAGTGAGGCTGCTGAGGGGAACGCCGCCGCCGACGAAGACGCTATTCGGCCCGTTCCGAAAGCCGAAGAGACCGCATGTCGGCTTTGCGCCGCGGCGAACCTCTTCGACCGACCGGGGTGGGACCGTATTCGGCTGCCCCGGCGGAGGAGTTGGCAACGAATCACAGGCGTCGTTCTTCACGTCGCTTCGAACGAACCCATTGGGGTCCACGCCGTCGGCGATGACCGGTGTCATCTTCAATCCGCCTTTGGAGATCGACAGGCTGAATGCGGGGACCTGCTCGCTTTCGGGGTGCACCTTCAATTGAAACCGCCGCTCGAGCAGCGCCGCCAGCATGGGACCGCGCATCGTTTCCGGATCGGATTTGTCGTCCGCCACCGCATCGATCGTGAAGCGTTCCGTCCGCACCCAGTCCGGGCCGCCCCTGACGCGCGTCCCATCCTCGACGCCGAGTCCATAGATGTTGTTGAAGGTGAAACCCCGGCCGCGCCCTCCGCCGCCAATCGGTCGATCGAGATTGCCAAACCGATACGCCGTCCGAATGAGCGTTGCCAGCGTCATGCAGAGCGCGTGCGTACGGCCGGGTGTCATCTGAAGACTGTTTGGACCGCCCCCGCGCGCACCTTCCGGGGTGGGTGGGAGGTTGTCCGGATCGCACGGCTTGATCGACGCCTCTTCGAATTCCGGTTTTGCCGTGATGGCGCTGCTCTGACGAGACGCCGCTGCGACGGGATCGATGACTGTCGCGATCGGCACGAGCGGTCCAGCAGTATCGGCCATCCCTTTTGTGAAGGACTCCAGAATCGACACGTGTGTTGCGACGTTCCGGCTCCACGCGATCTCCTCCTTGACGGAACGCGTGATCAGCGCGGGGCTCGTGAAGATCTGCTCGCCGGGCCGCAGCTTCCTTTCAACCGTGCCTTTCGTCTCGCGGACGCGCACTTCTCCCTCGATCACGGCGACGCTGGACCCTTCTTTCTCCGCGTTGACCAGAAAAATCGTTCCGACGACGGAGACTGACATGTCTTTCGTCTGCACATACAAGTGCCCGGTTCGCTGTTTCGCGGCGTTGACGATGATGCTGCCCGACCCGAGGCGAATTCGGACGCCATCGTCCGCCTTCTCGAGTGAGAGCTCGGACTGCGAACGCATTTCGACACGCGAGCCATCGGCCAGTGCCAGCACCGCGCCAGCTTTGGCGTTGGTGTGAATCGTCTCGCCGGCGTTGATGCTGCCGCCAACGGGAATCGCCGTCATTGCGCCATCGGCCGTCCGATAGACCGAGCCTTCGGAGCTGTCGACGACGGCCCGCAGCGCATCCGTCGATGTCCATTCGTGTAGCAGCGGTGTCGCCGCGAGCACAAAGATCGCGGCCGCGGCCACGGCCGCGATCGTCACCCGCCAGGCGGACTCCGGTGCCCGACGCGGAGACAGATGCGCCGGCACATCAAGGGCATGAGGCTCGAGACGACGCCAGACCCGCACGACCGCCGCGGACGCGTCGTCACCTGGCGCGTCGCCGTGCCGCCTGAGGTATCGCGTGAGCATCGTGGCAAAGCGTTCGTTAGCGTGTGGCATGACTGTTCTCCGGAGTGTCACGAAAAAGCGCCTTCAGTCGCGCCCGCGATCGAAACAGGCGAACGGCGACGACAGCGCGCGACACACCGAGCTCCCGCGCAATCTCCGCGAGGCTCTTGTTGTGCATGTATCGAAGGAGGAGGACGCTGCACGCATCAGGCGTAAGCCGCGCGATTGCTGCGTACAGACGCTCATACAGCTCTTCATCGAATGTAGAACTGGAATCCGGCGCGGCGGTCTCGAAGAGGGCGACGTCGTCCACGAGGATCGGTCGCCGGCGCTTGGCCTTCAGAATGTCGAGTGACGCGGTAACGGCTGCTTTGTAGAAGTAGGCCCTGGGATTCTGTTGAAAGTCCGGCAGCGACTGGCGCCGCATCAGCCCGAGGAAGACCGATTGCACCACGTCTTCCGCGTCCTCGCGCGTGCCGAGCACGCCCCAGGCCGTCCGGTAAATGAGGGGGGCGTGTTCCCGGTAAACGCGCTCGAGCTCCTCGGCGACGTCCGGTGCGACGGGCTGGGGGACCGCGTGCATCGATTCCTCAAGCTATAAACGACGAGCGAGCCCGAATATTACCGGGCTCGCCTTGTCCTCAGTGGAACCACAGTGCCAGCCTGACGTACGTTTGTGCGAAGTCGATGAAGGCTCTGGTCCGCGATCGATACGGTCTCCCCGATGTGCTTGAATTCCGTGAAATCGAGCAGCCGGTTCCGGGAGAAGGCGAAGTGCTTGTCGAAGTGCATGCGGCATCGATCAACGACTGGGACTGGGGGCTGCTGCAGGGTCCAACCCTTCCATTTCTCCCCGGGCCGCCCAAACCGATTCTCGGGTCGGATGTTGCCGGACGGGTCGTGGCATTGGGCAGCGGCACCGAACGATTCCGGATCGGAGATGACGTCTACGGCGATCTGTCCCGCTACGGAAGCGGCGGCTGGGGCGGGTTCGCGGAATACGTCTGCGCTCGTGAGCGCGCACTGGCTCCGAAGCCCGCGCACATGACGTTCGAGCAGGCGGCCGCGCTGCCGCAGGCCGGCCAGCTCGCTGTGCAGGCACTGTTCGTCGACGGACCGCTGAAACCGGGTCAGACGCTCCTGATTAACGGCGGGGGCGGGGGAGTGGGGACAATCGGAGTTCAGATTGGCAAAGCACACGGAGCAGAGGTCACCGGCGTCGACAGCGGGTCGAAGCTCGAAATGATGCGCGCGATCGGTTTTGATCACGTCATCGATTATCAGAAGGAGGACTTCACGCGGAACGGCCGGCGCTACGACCTGATTGTCGATACCAAGACCAATCGCTGGCCGTGGATCTATGTGCGCTCACTGAGTCGAGGCGGAACGTATGCGACGGTCGGTGGTCCCGCAATGCGACATCTGCTTGCGATTCCATTGGTCGGCTGGCTGATCCGGCTGATGACCGGAAGGAGGATCTGCCTCGTGGCGCTGAAACAGAATAGGGACCTGCCTTATCTGAACGAGCGCTTTGAAGCTGGCCAGCTTGCGCCCGTTATCGACGGACCGTACGCGCTGAGCGAGGGTCGAGCGGCCTTCCAGCACTTCGGAACGGCCGATCACCAGGGCAAGGTGATCATCACTATGGGTCTGCCCTGAGCCAGCGCCCCCTGAAGACGCTCGATCGCGTGCTGTCGAAGGCCGGCCTCGGCTCGCGCGTCGACGCGCGCGGCTGGATTACCGCCGGCCGGGTCAAGGTCAACGGTCAGGTCGTGCGTGATCCCGATCAGTGGATCGATCTGAAACGGGATCGCGTGCGCCTGGACGGCAAGCCGCTGCAGGCCCGCGAGCGCGTATACGTGCTGCTCTACAAGCCAACGGGCTATCTCACCACCTACCGCGATCCCAAAGGGCGGCCGACGGTCTATGACCTGATTGCCGACCTCGGGACGTTCGTCTCCCCTGTCGGGCGTCTCGATCTCGACACGTCCGGGCTGCTGCTGCTGACGAACGACAACCAGCTGGCGGAACGCGTGACCAACCCAGAATCGCACGTGCCGAAAACGTATCTTGTGAAAGCGTCGCAACGGCTGACGGACGAACAGCTGCAGCGGCTCCGTCACGGTGTGGAGCTGGCCGACGGACCGACACGGCCCGCGCGCGTACGTCGCGTCCGAGACTCCGAGAAGTACACGCACCTGGAGATCACGCTGACCGAAGGAAGAAATCGCCAGGTCCGCCGCATGATTGAGACCCTGGACGCGACGGTGCTCAAGTTGGTCCGCGTGAAGATCGGTCCGATCCCAATCGGCGGATTGGCGATCGGTAAGTGGCGTTCGTTGACGCCTGCGGAGGTGCGGGCGCTACGCGGCTCCTGAGCCTCCTACCAGGTAATCGTTCCTCCCGGCGGTGGCCACAGTCCCATCAACCGCCGCATCGTGATGATCTGACCGAGATGGTGACTGCTGTGGACCGCGGCGCGAAGCAGGCCAGATCCGTGCGATTCGCGCGCGAGGCTTGGAATGTTCACGGCTGCCGGCAGCAGCGAATCCCCGAGCGATGCGGATTCCACGGCCAGTCGCTTGGCTTCTTCGATCGAATACAGATAGCGGGCACGCAACACGTCCCAGCCGTCGACATGGACCGTTGGCCACCCGTCCACCGAGTGTTTGGCAATGCCGGTGAAACCCGACACGAGGCAGGCGTTGAACCACTCCTGCCAGTAGCACATATGGGCGACGAGTTCCGCGATCGAGTACGGGAGATTGTGCGGCTTGGCGTGTGCCTGTTCGCCGGTGAGTCCGTCGAGAATCGCCGCAGGCTCGAGGTGGACGCTTTCGCCGACGAGCACGCTGGTCAGCAGGTTCCGATCGTCGGCTCTGTAGAGTGCGGTGGTCATCGGTCCTCTGGCGGCAAAAAGAAAGGGCGGTCTGCCTTACAGCAGACCGCCCACGTCGCGCGGCGATTATAGCGCGCTACTTCTTGGCTGCCTTTTGGCCCGCGCTGCCCGCGTTCATGCTGCAGAGCTTAGCGGTGGCTGAACGCGCCTGACTTCTTCGCCCGATTCGCATAGCTGACAGGCTGTCCTGCATGGTGTGCTGCGGGAGAGACCGCCGATGGCCGCCTTGGTCACTCTCCTGCGACGGACGCCGATGCTCTGGCTGCTGGCATTCGTGCCGATCGTGCTCGTTGGGCACAAGCTCGATCCGGGGGCCCACACGAGGCTCTTTGTACTATCCGTCCTGGCGATCGTGCCGCTCGCGGCGCTGCTCAGTCACGCGACTGAGTCGGTGGCCGCCAGGACAGGTGACAGCGTCGGCGGCTTACTCAACGCAACGCTGGGGAACCTGACGGAGCTCGTGATCGCGCTTACGGCGCTGCGGTCAGGTGAGTACCTGCTCGTCAAGGGCTCGCTTGCCGGTGCGATCGTCACCAACGCATTGTTCATGCTGGGAGCGTCGTTCCTCCTCGGCGGCCTCAAGCACCACGTTCAGGAGTACAACTCCGTCACCGCCCGATTTCAGTCAAGCCTGTTGTTCCTCGCCACGATCGCCCTGCTGGTGCCTTCGACCGTGGCCAATGGAGACACTGTCGCGGCGCCCGAGTTCGTGCGCCTGTTGAGCGTCGCGCTCTCGGTGTTGCTGATCGCTGCCTACGCCCTCGGGCTGCTGTTCTCGCTGAAGACTCATCGTGAGCTGTTTGCCAGCCGTTCGCACCACGAGGCCGATGACACGTTGTTGCCGATCGTGACCGCGCTCGCCACGCTCGGTGTGGTGACCGTGTTCGTCGCACTGGTCAGTGAGGTCTTCGTCGAATCGGTGCAGCAAGCGGCCATTACGTTCGGGATGACGCAGGCATTCGTCGGCTTCGTCGTGGTGGCGCTGGTCGGCGGCGCCGCGGAGATGGCGTCGGCGTTCTCGGGCGCGCGTAAGGACCGTCTGGACCTGAGCGTCGGCATCGCACTCGGCAGTGCATCGCAGATCGCGCTCTTCGTCGCCCCGGTGCTCGTGCTGCTCAGTTACGTCATCGGGCCCACTCCGATGGACCTGCGGTTCTGGCCCGGTGCCGTGGCCATGATGCTCTTTGCCACACTGACTGCAGCCTTCGTCACGGGCAGTGGGCGATCGGCGTGGTTCATGGGTGTGCTCGTGCTCACGGTCTATCTGGTATTCGCGATCACGCTGTTCCTGCTGCCACCACACCTGCCGTAACCACGCGCTCGCCGCGTCTCGTCATCGTGATGCCAGCCCTGGCCCTGGCTTGGCTGGACGTTCGGATCGCACTGACAGCGGGTACTGCTATGAAACCGAGGGCGGTTGTGTCTGCGGCGCAAGGGATCGCCCGACGACCGCAACGAAGAACGCGGTGGACCAGCCGCACATCAGGATTCCGGTCAATGCCTCGACGGCGCCAACGAGCCGCCACTCAGGCGCGAGCACGAGATCACCGTAACCGGTTGTGGTGTAGGTCACCGCGCTGAAATAGAGTGCGGAGCTTACGTCCGGCATCGCGCGCTGCCAGGCGTAGAAGAACGCCCACGCGGCAATCTCCGCGAGGTGAACGAGAACCACGGCACTTGCGAGGTGAACGAACAGCTTCGTCCACGGCCAGAGCGGCCGCGCGGGGACGCCGCTGCGTTGCAGCCAGCGCAGCAGGACGGGCATGGCGGCCGCGTGTGCGACGACGCACAACGCCATCAGGCACCAGGCGGCAACAAGTCTCAAGAGCATCGAATCCGTGCGTGTGATCCACCACATCACGGTTCGCGGCTGGAGCCTATGCAGAATCGCCGGCGCGGCCGGTTGGATGCTGCGTGACCGATGACAATCGATCGGCGGACAATCGACTCGTGCGCGCACTCACCGTCCGTCAAGCCGTGCAGCAGGACGCCGCGCTCGAAGAACAGGTTGGACCTTGATGGACGCTCCCGTTCTGCTGACCGGCGCCACGGGATACATCGGCGGCCGCCTGCTTCGACGGTTCGAAGAAGAGAGGCGCCCGGTGCGTTGCATGGTGCGACAGGCGGGTCGGCTTCACCCGACGGCGCCTACCACCGAAATTGCGCAAGGCGACTGCCTCGACGAAGCGTCGCTCGACCGCGCACTGGTTGGCGTGCGGTGCGCCTATTACCTGGTCCATTCGATGGGAAGCGGATCGAATTTCGCGGATGTCGATCGGCGCGCGGCTGAAACCTTTGCGCGTGCGGCACGGCGCGCCAACGTACGCCGAATCATGTATCTGGGCGGATTGACCGACGAGGCCACGTCGCTGTCCGACCACCTGAAAAGTCGCGTCGAGACCGGCGAAATCCTTCGCGCGAGCGGCGTCTCCGTGATTGAGTTCCGCGCATCAGTGGTCATCGGTGCGGGGAGTCTGTCGTTCGAGATGATTCAGGCGCTCGTCGAGCGGTTGCCCGTCATGATCTGTCCGCGATGGGTGGACACGCTCACACAGCCCATCGCGATCGACGACGTGCTTGCCTATCTCGAGGCGGGGCTCGATGCGCCCGAGGGCGTCGAAGGCATTTTCGAGATTGGCGGGCCCGAGGTGATCTCGTACGGCGACATGATACGCAGGTTCGCCCGGATTCGCGGACTCCAGAGGCTGCTGCTGCCGGTGCCTGTGTTGACGCCGCACCTCTCCGGTTTGTGGCTTGCCCTGGTCACGCCCGCGCAGGCTCGCGTCGGCCGTGCGCTCGTCGAAGGCCTGAAGAGTTCGACCGTCGTCCGTTCGACGGCGGCGCGCGAGACGTTTCGGATCGAGCCGATGGCATTCGACGGGGCGGTCGTCAAAGCGCTCGATGAAGGAGCGCCGACGCGTCTCAAGCGCGACATGCGCGTCGTCGTCATCGACGTACCGCCGGCGCGGGCGTTTGCGCCGATTCGACGCATCGGTGGCGAGACCGGATGGTATTTCGGCAACGTTCTCTGGCGGGCGCGAGGGTGGTTGGATCGAGGCTTCGGGGGGGTGGGGATGAGCCGCGGGCGGCGCGACCCGGATGTGTGTGCCGTCGGCGACACGATCGACGGGTGGACCGTCGAGGCCTTCGAGCCGGATCGCCGCCTCCGCCTGTCGGCGGACCTGAAACTGCCCGGTCACGGCTGGCTGGAGTTCGAGATCACCCCGCTCGACGACGGACGGCGCTCGATGATTCGGCAGACCGCGACGTTTGACCCGCGCGGGTGGATGGGCCGGGTCTATTGGTATGCAATCCTTCCTGTCCACAACCTGATATTCGGCGGCCTGCTCGAGCGCATCGCTCGGCATGCCGCGGACGGAGGAGACCCTCGGCGACTGTCGCGATAGACGCGACGAACATGTTTCGGTGCTAGCGTTTCTTATCGTTTCCTATTCTCCATCCCACAAACGCGCTTCGCCGCTGAGCAGAGATGTTGACCGTCAATCCGCCGCCCGTGCCCTGAGACGAGCCCGCGTTCCAGAATGGCGTGCGACCTGGTATCAGCGCATCGATACCGGTGCCAATGGCGGCGTATATCCCCGCGGAGGCCAGGGTCATGGTGACGGCGAAGCTGCCGTCACATTCCCAACAAGCCGCGCTCGTCATCAGTCCGATGGCAAGTCCCACGCCGGCGCCGATAAGTGCGCCGTTCTTGAGCGAATCGCCCCGCAAATCGATTCGAACCGCCTCGCCCGTTTTGAACGTGCGGGTCGCGCCGTCGTCCACGCGCAGAACGACCGCGGAGTCGGTCCAGCTCACGATCTTCCCCTTTGTCTCCTGCCCCTGGCGATCCGTGACGTAAACGGTTGGAAGTCCCTTCGGTTGCACGCCGGAGAAATCTGCCGACTGAGCGCTGGCGGGAGCAGCTGCGGTGGCGAGCCCAAACACAATAAGACCGGTCCAAAGCAACAACGTCAGAGGACGGAATGTCCGCATACGTCACCTCCACCAGCATGGTGGACGTAAGCACCGGTAGATGTCTTGACCGCGTCCTGAAAAATGCTGATTAGGCGCCGTGTCTCACTATGATCACTGCCGCCGGCCGCAGAAGATTTATGACGTCGGTGGATACTGGCGAGCCGCGCACACTGAGCAGATCATGAAGCGAATCCTCGACCTCTTCGTTGCGACGCTCTGTCTCCTGCTTCTGTTGCCCTTGACCGGGGTCATCGCGGTCGGTGTGCGACTGACAACCAAGGGTCCAGTCCTGCGTCGTACGCCGCGAGTTGGCCAAGGGGGGCGTGTGTTCCCGCACTACCGCTTCCGGACGATGACGGGGGACCCGCCGGCACTGACGCGGTTCGGTCGGTTGATCGGCAATCTGAGCCTCGACGAACTGCCGGCCATCTGGAATCTGATGCGCGGTGATGTCACCCTGATCGGACCGCGCGCCGCCCGCGTTGAGGAAGTGCGACTCGACGATCCGGGCTGGCAGAAAGTACTGTCCGTGACACCCGGGGTGTGCAACCCCAGCATCCTGTCCTTTCTGGATCGATTCAACCAAACGGACGTCCGCGCCAGAATCGAACCGGACATCAACTACATCGATCAGCGCTCGTGGCGGAACGACGTCAAACTGCTTGGCAAGTGGGTCTATCTCACGCTCAGGATGGGACACCTGAAGGGCAGATTCTGACCCCTGACCCGGGGGACTGCCGGTTGACGACCGCTGCAGCCTGTGCCGCTTCGATGTCACTCGAAATGTCACTCGCGCAGGGTTCGAGAAACATCCGCTTTCAGCTTTCAGTTGCTGCATGATATGCACGCTAGACTCTGGACCATCGTCCTGTTCGTCGTTGCGCAAATGCTGGACTCGGTTTCTGGGGTGCGGGAGTTACTGCCATGCGAAAACGCTATCGCTTGTTCTTTCCATTGCTCGTTACAGCCCTTTTCTTTCTCAGCGGATGGGCCTACGTTGCCGGTCAGGAAAAGAAATCGTCGGCGGGCAATGGGACGCGCTGGTCTGATCCGGCCACCTGGCCTGACCGAAAGGTACCAGCCAAAGGCGACGCAGTCACCATTGGCCGTGACATGAACGTTGTCCTCGACGTCAGTCCCCCGGCGCTGCGAAGCTTAACTATCGACGGCAAACTGAGCTTCGCGAATAACCGCGACATGGAACTGAGCACCGAGTGGATCCTGGTGCACGGGGAGTTGCAGATTGGCAGTGAAGCCAATCCCTACACGCGCAAGGCGACCCTTACCCTGACCAACGATGTCCCTGGTGAAGACATCATGACGATGGGTGACCGCGGGATCATGCTCATGGGCGGAACCCTGAGCCTCCACGGTAATCGGAAACAGTCATGGACCAAGCTGGCAAAAACAGCCGCCGCGGGTAGCGACAGAATAGAAGTTCTGGATGCCGGTGACTGGAAGAAAGGCGACGAGATTGTTGTCGCGTCAACGGACTTCGATCCCCACCAGGCAGAGAGACGAACCATCTCCAGCATCTCTGGAAAAGTGATTACGCTGGATCAGAAACTTCAGTACATGCACTACGGCCAAATCACGTTTGGCGTGGATGAGCGTGGCGAAGTCGGTATGTTGACGCGCAATATCCGTATCCAGGCTTCAGCCGACGCCGAGAAATCATTCAGTGGCGGGCATGTGATGGCGATGGCTGGGTCAACGATGCAAGTCTCTGGTGTCGAGTTCTTCCGAATGGGTCAGCACGAGAACCTGGCGAGGTATCCGATCCATTGGCATCTGGTGAGCGATACGCAGGGGCAATATATTGAGAACTCTGCGATTCACGACACCTACAGCCGCTGTGTGACGGTACACGGCACGAACAATGTGCGGGTTGAGAACAATGTCGCGTACAACAACGTCGGTCACTGCTACTTCCTCGAAGATGGCGTTGAGCACGGCAACCAGTATGTGAACAACCTCGGGATTCTGACCAGGTGCAACACCACCCGGGCGTGTAATTCGACAAATGCGGTTGTCGGAGTCTACGGAGGTGGCGGTCAAGGTCAAACTGCCACCGACCAGTTGCTTCCGTCCGACAACACGGCGTCCACCTTCTGGATCACGAACCCCGACAACACCTACCGCGGAAATGTGTCCGCAGGTTCTGAGGCCACAGGCTTCTGGCTCGCGTTTCCAGAACATCCGACGGGTAAGTTTGAAGGTACCGAGATCTCCGCGAAGACCTGGCCGCGTCGAACACAAATTCGGGAGTTTTCCGGCAACGTCGCCCACTCAAATATCGAAGGGGTGATGTTCGATCGCGGACCCAATGCGCAGGGCAGGTTCAACCTTGGCGGGAACACGCATCTGCCCTATACGGATCCCAGCGACACCAACAGCGCGAGGCTGGAGTCCGTGCTGAAAGACATTACGATCTACAAAAGCAGGGGCGCTGCCATCTGGGCCCGTGGCGAGAACCATGTCTTCGACGGCCTGAAGATTGCCGACAGCGCTATCGGCTACACACATGCGTACCCTGGTGTGGCCCCGTACCACGGCGACTTCACCTCGAAAGTCATGAACTCCCTGTTCGTGGGCGAAAGCGACAATAAAGGCACCCCCACAACGGACGCAGAGAAAGCGTACGGTCGGACCTTGCCTCGCGCTGACGCGGATTACCCGATCCGTGGGTACGAGTACTACGACTTCCTCCACCATGTGTCGAACACGAAGTTCGTCAATTATCAGGACAATGCCACTCGCAAGACCGGAGCGATCTCGTACCTGCTGTTCACCAGCTTTCCCATCAGCACCAACAACTCCGTCGAAGGCCTGAAATTCGAAAATGCCAAGCCGGTGTATTTCCCACCGACGGATCGCCGATGGTCCTTCTCCGGTGAGTTCGGAAGTTTTGCAGGCTGGAATGGCGCGGTGTTTCACGATATCGACGGATCGGTCGCCGGCATCCCCGATTCCTATGTCGTGATCGACAACGGCATCGCGAACGACGACAAAGCGTGCCAGATGAAACCGGACTGGAACGCTGCCGTGTGTAAGGGTGATTTTGGACGCATGCAGATTGGCGGCGCAGGCGGTGGTCGCGGCGGTGGCCCCAGAGGCGCCGGCCCCGCTCCTGGTGCTGCTGCAGGCGCAGCTGGGCCTGGTGCCGCGGCAGGTCGCGGTGGTCCCGGTGCTGCTCCTGCTTTTGCCGGTGCTCCTGCTCAGGGCGCTGCTGCAGGTCGAGGCGGAGCTGGCGGAAGAGGCGCTGCTGCTCCACCGATCGTTCTCAGCCGCAACGGCAGGAAGTTTACCGGTGGGAGTACCACGGTGCGCGCCGGTACCGAGATCAGGGCGGACACCGAACAGTCTCCCGTGAACATCAGCGTGAGCGAATTGGACAGCGGTTCATGGGTGATTTTCGAGCTGCCGGGATTCGCCACCGCAAATGCCGGTACGCCACAAAACAGCCTGGATGCACTGCGCAACGCCACTGCCACGTCGTACTACAAAGGCGATGGCTCGCTGTGGGTCAAGCTTGTCTCAGCCGGCGTTACCGGCCGCGGCGGGCGTGGCACTGCCCCTGGAAACACTATCCAGGTCAGCCGCTAGGCTGAACACTGATATAGAAAACAAAGCCTCCGGCCGCCAGGCCGGGGGCTTTTTGCTTTCAACTTCGTTGTTGATCAATCGGCGGTAACAGGCCGTACAACGGCTCTGGTAGCGCACGCCCAGCGAGGTCAACGCCCCGTATGCCTGTCGAACGAAGTGGATCGGACCGTCCGGGAACGGGTTCAGACCCTGATCGAGGGCTTCAAATGCCTTCCCGAAGTCTGGTTGCCATCATCGTCATTCTCGCGCTGACCGCGGGCGCGGCCGGCCAGCAGCCAGCGTTCGGGGTGGCCTCCGTCCGGCGCAACGTTGACGGCGGCAACACATCGTTCACCCCGCGGGCGAACGGGCAGTTGATCGCCACGAACACGCCGCTGCGGACGTTGATTCTTCGCGCGTACGGGCTGCACGATTCGCAGTTGATTGACGCGCCGGCATGGACGGCGGTCGAGCGGTTCGACATCGACGCACGAGCCGAAACAGCACCGCCCGGCCCGGACGCGCTGATGCCGATGCTGCGCACGCTCCTGGCGGAGCGGTTCCAGTTGAAGGCGCGAATGGAGACGCGGCAACTGCCGGC
>DASROF010000164.1:0-3502 GCA_035647075.1 Vicinamibacterales bacterium | reverse complement strand
GTCGGCAGGTCAACGACAAGACAGGATTGCAGGGCGCCTTTGACTTCGACCTGATGTACACACCGGATACGCTGGACGCACCCGGTGCGACTGGTGTCATCGGCGGTGCCGTCGGCGGGCCGGTAGCGGGCGTGCCACCGGCGCAGCAAGGCGGCCCGTCATTGTTCGATGCCTTGCGGAGTCAGCTCGGTCTGCGACTCGAGGGCGGCCGCGCACCGATCGACGTCCTCGTCGTCGACCAGGTGCAGCCGCCCACCGAGAACTAGAGGTCTCGGAGAAGACGCACGCCGCGCTCACTCCAGAGCTACGACAGGCGCCTACCGACGACGAGAATCTGACCGACCTGCTTCGCCTTGCCGTGATGTGCAAGCACTTCCTCGCCTGCTGACGGCGAGCCCCACACCTGCGCGAGCCGGTTTGCGCGCTCATCCGGCACGAACACCAGCGCGGCGGAGTTTCCCGCGGGACTGGCCCCCTTCAGCGGCGTCGTCTGCACGAAGATCTGCGCGGTGTTGCCGTGCTCACCCCGAATCAGCATCACCGACGACGACATCCCTGATTCGCGTACGAGCCGGTAGGTACCGGCCGGCATCTGCGTCGAGCCGACGACGAACGCAAACGGTACATGCACTTCGAGCGTCTCCGCCTGTGCGGCCACTGCCGACGCGAGGAGCACGCCAACCACCATCATCGCCCGCCTGATCACTGAACTCATACGACCTCCTGACGGCATTGCGCCGTTTTCTGACCTTCTGAATAGTTCGACGAGGCAGCGTGGCGTCACGACGTCAAGAGCGCGTAAAGCTTTGTTAAATCGATCGCCAGGCAGTGATAATCTCGGCGGCTCGGAGGAGCGGATGAATCAGCGTGGGCGTCGGAACTTCATGATCACAGCAGCGTCGGCCGCTGCCCTCGGTGCAGCCGCGCCCTGGCTGCGATCGGCAGGACTTCTGGCACAGGCCGGCACCGGCGCCACCGGCAACATCCCCGTCGCTCCGCCAACCGGCACGCAACTGGTGCTGCTCGGCACGCAGGGCGGACCGAACGTCAATCTCCGGCGCACCCAATCGTCGAACGCCGTCGTCGTGGACGGCCGCCCGTACCTGATCGACTGCGGATATGGGACCGTGCGCTCGCTCGTCGCTTCTGGGCTCGGCTACCAGCAGGTCGAAACGGTGTTCCTGACGCACCTGCACGACGATCACACCACCGACATTCCAGCGTTGCTGACCCAGCAGTGGACCGGTTCGAAGGCGACCCCTACGGCGGTGTACGGCCCGTTCGGCACGGTGGCCCTCGTTGATGCGGCGCTCGCGTTTCTGAAGGCCAACGCCGACATCCGCATCGTCGACGAAGGCCGCACCACGAGGCCAGAGACCCTGTATAAGGGTCGCGACATCACCGCGACGTCCTCGCCGGCACAGGCGTTCGCCGACGATCGAATCAAGGTGACCACGGTCGAAAACGCCCACTTCCCCGATCGCGCGAAGGCGAACATGAAGTACCGGTCGATCTCCTACCGGATCGACACGCCAACCCGTTCGATTGTGATTTCAGGCGACACGGCGTACACGCCTGGCCTGGTCGAGCTGGCCAAAGGGGTGGACCTGTTCGTCTGTGAGGTGATCGATCTGTCGATCTACGACAACATGATCGCGCAGGCAAAGGCCGCCGAAGCGAAAGGCAACTTCAACAGCGTTCCCCGCCATGTGGCGGAAACGCATTCGACGACGGTCGACGTCGGGCGGATGGCGGCGGAGGCCAAGGTCAAAACGCTGGTGCTCTCGCACCTGCTGCCCGGGTCAAACAGAAACGCCACAGCGGAGTTTCCTGATACCACCTATATCGAGGGAGTGCGGAAGCACTTCGCCGGGCAGGTGATCATCGGCCGCGACGATATGGTCCTCTGATCTTCAATCTGTTACTTGAACACGCGCAGCAGCCGCGTCAGCGGATCGTAGTAACGATCGACGACACGTTCCTTGAGCGGAATGATCGCGTTGTCGGTGATGGTAATGTGCTCCGGGCAGACCTTCGTGCAGCACTTGGTGATATTGCAGTAGCCGATGCTGTGCTTGTTCTTCAGATCCGGCACGCGGTCTTCGGTGTCGATCGGGTTCATCTCCAGGTTCGCGGCGTAGACGAAGAAGCGCGGACCGATGAACTCGCTGTGCTTGTTGTGATCCCGCAGCACGTGGCAGACGTCCTGGCACAGGAAGCACTCGATGCACTTCCGGAACTCCTGGACGCGGTCGATGTCGCGCTGCTGCATCCGCCAGGTGCCGTCGGGCGCATCGGGAGGACGCGGCTTGAACTTCCGGATCTGCTTCTTGACGTCGTAATTCCACGACACGTCGGTGACCAGGTCCTTGATCGGCGGAAACGCGCGCATCGGCTCGACGGTGACCGGCTCGCGCAGGTTCAGCGTGCTGAGCCGCGTCATGCACATCAGCCGCGGCTTGCCGTTGATCTCGGCTGAGCACGAACCGCACTTCCCCGCCTTGCAGTTCCAGCGAACGGCCAGGTCGGGCGCCTGGTCGGCCTGGATGCGGTGCACGGCGTCGAGCACCACCATGCCGTCCGAGACCTCGGTGTGAAAGGTCTGATAGGTCCCGTCGCCTTCGGGCTGCGTGCGCCAGATCTTGAAGGTTGCGGTGTTCACGACTTCTGCTCCTCGATGACTTCCTTCAAGTAGTCCGGCATCACCGGAATCGGCATGCGCGACACCTGCACGCGGCCGTCGCTGCCGCGTTTCACCATGATGTTGAACGTGCCGAACTCATCCAGTTTCTGCGGATAGTCCTCACGGAAGTGGCCGCCGCGGCTCTCCTTGCGTTCGATCGCCGACCGCGCGATGGCTTCGGAAATTGACAGCAGGTTGCGCACGTCGATCGAGGTGTGCCAGCCGGCGTGGTATTCACGATGGCCAGACACGCCAACACGCGCCGCGCGCTCGTTGAGCTGCTGGATCCGCGACACGGCCTCCTGCATCTCGCTCTCCTGGCGGACGATGCCAACGAGGTTCTGCATCGTGTCCTGCAGATCCGCCTGCACCTTGTACGGGTTCTCGCCCTGGTCGCCAGCCTCGAACGGCTTGAGCACGTCTCTCGTCGCACGCTCGACGGCTCCGTCATCGATACGGGCACTCGCGTTCTCCCGTGCGTACGTCGCTGCATACTCGCCAGCCCGCTTGCCGAAGACGATCAGATCCGAGAGCGAATTGCCGCCGAGGCGGTTGGCGCCATTGATGCCAGACGCGCATTCGCCGGCCGCAAAGAGTCCGGGAATCGTGGACATCTGCGTGTCCGCGTCCACGCGGATTCCGCCCATGATGTAGTGGGTCGTCGGCCCGACTTCCATCGCCTCGCTGGTGATGTCCAGATCCGCCAGCTCCTTGAACTGGTGGTACATGCTCGGCAGCTTCTTCTTCCAGTGCTCCTCCGCGTTGAATCCCTTCGTTCGCGCTCCGAACCACTTCGCGAACGTCTGCAGTTCCAGGAAC